>NZ_NTVM01000013.1:13069-412255 GCF_002558005.1 Bacillus sp. AFS012607
TGCTATCTTTTTTATTTTTTCATACATCTAATTCTATTACAGATTTGTTAAAGGTCATCTCTTCATACACCTTTAAATTTTGATATATAGTTCCTAATAATGGTGCCGCTATAGAAAATTTCTCTGCTACATCCAGTAAATATCCTTGCAAGTGCTTCCCTTCAATAAATGAACCCTTTTCCATATCACGCTGCATCGATGACTTCATATCATACGAAATTTTATCAATCGTTTTCATATGTTCCTGGGCAATATTTTCCTTTACTGGAGCTCCTAATACTCTCATGATTTGTACAGATTCCTCAAACACATTACGGATAAAATCACGGCCGCCTTCACTTTCACGAATTGGTCCAATTGGTGCACGCATTAACGTTGTCACACCTGACATTACAGTAATAAATAAATATTTATGCCACATATCTTGCGTAATATTTTCACTTAAAACAAAACTAGACTTCGTACCTGCAAATGCTTTAGAAATATGCTTTACTCTCTCTGAATTTTGAGACTTAATTTCTCCAAACACAAGTCTGTTGGCAGCACTAGTTTGTACAATTTCTCCTTGATC
This sequence comes from Bacillus sp. AFS012607, assembly GCF_002558005.1. Taxonomy (NCBI): domain Bacteria; kingdom Bacillati; phylum Bacillota; class Bacilli; order Caryophanales; family Bacillaceae; genus Bacillus; species Bacillus sp. AFS012607. The sequence continues at coordinate 13,641 of NZ_NTVM01000013.1, forward strand.
GTTTAACGTCGTCTCGATAAAGCATAAACCGCCAATTACTTTTTCTTCGCCGAATTCTTTTTGTAGTAGTGATAAATGAGCGATACCATTTAACAATGGAATGATTACAGTATTTTCGCCAACAAACGGCTTCAAATCTTGAATAGCCTCGTTTAAGTGATACGCTTTTGTTGAAAATAAAATGACATCAAATGGAGAAGTTCTCTCTTCTTTCGTTATTAATTTCGGTTGGAAGGAAAAATCCCCGTTAACACTTCGGATTACAAGTCCTCTTTCCTCTAATTGTTTTTTCCGTTTACTACGAACAAGAAATGTAACATCTTCTCCCTTTTCGACTAATCTGCCACCAAAAAACCCTCCGACTCCACCAGCGCCTAATACTAAAATCCGCATACAGCATCCCCCTTTTCAAAATACAATTTTACAACTTTTAGTATACATAACATTATACATGTCCTCTGCTAAATAAGCTGAATTTTCACTCTCAATTGAGTATAAAACAGTGGTTATTTTCAAATAAATTTGGGCATGTTGTTTCTATAGCATATATGGAAAGGAAACAATGTAGATGGAGGCAATACAAACAATTGAGGAAAAAGGTGTAGCAACAGCTATATTCCAATTTATATTCCCGTTTTCGTTTAAAACTGGATATGAACAAAATATGTTCCCTTTCTTACAAAAAAACGATTTTCGTCCTTTTCGGCTCGATCATCTCGATGATGAAAATACATATTATGGGGAGTTTAAAGTTTCACATCAAAATATGGAAGCATACTATCTTTCATTTACAAATAAAATTCTCTTTCCTCACTCAGAGCATCAAAAGGGCTTGCAACGTTATTCAAAAGATCTTAACTTAACTGGACATTTAACAACAAACCTTATTTCAATTCCATTCAAGATACACTCTATTGATGTAACACTTTGTCCTTATGAACTTGGCTTCTTAACAATTCGAACAGAAGTAAACACTGCTCCAAACATGACTTTATCTGAAGCAATCGAATTCGCAGATCGCTTCCGTGTACTTGAAACTAAAACTGATACAAATGAGTCTATTTGTATTGAATGTAACGGAAAAAAGTATTCCCAAGTTGAAAAATTCATTTTTGGTTATTTATTTCATGGCGTAACTGATTTCTTTGAAAAGAAGAGATTAAGAAGTTCATACTTTCAAACCTTCCCTTTCTTTGAAGACCAGAGAATGTACGTCCAAACTTTATTGTCACTAAAAGAAGGTATGGAACTTAATGAAGTGGATGTTTATCGTACTTCCAGTCTTTCCGGATTAACAAGTGATGGTAAGCCATATGTGAGTGCAAGTAACCTTCCTTACATTCATAACTATTTAAAAAAACACGCTTACCAGAGATGGGCTCCAAATCGTTATTTCATTATGGAAGAACATATTTTTACATGTGTAACAAATGAAGGAGAACGCGAAATCGATAAACTTGCTAGTCAAATGTACGGAGAATTTTATTACGCTTTATTATTAAACCTATTCCATAAAATTGTTTTATTAAAAATGGCAAACGCCTATGCTGAGCTAAATATTGAACAAGATACTAATGAAATAGAGAAATTAATTTATTCGATTAATTCGTTCACTGCTAATTATTTTTCTTTAGAATTAGTATCTCAATCACAAAGTGAAGATATTTTCTTCCGCTTAAGAAAACTTTTTAATATTGAGGTTTTATACTCGAACGCGAAACAAAATCTTGATAGTTTGTTTAAATATCAAGAAAATGTCGCCTCAAAAAAAGATAGTCTCTTATTATTAATTTTAACGCTCTACTCTGTAGTTGGCCAAATGTTAGGGTTTACTATGATCGATCTTCTAAGAAACACCGATTCAAACAAAATATCGTCACCTCTTGAATTTTTCGCTCTATTAATTGCGATTAGCGGCATTGTCATTTCACTTATTTTAGGGGCTCAAGGGTTATACCAATGGGCTGTGCAGCACAAAAGAAGAAAAGCATGGGTAAAACAAACTGTACTGTCTGCTGTAAAAGAAAAAGAGGATAAAAATTAAAGAAGGTTATTTCCAAATATGTGGTATGCTGCAGTAAATGAAATTTTTATCAGCGATTTTTCAAATATATCGACTTACCGACAAATGACAGAACCGTATAACAAAAAAGGTACTCCAAAATAAAGCTTGGAGTACCTTTTTATTATACGAATTCAGCTTACTTCCCTGCTTCGATTTTCTCTAATGCAGCAGCTACTTGCTCTTCCGTTAATTCATGTTGTATTACGTAGCGGTTACGTGGACTTACACGACATTTATGAGAACATGCACGTAAATATTTCGCTTCGTTTTCTTCAGAACATAAAATTTTCTTATTACATTCTGGATTTGAACAGTTTACATAGCGCTCACATGGTTCACCTGTAAAGTGGTCTTTACCAACGATAACATGTTCTTTTTGATTTACTGGTACAGCGATACGCTCATCAAACACGTAACATTGTCCATCCCAAAGCTCACCTTGTACTTCTGGGTCTTTTCCGTACGTTACAATTCCGCCGTGAAGCTGACTTACATCTTCATAACCTTCACGAACTAACCAACCTGAGAATTTCTCACAACGAATTCCGCCTGTACAATAAGTTAAAATCTTTTTACCTTCAAGTGTTTCTTTGTTTTCTCTAATCCAATCTGGTAATTCACGGAATGATTCAATATCAGGTTTAATCGCACCTTTGAAGTGTCCTAAATCAAATTCATAATCATTTCGTGCATCAATGATAACTGTATCTTCTTGTTTCATTGCCTCATAAAAATCTTTTGGCTCTAAATACTTCCCAGTTATTTCGTGTGGGTTAATGTCATCTTCTAGACGAAGTGTAACTAATTCTGGACGAGGACGTACGTGCATTTTCTTGAATGCATGCCCTTCTTCTTCATCTATTTTAAATACGATACCATCAAAACGTGGATCATTGTTCATTGCTTCCATGTATTTTTCTGTTTGCTCTACAGTTCCAGAACAAGTTCCGTTAATACCTTCTTTTGCTACAAGAATTCTTCCTTTTAATTCAAGTGAATTACAAAATTCTAAATGCTCTGCCGCGAATTCTTCTGGATTTTCAATTGTTGTGTACATGTAATATAGTAATACTCTGTATGGTTTTGTAGTTGCCAATGTATTTCTACCACCTATCTAATTTTTAAAATCATGTATAAGTTAACGTTCATATCAAAACATATATAATAAGAAAATGAATCCCATTTTCTTTTCTTTATACTATTTTCTATCAGTTAACAAAAATAAAAAAACAAGATTACACATCAAAACACTATGGTTATGTTGTAATCCCAATATATTATATATCATACAAATGCAATTCCATCAATTAATATGCTGTATTATCGGCTTTATGTTCACATAAATTTCAAAAACAGCCCTTTAATTCACTATGTTTCCCCATGTCATCACACCATAAACTCCCAATTCATTTTACATTATCACACCATCTATTGCATAAAGGCATATAATTTGCATTAAGGAAACTTTCGTGTTCAAATGAAATTATCACATAACATATTTAAATGTATTGAAATAATGAGTAAGAATAAATACAATAATTTCATCAAGTTAACATTTTAAAGGGGAAAACTACTATGAATAAAGATATAACAAAAGATGAACATCTCCCTTCTGAAAGTACAACTGTACAATCAGCTCACTTAGCTTTAAGTGGAGAAACAAAAGGCTGGAAAAGACTGTTACCATTTTTAGGGCCCGCTTTTATCGCGTCCGTTGCTTATATTGATCCTGGCAACTTTGCTACAAATATCGCAGCTGGTTCACAATATGGATATTTACTATTATGGGTTATATTCGCTTCTAACTTAATGGCTGTATTAATCCAAACTTTATCGGCTAAATTAGGAATTGCTACAGGAAACAATTTACCCGAAATAGCTCGTGAAAACTTTCCAAAGCCTGTGTCTATCGGCTTATGGATACAAGGTGAACTCGTTATTATGGCTACAGATTTAGCTGAATTTATCGGGGCAGCACTCGGATTGTATTTATTATTTGGAATACCTATGTTACCAGCTGCTTTAATTACAGCAGTCGGATCATTTATTATTCTTGAGTTTCAACGCAGAGGATTTCGCTCACTAGAAGCTATTATTACAGGGATGATCTTTATTGTAGTAATAGCATTTGGGATCCAAGTTTTTTATGCAAAACCAGAATTAAGTCCCCTTCTTTCAGGACTATTTATTCCGAAATTCCAAGGTGTAGACAGTATATTACTTGCAGCAGGGATTTTAGGTGCGACAGTTATGCCGCATGCAATATACTTGCATTCTGCATTAACACAACGCCGCGTGGTTGGAACAACTGACGAACAAAAGAAAAAGATTTTTCGTTTCGAATTTATCGATATTATTATTGCAATGGTTATCGCTGGAGCAATTAATGCAAGTATGTTAATTGTAGCAGCTGCACTATTCTTTAAAAACGGTATGCACGTTGAAGATTTAGATGTTGCTTACACTCAATTTACCAACTTAGTAGGTCCTGTATCGGCTGCATTATTTGGGATTGGACTTTTATCAGCAGGTTTATCAAGCTCTTCTGTAGGTACAATGTCAGGTGATATTATTATGCAAGGATTCATTCGCATGCATATTCCGTTATATTTACGCCGATTTATTACAATGATTCCACCACTAGTTATTATCGCTTTAGGTGTAAATCCAACTTACGCTCTCGTTATGAGTCAAGTTGTCTTATCATTTGGTATTGCATTTGCACTAGTGCCACTTATTATGTTTACAAGTAATAAAAAGATTATGGGTGCACTCGTTAACCACCGTATAACAACATTTATCGCATGGATAATTGCAGCACTCGTTATCATTTTAAATATTTTCTTACTGTATCAAACGTTTGTAGGGTAATGAAAAAAGGGTATTCCAATTTTAATTTGGAATACCCTTTTTCAATTCATTATTTGTATTAATCCTATAAAGTCTTTTTAAAATAAATTATATAATTTATTTCCAGCCAATAATTTCCCTACAATTTGAATAATCTTTATTTTCAGATTAAATTATATAATAACAAATACATTCTATTTTCATGTGCAAAGGAGCGAAAATATGTTTCCTTTATTAAAAACTGAAAGACTTATTTTAAGAGAACTGACCGAAGAAGATGCACCGCGTATACTACAATGCTTTTCTAATACTAATGTACTGCGCTATTATGGCCAAAAACCGTTACAAGATGTTGATCAAGTGAAACAAATCATTCATAACTTTAAGCTCAGTTACAATGCAAGAAACGGTATAAAATGGGGAATCGAATTAAAAGACAAGAAAGAACTCATCGGTACCATTGGTTTTCACGATTGGTCTTCTGAGCATAAACGAGCCAATATAAGTTATGCCTTTTTACCTGAACACTGGGGAAAAGGATATGCGACTGAAGCTGTTTCTGAGGTTATATCATACGGTTTCCATACGATTCATTTAAAGCGGATCGGGGCAATTGTATTTCTTGAAAATGAAGCTTCCAATAAAGTACTATTAAAATTAGGCTTTGAAAAAGAAGGCGTTCTAAAAAATTATATGTATCAAGATGATATCCCATATGATACGAATTTTTACGCTTTATTAAAATCGGTTTAATAGAATTCATGTGTAAAAAACCTTACTTTTAAAAAGTAAGGTTTTTTGTATTTATTCATTAGCAATATAAGCATTCTTATAAGTATAAACACCACCAAATTGATGTTTTTCAATCCCTTTTACATACTCCTTTTGTACATACGCTGAGCCAATATGATAAAGCGGCGCCACCGCAGCATCTTCTAATAATACCTGCTCGGCTTCTCGCAACGCTTCCCATCGTTTTTCCCTATCTAGTACAAAATCCGTTTTCGCTTTCTTTATTAATTCATCGTAACGAACATTAGAATAATTCATTTTATTATTCGGATTCCCTGTCGTAAATAACTCTAAATAACTAATTGGGTCTTTATAGTCAGGTCCCCAATTTGCCATAGTTATATCGTAATCACCTGTTTGTTCTAACTGTAATTTTTGCTTAAATGGCTGTTGTTTAATTTGTATCGTTAATCCATGCAAATACTTTTCTAAGTCACCTTTTATATATTCTGCCATACGTTTTGCGTTATCTTGTTCAAATGTTAGAAACTCAAGGTTTACTTCGCCTACTCCAAGTTCTTTTTTCGCTTCTTCCCAAATCTTTTTCGCCTTTTGTAAGTCATATAGAGAAAGATCTCCGTTTTCTTTTCTAAAATCTTTGCCAGTCTCTTCATTTACATGACCAACTGGTACAAGTCCACTTGCAGGTTTTGCTCCGTTATTAATAAAGTGAGCAACGAAATCATCTTTATTTAACGCTAATGAAATAGATTGACGCACCTTTTTATTTGCTAACGCGGTATTTTTTTCATTAAAACGAAGCATAGCAATTCCAGGATCACTCGACATATGTAATTCCTTATTCCCCTTATACTTGTCTACAACTTGCGAATTAATAGGTACCCGGTCCAAATCTCCGGCTTCATATAAATTTACAGCTGTCATTGTATCCTTCACGATATGAAAGTTTATTTCGTCTAGTTTCACTTTCTTTTGATCCCAATATGTAGCATTTTTCTTTAATTGAAACTCTTGTTCATGCTTCCATTTTTCTAATACAAATGGACCGTTATATATGAGATTACTAGGTTCCAATGCATAATTGTTTCCTTGTTCTTTCAAAAATGATTCATGCTGTGGTAAATATATAGGTAATGCTAACAACTGTAAAAAATACGGAATTGGCTGTTCTAGTTCAACTTCTAACTTATAATCATTTATAACCGTAACTCCAAGTTCATCTAGAGACATTGCTCCCTTATTAATCTCTTTGGCATTTTTTACATAAAAGAGCATGGACGCATATTGAGATGCTGTTTCAGGGTTAATTGCACGTTTCCACGCAAACATAAAATCATTTGCTGTTACATTATCCCCATTTGACCATTTTGCATCTTTACGCAAGTCAAATGTATATTTCTTACCATCTTCACTTCTTTTAAACGATTTTGCTATGGCTGGAGTAGGCTGATCTTGATCATTTAATACATATAACCCTTCAAATATATTCTGCATAACGTGCGCTGATGTACCATCTGTTGTTTTCACAGTGTCCAGAGAAGGAATTTCTTCTGATACTGTTACATTTAACACTTGTTTTTTAACCTCTATGTCACTTTTATCCGCTTTATTATTACAAGCTGTTAATAATAAAGATGTAACAAGTGCCATTACCATTAAATGGCTCTTTTTTCGCTTCATGAGTTGTTCTCCTTAAATATAAAATATTATAAAGCGTAATATATTATAGCAGAAATATGAACAGAAAGATGCGACATTCTTTTGAATATTTATTCGTTCGAGAAAAAAGCTATCCTTTTAAAAAAGGATAGCTTTTTCAACTGCCACATAATTATCTATCTTTGTAAACCTCGTTTATAACGACTCGCTTCAAATATAATACGCTCTTCATCTAACGTTTTACATTCGCCATTCCAAACGACACGCTTTCCGTTAATAATTACATCGCTTATATCTTTTCCACTAGCTGCATATACCAGGTGCGATAACACTTCATCTGCTGGTTGTAAATGCGGCTTATTAGATGGGTCAATCGTAATAAAATCAGCACACTTTCCAACCTCAAGTGATCCTGTTTGTTTCATCCCGATTACTTCAGCAGCTCCTTTAGTCGCAAGTGTAAGAGCTGTTTCAACTGGTAACGCTGTTGCATCTTGGTGAATACCTTTTTGTAGTAAAGTCGCTATGCGCATTTCTTCAAACATATCTAAATTGTTGTTAGATGCCACACTATCTGTTGCAATTCCTACTTTCATTCCTGCCTCTAGCATCGCTTTTACATTTGCTATACCAGAACCTAGTTTTAAATTACTATTTGGGTTATGTGCTACTCGAACATCATGTTCTCCTAAAAATGCACGCTCATTTTCATTTAATACTACACCGTGTGCAATAACTGTTGGGCGTTTAAACAACCCGCAACTTGCTGCATATTCTACTGGACGTTTCCCGTACTGCGCTTCAATATCACGTACTTCACGCTCTGTTTCCGAAAGATGAATATGAACCATCGTTTGATTTTCTACTGCAATACGAGCGCACTCTTCTAACAGTTCTGCACTACATGTATATGGACTATGCGGTGCAACCATCGTAGTTAACATGCCACTTTCGTTATAGTAACGCTTCACATATTTCTCAGCTTCTTCGATTGCTTTCTTTTCATCGTCTTTCGTTCCGAAGCTAAATAAAGTTCTTGAAACAGCAGCTCGCATCCCACTCTTTGATACCGTTTCCATAATTGCATCTTGATCTACTCCAATTGGATTAAACATGTCAGAGAATGATGTTGTACCACTTTTCACCATTTCAAGTAATCCTAATTCCGTACTAGCAACCGCAAGCTCTGGAGTAAACTGACTTTCAAGTGGCCAAATTCTCGTCTCCAGCCATGGTTGTAATAACATATCATCGCCAATACCTCTTAAGAGACTCATTACAACGTGTGTATGTGTATTTACAAGCCCTGGTAAAACCCACTTTCCTTTCATGTCAATTACTTCATCTACTGCAAAATCATTAGCGAATTCTCCGCTCTTTACATCTATAATTTGATCATTTTCTACAATGATATATCCATTTTCTATCACTTCGTTTTGTTCATTCATCGTTACAATTGTAGCGTTTACATAAGTTGTTTTCAAAAGTATTTCCCCTTTCAACTCTATGAAGTTCCCTTTAATAAGTTACCACCATTATAGTAACTTATTAAAGATTAAGAGTCAAAAGATAATTTTAATTCTTTTGTTATTTTTTCCTTCAAAATGCTATATTGCTTTTCATTTGTATCTGCAAATGCTTCTTCCCGATTTGACTTTTCATCCATATAATTCAATTTCCCATTGAATTGAGTCTCTGTAAAATCAAATCTCTGCCCATCTATAAAGTTATAAAAGTGCCATACCTCTCTTACTTTTGTCTTTTTAATTTCTCCTCCGTATATGTCTTGAACGACAAGAGCTGTAACACCACATTGTCCCTTTGCTGGATTTTCAATTGTCCACTTTGAACTTGTTTCAATCGACCACGATTTTATTAGTGCTTCATATATTCTTTTTTCCTTTACATCATCCATTCTAATCTTCCCCTACTATTAATAGTTTTACACATCATATTTCAAAAGAGGCAGTAAACGACCCTTAAAGACAGTTGATGGTGTCTCTCCTATTAACTGTGCTCCCATTTTTAAGTAATATCCTTTTGCATTCGGATCACTATCAATTGTAAAGCTTTTTATTCCTAGTTCCTTTGCTTACTCTATTACAAACTTCCACATTATTTTTCCATACCCCTTTCCTTTGTAACGAGGATGAATGTATAAGAAATCGAGAGCTTTATCGTTATGTAAAAATGAGAAAAACCCAATCTTCGTATTATCGTTTTCTAAAACATATACAAAATTATTTTTTATGTACTCTTCCGTAATTGTTAAATCTTCCTTACAGGCAAGTATGAATTCTTCACTATAATTCCACGTTGCTTTTGAATGTAGTGCGAATTCACTTAATTCATTTGCTTCACTTAATAACGCTTCTCTTATCTTCATGATTCTTTTTCCTCACTTTCAATATGTAAACTACTAAATTGATTCGGAAAGCACTTCAAAAAACCTTTTATTTCCATAAATTAGAAATTACTTTTATAAATCTTTATTATAATCATTACGATTTTTAACAATTTATTTAAAGAAAAAGCTTTTTCTAAAACATGAGGAGTTTGTCCACCTCTTGTTTGTGCTTCTTCGTAATAAGCTCTTAGCTGGTCACGATACATTGGATGTACACAATTCTCAATAATTAGTTCCACTCTTTCTCTTGGCGCAAGTCCCCTTAAGTCAGCATACCCCTGTTCAGTGACGATAACATCTACATCATGTTCAGTATGGTCTACATGAGAAATAAAAGGAACGATGCTTGAAATGTTACCACCTTTCGCAATCGATTTAGTAACAAAGATAGCTAAGCGAGCATTTCTTGCAAAATCACCAGACCCACCAATACCATTCATCATTTTTGTACCTAAAACGTGAGTAGAGTTAACATTTCCGTATATATCTAATTCTAATGCAGTATTAATTGAGATTAATCCAAGGCGACGAATAATTTCAGGATGATTGGAAATCTCTTGTGGACGCATCATTAATTTGTCACGATATTTTTCAAAGTTAGAAAATACTTGTTGCATTTTCTCTTCAGAAAGCGTGATAGAACAACAAGAAGCAAAATTGACTTTTCCAGCATCCATAAGATCAAAAACTGCATCTTGTAAAACCTCGGAATATACTTCTAAATCTTCAAATTCTGAATCTAACATTCCGTGCAATACTGCATTAGCCACTGAACCAATTCCTGATTGTAACGGCGCTAAACGATTTGTTAATCGGCCTACTTTGACTTCTTCTCGAAGGAATTCTATTAAATGCTGTGCCATAATAACAGTTTCTTCATCCGGAGGAACAATTGTCGATGGCGAATCCAATTGATTCGTAAACACAATTCCCTTTACTTTTTCAGGATTTATCGGGATACCAATTGTTCCAATTCGATCATCCGTTTTTACGAGCGGAATTGGAAGTCTTACCCCTTGTTTACCTGGTTCATATAAATCATGCAGTCCCTCTAATTGCGTAGATTGAGCCATATTCATTTCAATGATAATAGACTTAGCATGTAAGGAAAATGCTAAGGAATTTCCAATTGAAGTGGTTGGAATAATCATACCATCTTCAGTAATCGCAACCGCTTCCAAAATAGCAACATCTATATCCATAACGTCAGCACGGAGTAACTCTGCTGTATGAGATAAGTGCTGATCCACAAATAAAAAGTCTCCGTTATTAATTCCTTTTCGCATAGTTGCATCGGCTTGGAAAGGCAATCTTTTCCCTAAAATCCCTGCCTCAGCAAATAATTTATCTACATCCGAACCTAAGGAAGCCCCTGTATAAACATTTACTTTAAAAGATTTATCATTCTTAACTCGATTTACAAGTGCAAATGGAACTGCTTTTACATCACCAGCACGTGTAAATCCACTTAAACCTAAAGTCATTCCACTTTCAATCCATGAAGCTGCTTCTTCGGGTGTAACTACGCGATCTTTTAATCGTTGATCCCTAATTCTATCTAAATTATTTTCCATATGTATTCCCTCTCTTAATGAATATTCATAATTATTTTACACATTAACACCATCAAAATAGGGGTTTTCTTACACAATGCCGAAAATTCAGATAAAACAGCGGATCTAGGTTCTAAAGCAGAAAATTTTAGAATCCTAGAAGCTTACGAAAATAGCTAGCGTATGACTGACTCACTGGTACCCTCTCTCCGTTATCCATAGAAAGTACAAAAGTAGAATGCGTATCAGGATAAATCGCTTTAATATGATTAACATTTACAATAAAGGAATCTTTCGGCAACAAGTATTCGAATTCTTGTAGCGAGTACTTATGTGTTCCTGTTAACTCTTCTGAATTCACATACGTCTTTTTATCTTTAGCTTCTAAATACATGACCTTTGAAAAAGGAACCGGAACCCATCCGTCTGTTGTTTTTAAAGTAACGACTGACTTACCATCCGTTAAAGCTGGATAAATTGCCGTCACGCAACCTTCAATCTTGCCATTATTTGAAAATGGTACCGCCATTCCATGATAAGGAATACCGAAAATATCTCGGTTAATAAACTCAGAGGCTTTTTGCTTCGTTACCATTGCTTTATGAGCAATCGTCCCTTCCTTAATAGGGTCCCCAGCGCTAATCTTTAAATCAATTCGTTTACTTGGCCGATAGTAAATATATTCTTTCGTATTCGAAACGGCAATTGATATTTCATCTGAAAATAATTCCCCAACTACATCTAGTAGTATACCTAATGTTTTATCTTCCATAGTATGAGCACCTCATTCACTATTATACTACTATTATGATTTAAAAAACCGTTCAGCAATTTGAACGGTTTTTTAAACAATTTAGTTTACCTTAGCCCCATAACATCTAGCTACCGCAACTGCCTGTGCTATATCTAATTTTACATTTTTCAAATTAAAGCTTGTAAAGTCAATTCTATCAACTATCGCTCCCTTTAAATTTGCACCGCTAAGTTTCGCCTTACCTAATTGTGCACCGGTTAAATCCGCTTCACGTAAATCTGCTTTTTCTAAATTACATTCATATAGGTCCGCTTCCATGAAACGTATACCCTTTAACATTTGTTTACTTAAGTTCGCAAACCTTAAATTCGTATATGACCAATCACCCGATATGATAGTTATTCCGTCTAAATTCGCTTCTTCAAAATCAGAGCCAGTCATTTTACATTCTTCAAACTTCGATACGAATAAATTCGCACCAACAAACTTACAATTCGCAAATGTAGTTCCTTGATGAATAGAAGCGTTAAAAAGAGCACCGGTAAAATCACATTCTATGAAGTTACAATTTTCAGTAGAAACTTCCGATGCATCTATCCCTCTAAAACGGCATTTTATGAATGTACTATTCTTCAATTCCTCTTCCTTAATCAAAACATCTTGAAAATCTATTTCTACATATTCTTTATTAACAAATTCACTCATAACTATTCCTCCAGCTCCTTAAAGAAACCTCACTTCAAAAAGTGAGGTTTCTTCTCATACAATATGCTTATCTAACCAAGAAATCAAATCTTGAAATACTTCATCTTTATTTACTTCATGGAACATTTCATGTCTGCCATTTTCATATAAATGCAGCGTTACATCTGTCACGCCGCATTTTTTATAATTTTCATATACTTCTTTTACACCTTTCCCCATATCCCCAACAGGATCACGATCTCCTGAAAAAATATGTATCGGAAGGTTTTTCGGTGTTTTTTTGAACTCTTCTAGTTTATTTACTTCTAATACACCAGAAAATAATTCTCGATAAAAACTCGTTGTACAAATGAATCCACATAATGGGTCCGCAATATATTTATCTACTTGACTGTTATCTGAAGATAACCAATCAAATTTTGTACGATTTGGTTTAAAGTGTGAATTGAAGTTTCCGAAAGATAAAAAATTTAACATTGGACTTTTCGTTTTTTCCCCGCGTAATTTCATCTCAATTGTCGCTACTTTATGACCGATACTTCCTAAAATCCCTGGATTTCCACCAGTTCCTGAAATAAGGAATCCATCATATAATTCACCTTTCAGTTGTACAGCACGTCTTGATAAAAAAGAACCCATACTATGTCCAAGTAAAAATAACGGGCATGTCTGCTCTTTTCTTATCGTTTCTGATACAAAAATAACATCAGAAACAGCCTCATTCCAACCTACATTTGGTTTAAAATGACCATAATCTTCTTCTCTTTTCACTGTTTTCCCATGACCTTTATGATCATGTGCATAAACACCATACCCTGCTTTTAATAACGCAGCAATAAAGTCTGTATAAACACCTGCATGTTCTGTCATACCATGTGCAATTTGAATAATTCCTCGCGGATCTCTTTCTGGTAGCCACTTACGTAAATAAATTTCCGATCCATCCAATGCCGTAACGAAACTTTCCTGTACGTTCATTTCGTCAGCCCCCAACTCTATTATGTATATCAAAAAATGAATATCCATTCATTATTCTTATTATGTATTATATGCAATTGCTTTCATTATGACAAATGCCGCACTTTTCCAATTAGCTCAATAACTATTATGTTGACGAATTTGAAATAAGATTATATAGTTACTTACATAAAGTAATTATTATATTTTTTGGGAGGTTTCTATTATGATGCCATCATTATTTTTAGCACACGGATCACCGATGCTTGCTATTCAAGATACAGACTATACAAGGTTTTTAAAAACACTTGGAGCAACATATAAACCGAAAGCGATTATTATTTTCACTGCTCATTGGGAAAGTGAAGCATTAACGATTTCTTCATCAGATAACGAATATGAAACAATTTATGATTTTGGAGGTTTTCCTCCTGAGTTATACGAAATCAAATATCGTGCGAAAGGTTCTTCTAACATTGCATCTATGTTAGAAACAAAATTTAAAAACAAAGGTATTCCAGTCCATCATAATATGACGAGAGGTTTAGATCATGGCTCATGGACTCTTCTGCACCGCATGTATCCAGAAGCAAATATTCCTGTCGTCCAAATTTCAGTCAATCCATTCCTTCCTGCAAAAGAGCAATTTAAGATTGGAGAAGCACTTAAAGGGCTTGGACAAGAAGATATTTTAATAATCGGTAGCGGTGTTACTGTTCATAACTTACGAGCTTTGAAATGGAATCAAACGACACCCGAACAATGGGCAATTGAATTTGATGATTGGATTATTAAACATATGCAGACTACTGATAAAGATGCATTATTTAATTGGGAGAACAATGCCCCTCATGCACAATTAGCAGTACCAAGAGCAGAGCATTTTGTTCCTTTATTTATCGCTATGGGAAGCGGTGAAAATAACGGTGAAGTCATTCACCGCAGTTATGAGATGGGTACATTAAGTTATCTTTGTCTTCAATTTTAAAGAAAAGGATGAAGCAATCGTTGCTTCATCCTCTTCTTTTTCATTCACTTAGTTAACTAACTTCCAAATGTCGTTTCTCTGATACCTCTTCGTTCTTATTATGAAAATAAACCCAAATGCACGCAATAAATAATAGTGATGATGTAGAGAAGAAAACATATTGGAAGCCCGCATGTGCTGCAATTTGTCCACCAAGTACTGGTCCAATCATATTTCCTAAAAACTGAAACGATTGATTATATCCAAATATTCGTCCCGTTACATGGGTTGGTGTATGTTGTTTTAGTAGAGTTTGTACGGAAGGTAATAATCCTGCTTGTGCGATACCTAATAAAAATCGAAGAATTAATAGTTGCCAAGCTGAGGTTACAAATGCTTGCGGGATAAAAATAATTCCTGCAGCAAACAACGCTACAACTAACGTTTTTTGAGGACCAATTTGATCTGATAATCTACCTAGCTTAGGAGCTGCCATAATAATAGCTAAACCTGTCGCAGACATGACTGCACCTGCAATCATTTCAATATGAGCTGTTCCTGGGCCTTCTAAATTCTTTACATACAATGTAATAATAGGTTGAATTGACATGTTCGCAAGTTGAATAATAAATGTTGTTACAAATAAACTAATAATTAAATGCTTTGCTGGAACCATCGTCCATACTTTTTTCTGTTGTACTTTTTTTGCTTGAGCGGAGTGATTCTCTTCATGTAGGAAGAAAAAAACGATGAGAAAAGAAAGGAATAAAAAAGCTCCTGTAACAAGAAAAACATGGCGCATTCCAATTAACTCCGACAAATAACCACCAAGTAATGGGCCAAGTAAAGAACCGCTCACGCCCCCAGTTGAAATTGTAGAAATTGCCCAACCTGAATGCTCTTTCGGAGTTTCTGCTGCAATAAATGTCATCGCCGTTGAAAGGAAACCAGATACCGCTCCCATCAAAAATCTTAGTGCGACTAGTTGATACACATCCGTTACAAACCCCATAAGCGTCATAATAATCGCCATACCAAGGCTCGCACGAATAAGCATCAATTTCCGTCCATGTATATCACCAAGCTTTCCCCATATTGGTGATACGATCGCACCCATTAAAAATGTTATACCAAATGCAAGTCCCGACCACTGTGCAATACTAGAAGTGCCAGTTACTCCTAATTCCTCAATATAAAAAGATAAAAAAGGAATTACTAAACTCATACCGGCTGCAGTGGTAAAACAACCTAGCCAACAAATCATCAAATTTCGTTTCCAGCTGGCCATTTTCACACCTTCTTTCTTTAGATACCCATTCTACACCCTTTCTTGTAAAAAGTTTAGTAATTTGCTTTATTTGTAAAATCCACTACAAAACCCGCTATTTTCTAGTGAAAATCACTACATCTCTACATTATTTTCATAAAAAAACCAACTCCCATATATGGAGTTGGTTAATTACTCTCTACCGGTATTAAACGTGCATTACAACATCGCTCATAAAACTCAACCGGACCTGCTTGTCCAATAATTGCGTATTCATATCCTTCTTTCTTCATACTATGTAAACAACGATATAACAATTGCTTCCCTACACCATTCACACGATTTTTTTTCGCTGTGCCCATTGGACCAAACAATCCCTTCTTTCCTCTCACTACATCATAACAAGCGAAACCTACTATCACTTCTTCTTGTTCTGCTATATAAATAGGTAAATTATCTTTATATGTACGAAATCCATACTCTATTGAATGTAACCAACGTTCACCAAATTCCTCTTTAACAAAACTTGCTAATTTTTCAAAATCAGAAGGGCTAGCCTTTCTAACAGTACAAATTAAATGATTATAAGTAGGAACAAAACATTTTAGATCGACCGCTAAATCTCTTGGCTCAGCTATAATACGTAATATATCTTTTTTTATTTGTACATTTCCAATAAACGTATCTACATGAAATAGTGCATATATAACATGTCCTTCATTCATTATTACTTGCTGGAAACGTTCCATACGTTTCTTCGCTATTTGTAAAATTTCTAGCACCTTATAAGATACCTTATATTGTCCTATTTTTTCATACTCTTGATACGGTGAGTCGTATTGTTTTCGTATTGAAAGTTTTTCTGAAAACTCTATCCCCACTTTACGGAACAAATACATATACAACTCGCTACAAACTCCAGTACCTTCTTTACACATACCGATAAACAGATGAGCTGGTTGAATGATATTACTTTCTGCCTCTTCTGCTGCAATCTTCAATATGTTATGAACACGTTTTGTAAATTTATACTCCTCCATATGTATCTCCATCCTCTATTACTTTACTAGTAAACCGTAACCATAAATAAGTGAAACGATTATTCCAACTACCAATATACCTGGCAATAAATTTGCCACCTTAATTTTAATAACACCAAGTAAGTTCAATCCAATAGCGGCTATCATAATACCACCTGTAGCTGTCATTTCCACTATAAATTGATTCATTAATTCTTTCGGGACCAAACTATTAATTTGTGTTGCAAAAACCGCAATCCCTCCTTCGTATAAAATAACTGGAATCGCCGAAAATACTACACCAATTCCTAAAGTTGTCGTTAATATAATAGAAATAAATCCATCGATAATCGCCTTTGTAAATAAAATATCATGATTGCCACGAATCCCGCTGTCGAGTGCACCAAGTATGCCCATCGCACCTATTGCAAAAATTAAAGTAGCAGTTACAAAGCCTTCTGATATGCTCCCTTTCCCTTTTGATCCAACTTTATTTTCTAGCCAATCCCCTAAATGTTTTAACTTTCTCTCTAATTGTAGCCATTCCCCGATGACGGTACCAATCACTAAACTTAGTATGACAACAAGAAAATTTTCACTTTTCAATGCCATTTGAAGCCCAAGCACAGTAACCGCTAAACCGATTGCATGCATAATTGTTCCCTTCATACTTTCTGGAATCCTACTAAATAATTTACCTAGTAAAGTACCAAATATAATACAAATCCCATTTACAACTGCTCCTAATATAACCATTTCTTATTCTTCACCCTTCGAATTCTTTATTTCTATATTTTGGTTTATACATTGATTTACAGGTTATCTATATGTTAACTTAATATTAAGAATATTAACAAATGTTTTCCACAACATAAACCGCAATTTTTTTTGTAGTAATACATAATGTGAAACTTTAATTAACGTGAGTTTTATTGCCCACAAATTGCGGTATAAATTTAAAAGGGACGGTATTTATGAAAACTTTACTAAAACGATTTCTGTTAATAGCCTTTTGCATTACACCAATTGTTTTATTAATTAACTACTCTTTTACTTCAAAAGCGAAAGACAAACCCGATTTGCAAAACAAATCTAGTAAAACCGCTTCAACAAGTGAAAAGAAAATAGAAGACCCGGAAATTACACTCACTTTCTCTGGTGATACAATGTTCGATTGGCAATTACGTCCTGTAATCGAAAAAAATGGGGCTGATTATCCATTCCAACATGTAAAAGAAGAAATAACAAAAGCTGATATTTCTTTCGTTAATTTAGAGTCAGCATTTACAACGAGAGAAAAGAAAGCTCCTGGACAACTGTTTTGGATTAAAAGTGATCCATCCACGCTACAAGCTATAAAAAACACTGGATATGACATCGTAAATATCGGAAATAACCATACACTTGATTATGGGCAAGATGGATTATTAGACACGATTTCTCACGTAGAAAAATTAAAATTCCCTTATATCGGAGCCGGAAAAAATGCAAAAGATGCATATACAGCACGAGAAATGACTGTAAAAGGGAAAAAGTTCAAATTTCTTTCCTTCGTTCGATTTATGCCTGATACGAACTGGGTAGCTGGTAACAATAAACCTGGTGTTGCAAACGGATATGATTTAAATCTCGTAACAAAAACAATTAAAGAGCAAAAACAAGATGCAGACTATTTAATCGTCTATATGCATTGGGGCGTTGAAAAATCAAATCGTCCGGTAGAATACCAAAAACAATATGTACCTAAAATGGTTGAAGCAGGAGCTGACGCGATTGTCGGGAGTCACCCGCATTGGTTACAAGGATTTGAGTATTATAATAAAGTTCCTATCGCTTATTCATTAGGTAACTTTTTATTCCCAAGTTATGTGAGTGGGAAAAGCGCCGAAACTGGCGTATTAACTTTAACTTTTAAAGGAAAGGATGTACAAATGTCATTCAATCCTTACATCATTCGTAACAACCAAGTTTCCCCTGTAAATGAGGAAGAAAAGAAAAAAGCTCTTCAATATTTACAAACAATTTCAACTGATGTAGAAATTGATGCTACAGGGAAAATAAAAAACAAACGAAACTAGACAGCTCAAGATCTATTTCTCTGTAACATACATTACAGAATAGGTAATGAACATGCTGAAAGACTTATTAGAAAATGTAAGTTTGTTAGAGAATATTTATAAAATATCTATAGCCGTTCTACTTTTATGTTCAATTTTCTCTGTTAGACTTCTAAAAAAAATAAAACGCGAACGAAAACTTACTACCTTTGAATTTACTATGTATGTAATCATTCGTATTGCGATACTCTTTTGGTTAACTAGCTTTATCCTTCTTGAATATGGAAAATATTTAGTTTAACTATAAAAAAGATAGATACAAG
Organism: Bacillus sp. AFS012607; assembly: GCF_002558005.1. Lineage (NCBI taxonomy): Bacteria > Bacillati > Bacillota > Bacilli > Caryophanales > Bacillaceae > Bacillus > Bacillus sp. AFS012607. The sequence continues at coordinate 32,977 of NZ_NTVM01000013.1, forward strand.
TAGCGTTTCTACTGCTTATATCTATCTTTTTTATTTCTAGTAAAACCGTATGTTATCCCTTTCCTTCTATTAAATAAGTAAATCAAACAAGATGGGATTTTTATTAAGCTCCATAAATTGAATATTATTTTCTTTAAAGCGAGTAATTAATTGCTCATAATCTTCTTTATGTTTCAACTCTACGCCGACTAACGCTGGACCATTTTCTTTATTATGTTTCTTAATGTATTCAAAGCGCGTAATATCATCTTCTGGTCCTAATCCTTTATCAAGAAATTCTCTTAGCGCACCTGAACGTTGCGGGAATTCAATAATGAAGTAATGTTTTAATCCTTCGTAAATGAGCGAACGTTCTTTCATTTCTTGCATTCTATCAATATCGTTATTTCCACCACTTAGCGTGCATACAACTGTTTTACCCTTTATTTCATCTCTATATAAATCAAGCGCTGCAATAGATAGTGCACCAGCCGGTTCAGCTACAATTGCATTTTTCTTATACAGTTCTAAAATCGTCGTACAAACTTTTCCCTCTGGTACTAAAACAATGTCATCAATTACATCTTTACAAGTTTCAAATGTTAACTTTCCTACTTTTTTAACAGCTGCCCCATCAACAAAACTATCTATTTTCTCTAATGCGACATTTTCATTTTGAAGAAAAGCCTCTTTCATAGATGCAGCTCCCATCGGCTCTACACCAATAACCTTTGTAGCAGGACTAACACCTTTCACATATGTACCAACACCTGATGCTAACCCACCACCGCCGATTGCCGTAAAGATATAGTCAACCGATTTCTCCATATCATGCATAATTTCAACTGCAACTGTCCCTTGACCAGCAACTACATACGGATCATCAAACGGATGAACGAACGTCATTCTATTTTCTTCACAATAGCGCTGCGCTTCTTGGAAAGAGCTATCAAATGTATCACCAACTAATACGATTTCCGCAAAATCACCACCGAAAAATTGTACTTGTGATACTTTTTGTTTAGGTGTTGTCGTCGGCATGAAGATTTTTGACGCAATCTTCAATAAATTACACGTATAAGCAACTCCTTGCGCATGATTACCAGCGCTCGCGCATACAACACCGTTTTGTAATTGTTCTTTTGATAAACTTTGAATTAAATTGTACGCACCACGAATTTTGAAAGAGCGAATCAATTGTAAGTCTTCTCGTTTTACATAAACGTCACAATCATATTTCTCAGATAAAACTGTATCACGTTGTAACGGTGTTTTAATAACGATATCTTTCATGCAATTATGAGCCATTAAGATATCTTCAATTTTCACTCTCTCCTTTACCTTCTGCACCATTATATATCATCCTTATCTCTTTTAAATTGGCTCAATCAAAATCCGGGATTTTTAGAACTGCACCTGTATTCGCCGATGTTACCATCTGTGCATAACGTCCAAGCCAGCCAGTTTTCACTTTCGCTTCTGGTCGTTTCCATTCTTTTTTACGCTTATCTAATTCTTCATCACTAACTCTTACTTCTAGCAAGCGTTCTTCAACATCAATACATACAATATCCCCTTGTTCAAGAAGTGCAATCGTTCCACCCGCAGCTGCTTCTGGTGAAATATGTCCTACTGAAATACCACGTGAAGCACCCGAGAAACGACCATCCGTTAATAGCGCAACATCTGCACCTAATCCCATTCCAGCAATCGCTGAAGTTGGCGCTAACATCTCTGGCATACCAGGGCCACCTCTTGGTCCTTCATAGCGAATAACAACTACATCGCCTTTCTTCACTTTTCCAAGCATAATGCCCGCAAGCGCCTCATCTTGTGAATTAAAAATAACGCAAGGTCCTTCAAAACGCTTTACCTCTGTTGCACCGCTTTTAATAACCGCTCCATCTTTCGCAAGGTTTCCTTTTAATATACGTAATCCCCCTTCTTCACTATGAGGGTTTTCGAGAGAATGAATAACTTCCTTATCTTTAATCTCTGCATGAGCAATGTTTTCTCTTAACGTCTGCCCGGTAGCCGTTATTCGGTCTAGATGAAGCACCCCTTCTTTTCGGCTCATCTCTTTCAAAATTGCACTAATCCCGCCCGCTCGATCAATATCTTCCATGTGCCAATTGGAAGCAGGGCTTACTTTACATAAATGTGGTACACGTCTTGAAACGGCATCAATGCGATTCATATCGTAATCTAAACCCGCTTCTTGTGCGAGAGCTAATGTGTGCAATACTGTATTCGTTGATCCACCCATTGCCATATCAAGCGCGAACGCATCATCAATCGCTTCTTCCGTTACGATGTCTCTTGGTTTAATATCTCTTTCAATTAAAATTTTTAATTTCTCTGCTGCTTGTTTAATTAACTCTTCACGTCTTGGATCAATTGCTAAAATACTCCCGTTACCAGGAAGAGCTAAACCTAACACTTCACATAAACAGTTCATAGAGTTCGCCGTAAACATTCCGGAACAAGAACCACAAGATGGACAGCCATGATCTTCAATATCCTTTAATTCTTCTTCTGAAATTTTCCCAGATTGATAAGCTCCTACTCCTTCAAAAACAGAACTTAAATCGACAACTTCTCCTTTAGATGTTTTTCCTGCTGCCATCGGGCCGCCTGAAACAAACACAGTCGGAATGTTAATACGTAGTGCAGCCATCATCATACCAGGTGTAATTTTGTCACAATTTGGGATACAAATCATACCGTCAAACCAGTGTGCATTTACAACCGTTTCTACTGAATCTGCAATAATTTCACGACTCGGAAGAGAATAACGCATACCGATATGTCCCATCGCAATACCATCGTCAACTCCAATCGTATTGAATTCGAATGGTACCATACCTGCCGCGCGAACTGCCTCTTTTACAAGTTTCCCAAACTCGTTCAAGTGCTTATGCCCTGGAATAATTTCAATAAAAGAATTACAAATCGCTATGAAAGGTTTATCAAAATCTTCATCTTTCAAACCAGTTGCTTTTAATAAACTACGGTGCGGCGCTTTATCAAAACCTTTTTTAATCATGTCACTTCTCATCTTGTCAAATCCCCTCTTACGTATTTTTCACTTACAATCACTTACTCTATTTTTTCACTAATTCTTTCGGTGCATGAATCCAGCTCATCATTTCACGAAGCTCTGCCCCTACTTTTTCTAACTGATGATTTCGCTCTGCTTTTTTCATCGCATTATACGTTGGACGCCCTGCTTGATTTTCTAAAATCCATTTCTTCGCAAATTCACCTTGCTGAATTTCTGTCAAAACACGCTTCATTTCCTTCTTCGTTTCATCTGTAACAATTCTCGATCCTGTTACATAATCTCCGAACTCTGCCGTATCTGAAATAGAATGGCGCATATTCGTTAAACCGCCTTCGTACATTAAATCAACAATTAACTTTAATTCATGCAAACATTCAAAGTATGCAATTTCAGGTCGATATCCACCTTCTGTTAATGTTTCAAAACCAGCTTTCACAAGCGCAGTTACCCCGCCGCAAAGCACTGCTTGCTCTCCGAATAAATCCGTCTCTGTTTCTTCTTGGAATGTCGTTTCAATTACGCCTGCACGTGTACAGCCTACACCTTTTGCATACGCAAGAGCTAAACTTAATGCTGTTCCTGTTGCATCTTGATGTACTGCCACTAATGCCGGAACACCATTTCCTTCTTGAAATACACGACGAACGAGGTGACCTGGACTTTTTGGCGCGACCATCGCTACATCTACGTAACTTGGCGGGTTAATTTGTCCGAAGTGAATATTAAATCCATGTGAGAAAAGTAACATTTGTCCTTCACGAAGATTCTCTTCTACCTCTGCTTTATACACATAAGCTTGCTGTTCATCTGGCAATAACATTTGTACAACTTGTGCGGTTCGAACCGCTTCTGAAACAGACATTACTTCAAATCCATCTGCTTTCGCTACTTCATACGACTTACCAGGACGAACACCAACTACAACTTCTACACCAGAATCACGTAAATTTTGTGCTTGCGCATGACCTTGTGATCCATAACCAACTACTGCAACAGTTTTTCCTTGTAATAACTATACATTTGCATCTTTCTCATAATATGTTTTCATATTCCATACACTCCTTATAATTTATTTACTTGCAGGACATCAATTAATTTTTTCAACTGACTAACAAGTAATGTCGCTTCATTTTCAGTACAAACTGCTGTGAGTTTCATTTCAGAAACACCACTTGTATCTCTTTCATTTAAATGTAAAGAAGAAATATAATAACCACGCCGAGCAAAAATCCCACTTATACGTAATAAGACGCTTGGCTCGTTATGAATAACGAGTGAAAAAGTATGACTCATTCTTCCCACCTCTTCATAATCATTTCGTTATTCCCTTTGTTTGGCGGAACCATCGGAAATACGTTTTCACCTTCTTCTACACAAAAATCAACTACGGCAGGACCTTCATGAGCAAATGCTTCTAACATCACTTGTTTCGCCTCTGTTGAATTTGTCGCTCTTAATCCCTTCACTCCATAAGCTTCTGCCACTTTCACAAAATCTGGCGATCCAATTTTTGATTCTGATAAACGATTTTCATAAAACATTTCTTGCCATTGCCTTACCATCCCTAAAAATTTGTTATTTATGATAAATACTTTTACAGGGATGTTATTTTCAGCAATTGTTTGTAGTTCTTGAATGTTCATTTGAAAAGAAGCATCACCTGCAATACAAATGACAAGTTCTTCTTTTTTAGCTAGCTGAGCACCAATTGCTGCTGGAAAACCAAACCCCATTGTTCCTAATCCTCCAGAGGTAAGGAACGTCCGAGGTTTTCTTGCTTTATAGAAGTGAGCAGCCCACATTTGATGCTGTCCTACTTCTGTTGTGACAATCGCTTCACCATTCGTTAATTCACTTACTAAGTTGATCACATGCTGTGGTTTTAACTCAGATTCTTTTTGCTTATAAGAAAGTGGATATTCTTCTTTCCATGCCTTTACTTTCTGAAGCCATTCGTCTGTTTGTGTATAAATAGACATATGTAACAACATGTGTAACGCTTTTTTCACATCACCAACAATGGGATGCTCTACAGTTACATTTTTATGAAACTCAGAAGGATCAATATCAATATGTACTTTTTTCGAGTGCGGAGAAAAAAGTTCTAATTTTCCTGTTACACGATCATCGAAGCGAACACCTAATGCAAGTAGTAAATCACATTCTGTTACCGCCATATTAGCAGCGTATGTCCCATGCATACCAAGCATCCCTAAAAACAATGGATCTCCCGGTGGATATGCACCAAGTCCCATTAAAGTTGAAACGACTGGAATACGGTTCTCCCTTGCGAATTCAAAAAGTTCATCGGATCCACCTGAATGAATGACACCTCCCCCAATATAAAGAAGCGGACGCTTTGATTTTGAAATTGCTTTAGCTACCTCTCTAAGTTTCATGCTGTCTGGTACAAGTTCTGGTTTGTACCCCGGAATATCAACTTCTTCATTAAAGAAACTGGTGACTTTTGCATTTTGAACATCTTTTGGAATATCGATTAATACTGGTCCCGGGCGTCCGCTTTCGGCGATGTAAAAAGCTTCTTGCACAATTCGTGATACATGATTTACATCACGAACTTGGTAATTATGCTTCGTAACAGGTACTGTAATTCCGACAACATCCGCTTCTTGAAATCCATCTTTACCAATTAAAGGCGTTGCAACTTGGCCGGTAATGACAACTAAAGGAATCGAATCCATATAAGCGTCTGCTAAGCCGGTAACTAAATTTGTCGCCCCTGGGCCAGAGGTAGCAAAGACTACCCCGACCTTTCCAGAAGCTCTCGCATATCCTTCAGCCGCATGAATGGCAGCTTGTTCATGACGAGTTAAAACATGTTTCAAACCACTTTCGTATAACGCATCGTATACTGGTAAGATCGCTCCGCCTGGATAGCCGAAAACGGTCGTTACACCCAATTTCTTCAAACATTGAATCACGTGCCCAGCGCCTGTCATTTCTTCACACTGTAACTTCTCATACGCTGTATACTGCTGCTTCATTTCAATTAACTCCTCTCCTTATTTATGCTAAGCTTTCCGTCAGCCCGGGAACACGTACTCCTCTTTCTCTCGTTAATTTTTTAAATTCTTCGGTCAATTGTTTCGTTACACTTCCTGGTTTCCCATCTCCAATTTCTCTCGAATCAACTTTTACAACTGGAATTAACTCCGCTGCTGTTCCTGTTAAAAATACTTCATCCGCTACATATACATCATGGCGAGTGAATGGTCTTTCCTCACATGGAATACTCAGTCGTTCACATAGCTCGATAACACTATTTCTCGTAATACCTTCTAATGCTCCTAAATAGGATGGTGGGGTTAATACTTTTCCATCTTTCACAACGAAAACATTATCGCCAGAACCTTCACAAACATATCCTTGTTGATTTAACATAAGAGCCTCTAACACTCCTGCTTGTGCCGCTTCAATTTTTACAAGTACGTTATTTAAGTAGTTCATTGACTTAATGCGTGGATCTAATGCATCTGGCGTATTACGTCTTGATGCAACAGATACAACGCTTAATCCATTATCGTAAAATTCCTGAGGGAATAACTTTAATTGTTCTGCAATGATAATAACGCTCGGTTTCACACAACTTCTAGGGTCGAGCCCTAAGTCACCTTTTCCTCGTGAAACAATTAAACGAATGTAAGCATCCGCATACTCATTTTTTTGCAACGTTTGTAAAACTGCTTCTTCCATTTCGTCAACTGTCAGTGGGACTGTAAGTAAAATAGATTTTGCCGATTCATATAATCGTTTTACATGTTCTTTTAAACAAAATACATTTCCTCCGTAACTACGAATCCCTTCAAATACACCGTCTCCGTATAAAAAGCCGTGATCATATACTGAAACAACTGCCTTTTCTTTTTCTACAAATTCCCCATTCATGTAAATGTACTGGTTTCCCATCTCACATCGCTCCTCTTTTTTTCTCTATTTTTTGCAATCTATTTCTACATCGATTGCTGAGATGAGTATTTTTAACAGAATATTCAGTATATAAATATTAAAAATATACTCGTCTCAACAATCGATTACTTACATACTTGTAGCAATCCATTGCTGAGACGAGGGAATCGTGGTACCACTCAGCTTCCTTACACTTCTCACGAAATATAAGCTCTGCAAGTCCAATTAGACTTTTGTTTTTCTATCGGGAACAAACCCGCTACTTTTTACTAATTTTCAAAAGTAGTGCTCCGAGGTGATTTTCAATGAGTGCATTGTTACCACCCTCACAGCCTCGGGGCAGCTCTCTGAAACAATCTTTATCATTTACTCTCCTCTTCCACGCATTCTCTTATTCTATTTTCTAAAATAAAAACTCTCGCCTCAGCAATCAACTACTACAATTTAGTAGCTTTGATTGCTGAGGCGAGAGTTTCGCGTTACCACTCAGCTTCCTTATACTTCTCGCGAAATATAAGCTTCGTAGGTCCAATTAGACCCCCGTCCTTTTACCGGAGACGATGCCGCCGCCCTCTACTCAGTTTCCCTTTCGCAAGCGATGCTCCGAGGTGATCTTCAATGATTTGATTGTTACTACTCTCGCAGCCTTGGAGTAGCTCTCTGAAACGATCATAATCATCTACTTTCCTCTTCTTTGCATATACAACATATAAAGTTAGAAAATTTTTAATTAACTTTTATTTGTTACACGTATTATAGGACGTTGTTCTTTTCTTTGTCAACATGTTTTTTCAAAAAAAATCTAAATTCATTCTATTTATTTTTTCTCAAATCAAAATTGGAATGAATTACTTACATACACTCATATATTGCTTAAGTATGTTTGCACTACTACATAAAGAAAAATTTATGAGGAGATGAGAAAACTATGTTAAAAGGGAAAGTAGCGTTAGTTACAGGAGCAAGCCGAGGAATTGGACGAGCGATCGCTAAACGTTTAGCAAATGACGGTGCATTGGTTGCTGTTCATTACGGTAATCGAAAAGATGACGCTGAAGAAACTGTTCATGAAATTCAATCAAATGGTGGCCAAGCTTTTTCTATCGGCGCAAATTTAGAATCCTTACATGGTGTAGAAAACCTTTATAAAGCTTTAGATACTGAATTACAAAAGCGCACTGGTGAAACACAATTTGATATTTTAATAAACAATGCTGGCATTGGTCCTGGTGCTTTTATTGAAGAAACGACTGAACAATTTTTTGATAGAATGTTTTCAGTAAATGCAAAAGCACCATTCTTTATCATTCAACAAGCACTGCCACGTTTACGTGACAATAGCCGAATTATTAATATTTCATCCGCTGCGACCCGCATTTCTTTACCTGATTTTGTTGCATATAGTATGACGAAAGGCGCTATTAATACAATGACTTTTACACTAGCAAAACAGCTTGGAGCACGAGGAATAACGGTGAATGCAATACTTCCAGGATTTATTAAAACAGATATGAATGCAGAACTCTTGAGCGACCCGATGATGAAGCAGTACGCTACTACTATTTCCGCTTTCAATCGCTTAGGTGAAGTAGAAGACATTGCCGATACTGCTGCATTCCTTGCTTCTCCAGACAGCCGCTGGGTTACTGGACAATTAATTGATGTGAGCGGAGGATCTTGTTTATAAAAAACATATATTTTCAAATCTTTTTTATTGCGCAATAAAACAATTTATATAATACTATATAAAACATATACATTTAGGAGGATTACAGCAATGTCCGAAAAAACATACGAACTCGCAACCTTCGCAGGCGGTTGCTTTTGGTGCATGGTAAAACCATTTGATGAACTTCCTGGTATTCATAAAGTACTTTCTGGCTATGCAGGAGGTCATGTAGAAAACCCAACATATGAACAAGTAAAAGTTGGAACATCTGGACATTTAGAAGTTGTTCAAATTACATTCGATCCTTCTATTTTTCCTTATCAGAAATTACTAGACTTATATTGGCCACAAATCGATCCAACTGATGATGGCGGACAATTCTTTGACCGTGGTCCATCTTATCGTACCGCTATTTTTTATCATAACGAAACACAAAAAGGGCTTGCTGAAAAATCAAAACAAGCTCTTGCAGAAAGCAGTATGTTTAAAGATCCAATCGTGACTGAAATTCGTCCTGCTGCACCTTTTTACGAAGCAGATGACTACCACCAACATTTCTATAAAAAGAATCCAGAGAAATATGCTACTGAGCAAAAAGAATCTGGCCGTGAAGACTTTATTAAAGAAAATTGGCAAAAAAAATAATAAAAACGCATCGTGCTTTTTTAGTACGATGCGTTTTTATTTTTGATAAAAGTACCATACAATTAACAGAACAATTGCTGTTAGTGACCAAAGTACTATCTCGTTTTTCACTCTATTCTTTTTCTTAGTCATTTCATTCCCTCCTAATAACAATTAAACATATTCAAGTTTTTCTTTGTTTAATTGTCCACCTTATATACATGAATACATCCTTACAAATTCTAATAGCAAGACCACCAATAATTCCGATTGCAATTGAAATTACTAACATCTGTCCAAAACTAAAAGAATTTGTGTACGTTATGTAGAGAACGATACATATAAGTAAAACATCCGGTAAAGAAAGTAAAAACCTTTTAAGCATTCCTTTATCTCCTCTATACTTTATTTATATCTTCTACTGTAATTTTGAAAGAAAGTTTGTTCAAAAATTCCATTTAGACCCTCATTTTACGAAAAATAATAAGAATCCCTTTTTAAAAGAGATTCTTATTCAGCAGATTTAAGTTTAATTATTTTCTACATATCCTATTCCATAATTACTCCTAAAATAGAATAATATTACTAATCATTTATTGTAAATTGACTATTTGCCAGGCGACCGAATGTCGCGCCAGCTACCTACATCACATTGGCCAAATTCATTATTACCTACCGCGACCACCGTGCCGTCTGATTTTAGTCCGACTGTATGTGCACAACCAGCCGCTATCGCTACAATATCGCGCCAATCGCTTACGTTACATTGACCATACTCATTCCAGCCCACGGCCACCACGGTACCGTCTAATTTTAGTCCGATTGTATGATTCGTACCAGCCGCTATTGCTACAATATCTATCCAGCCACTCACATCACACTGGTTATGTTTATCATTCCCCACTGCTGTCACCGTACCGTCTCGTTTAAGACCAACAGTATGAAGATACCCAGCCTTGACCGATACAATACCTCGCCAGCCACTTACATTACATTCCCCTTCTTTATTCCGGCCCACCGCTACTACCGTGCCATCCGATTTCAGGCCAACTGTATGACAACGCCCCGCCGCTATCATATCTTTGGGCCATCGCTTCACTTTTTCTCTCGATAAAAGGTAATCCATGTTTTACCTCCTTGCATATAAGCAACTGTATCATAATAGATATTTTTATCAAATTTCATTATAAATCTACATTTACAAAGAAAGCTTATTTTACTTCTTCCAAAAATAAAAACCTCCAGTTTAAATACTAGAGGTTTTCTCGTTATTTCTTCAAGCGTTCAATAAAATCGTTCAATTTATCTAGCGATTTCATATTCTGATTGCAAGCTACACCATCTTTGCAAATGTAGTTTCCCTTTTTAACGAAAGTTCCTGGTACATCACCTTTAATTTCAACTAAAAACATCCCTACTTCTTCATGCCCATGACATAATGAACAAATACTTTTTTTATTTAAACTTTGGAACGTTCCTTGCAGACCAACAAACTTATTTTTATCATTTTTCGCTATAATAAATTTCCTGCTTGATCCTTTGTCAATCCAGCTTAAATAAGATAATTCTTTCATATCCAGTTCTTCCATATCGGGAAGTTTTAGCTTTTTTGCTTTAGGAAATAATTTTTTTAATGTTTGTGCTGTAACTTCTTGAAACGGAATTACATACGGATTTATTTTCATTAAAAATGATTCTGCATCTTCTCTATTTTGAACTGTTAATACCGTATCAATTAACTCTTTCTGTTCATCGGTTAAATTCTCAAATACATGTATTATCTTTTCGATCGCAAGTGATTTTAACGCTTGAATTACACCTCTATCGTTTGCCGTTGCATGCCCGTTTGCTAAAATATAAGCTTGTGATTTTATAAAATTATATTGATCACTTCTAATAAACGCTTCCATCTTTATCACTCCATACAAATTGTTGATCTAGTTTTATTGTATACAATGATTACGTTTTTTGATATGTAAAAGATAACTTAGAAACAAACATTACATACATCACTTATTCTCTACCGCTGCATTTCCTGACAAAAGAAGCCATCATCTGTTTTCCATTCCGCATATAATACGTCTTCAAATTTAGTAATTCCTTTTTGCTTTATTTGTTTATAAAGCCACCCTTCATCAAATCCTGCTTCCCTCAAATTATCCTTAACTACTTTCCCATCACTAATTAATGAAATTGGTAAGTAGACAGGCTTATGTTTTAAACTTAAATCATTTATAGTAGGAGATTCGTATTTACTTTTTTTCAGAACGCTTATGTTTCCATTAGGTTCCAATATCATATATTCAACTTCTCGGATTGAAAATATATCTTTTTGTTGCCTAAGCATTTGTTGTAATTGGTTTATATCCAAATGATTCGATTTTAATTGATCTCTGTCAATATATCCATTACGAATAATAATAGAAGGATATCCTTCAAAAAACCTTCTTGTCCCCCTATATTTTTGCGTTATCACTTCTATTGCGTAAATTAATACTGTCCATACTAGTACCGCATATAAAATGGACCAGACTTTCACTTCAGGGTCATATATCGTATTTCCAACCAATTCTCCGAGTACAATGGCAGAAATAAAATCAAAAGGTGTTAGCTGCGATATTTGTGTTTTCCCTAATATTTTAGTAGCAATTAATAAAACAAAAAAACCAACAAAAAGTTCTATCGTTATTTGTCCAAGATGATTCATATATGTTCACCTTTCTGCTTTTCACTCAAATGTTATGTATCCAATTTAGTAAAAAATGGCACATTGTCGCTATTATCATGTCCATTCACATCCAATAAATACAAAACAAAAAGAGTCTGATTCAAAGTAATATATGAATCAGACTCTTTTCCTCTTATTTAGAATACACAATCTTTTTAATCGTTTCCCCAGAAAGAAAATATTCTTCTGCAAGTTGATGAATAGCAATCCCACTTTTAAACGCTTCTTTAATTGCTTTATTTCTTTCATCTAGTTGTTTTCTTCCGCCAGATCGTGTACCCCATTTATAATGTTTCGTTTCTTGTTTCGGAATGTAAATTGTTTCACCTTGTATATACTTTTGAATTTCAGTAATTAAACTCTCTGGTAAAACAGCATTAGCTTTTACGTATTTCATTTCTGCTCGCCCCTTATTTTTTATGGTTCATTTCAATAAGGTGCAAAGCCAAATATAAAAAATGATACGAGCTCATATAGGCGATTGTATATTACTTGTCTACCTCACGCAAAGTATCGCCATTTCCATACTTGGCTTTGCATGAGACGTTGCAGTGTCTGGCAATTGAATTATAATCGCCATATAAACACCTCCTAATATACCTTTTGCATTTTATTATATGATAAAATCCCTCTCCTTGCATCTTCATACTTTTTCAGCAATAAATAATTAATTTTGATATAATACTTTTTATTGAATCAAAAATCATTGTGAGGTTACGTTATGAGGAAAAAAATTATCATTACAATCGTTACACTATTCTTTATTATCACGGCATTATTCGGAACATACAAATTGATGAACGCAAGAAGCTTTCAATTATTTGGAGATTTAACACAACGCGTAGAAACAAATGAAAAAGTGATCGCTTTAACTTTTGATGATGGCCCTACTAACAATGTAAAACAAATATTACCGTTACTAGATAAATACAACGCTAAAGCTACTTTCTTTTTAATTGGAAATGAATTAGAGAAAAGTCTATCATTAGGAGAAGCTATCGCGCAATCTGGGCACCAGCTTGGAAACCATACATATTCTCATAAAAGAATGATTTTCAAAACACCTTCTTTTATTAAAGATGAAATAGAAAAAACGAATTCATTAATCCGCCAAACAGGATTTACAGACGAAATTGATTTTAGACCGCCTAACGGAAAAAAATTAATTGGACTACCCTATTATTTAAATAAAAATAATATTGAAACGATTATATGGGATCTTGAGCCCGATACTTTTTATAAATCTGCGGCTGATAAAATTAAATATGTTAATAAAAATGTAAAACCAGGTTCTATCATTTTACTGCATTCTATGTATGATGAGTCTGATGACAATTTAAAAACGATTGAAGGTATTTTAGATTCTTTATCTAAGAAGGGCTATCAGTTCGTAACAGTAAATGAATTGCAAAAAAGAGCAAAATAAAAAGAAAGGTGGCGTATCTTTGTATGATACGCCACCTTTCTTTTTATATAATGCCAAGTACATTTAAGAATACGATAATAATCGCAATTGGTGCGATAAAGCGAAGTAAGAATAACCATAATACGAATAGTTTATAACCTTTATTTTTACTTACACCTAGCTCTTTCATTAATACATCTTTCTTCATTTTTAAAGGAACAAAGATAGAAACTAATAATACACCAAGTGGCATTAAAACGTTACTTACTGCATAGTCCGCTAAATCAAAGACTGTCTTTCCGAAAATCTTCAGATCACTTAATATACCGAATGATAATGCTGATGGTACCCCAACAACGAAGATTAATAACCCTACGATTAAGGCCATTTTTTCACGTTTCCCTTTACCTTTTGATGTTAACGATGCAACACTAATTTCTAACATCGAAATTGCTGATGTAATCGTAGCGAAGAAGAATAGTAATAAGAAAACGATGAAGAATAATTTTCCGAATGCCATTTTACTGAAAATAGCTGGCAACACGATAAATAATAGTCCCGGCCCTTGAGATGGTTCCATTCCAAATGCGAACACAACTGGGAAAATTGCAAGTCCTGCAAGTAATGTAATAACAAGAGTTAAGGCTACGATAGAAAATGCTGAACGTGGTAAGCTTTCTTCTTTCGGTAAGTATGAGCTATACGTTACCATAACGGCTACCCCGACAGATAATGAGAAAAACGATTGCCCCATTGCGTATAATATAACTTCTGATGTTACATGTGAGAAATCAGGTTGTAAGAAGAAACGAACGCCTTCTCCAGCACCATCTAATGTAAGTGCACGAACGATTAATACAAAGAATAAAACGAATAGTGCTGGCATGAAATATTTATTTACTTTTTCAACACCATTTTGTACACCTTTACTTACGATGAAAATAGTAATAAGGATGAATAATAGCTGTGATCCAACTGCTAAATATGGATTGGAAATGATTTCACCAAACGTAGCTTCGTATGCTCCATTTCCTTCCCATAGTCTACCTGTAATTGCATTCCATAAATATAATAAAATCCAGCCTCCTACAACACTGTAGAAAGAAAGTAATATGAAACATGTTACAATTCCTAATTTACCTAACCAAGGCCATAACGTTTTAGGAGCAATCTCTCTATATGCATCGACAGCCTCTTTTTGTGTACTTCTTCCAATAACAAATTCAGCTAATAATAGCGGTAAACCAATTAATAATGTGAAACCGATGAAAATTAGGAAGAACGCTCCGCCTCCTCCAATGCCGGCCATATATGGGAATTTCCAAATCGCCCCAAGACCAATTGCCGAACCTGCTGCAGCTAATACGAAACCTAATTTCGATGTCCATTGCTGTGAATTCATTTATTAATCTCCTCTCTGTCTCTTTTTCTTTGTTACAATTCGGTATTTATATTGTTCTATCAATACTCTTTTCTAATACGTTCACTTCCTCCCTAATAATAAAAAACGCCCCTACGTAAATACGTAGGGACGACAAAAATATCGCGGTACCACCCTAGTTGTGAAGAATACTAAGAAACCACCTAAATAAAAATGCCCCTACGCAAAAACGTAGGGACGATAAAATATCGCGGTACCACCCTAGTTATGAAGCCACACCAAAGTTAGGACCTAAATAAAAAACGTCCCTACGTAAATACGTAGGGACGATAAATATCGCGGTACCACCCTAGTTGTGAAACAATCTTCACCACTTTATTTGATAACGGTATAAACTACCGTCTTTCATTTCCTCATAATGCGAGATTTATGAAAGATGCTCCAGGACGAACTTCATGAATAATCTATATACTGATTCACACCAACCATCAGCTCTCTGAAATAGGGAGATATTCACTACTATACCCTTTCATTGCCCAAATATTATTTTCCGAATTGATTACTATCATTTTTATCACACATTAAAAATAGTGTCAACTTATATTTTGAATTTTTATGTATTACAATCTATTTAAAAATTTGAAATATAAGTTTTAGTTTAGAAAACAAGTAGATTAGTACATAACGAATTCTAACAGGCAATAGAAAAAGAATTACGTATTATTGATACTTATTCCAGAAGAAAAATCATCTAGAAACATAACCTATCTCTATCTGTATTAGTTTTTAAGAGTTTGATGGATACCAAGAAAATTTCGCATCACTATCCAGTGGTCTATTTTTCGTTTCTTCTTTAATTACACGAAACCATTCATTTAAAATTTGAGTTTTGGGCAATTGAGCAGCAAGGTTATCTTCCCAAATTATATGTGAGAACCAGGCTTTCGTTTCCCATTCAAACTGCAATTGTGCGAACGAAATTATAGGGTGATCAGCTTCACGAAATTGCTCATTTACTGCATTTGAAACTTCTGGAGCTAGCGGTAACAACTCGTTCTGAATTCTATTTCTTATCGTCACATTTTCTAGCTGATCCCAGAAATACAATTGCCCATTTATTTGATAAAAAATATCAAATGAAGCCTCACCTTTCTTCAAATTCAATAATACGAAGGCACGTTCCACATCATTGTCAGCCGCCTTTACAGCATTAACAATTATATTTTGTGCCATTGATACCCAGTAACTAGTCGCTTCCTCTACCGGTGATTCAACATACAATTCTTCACTTAATTCATGAAGAGTGGCTTCTTGCTCATTTACTTTTTCAACTTTTTTAAAAAACCTATTAAAAAAACCCATAACTTCCCCCTTATTACTGTTTTCTATTTCACAAAATAAAAAATAGATTTTTCTTGCTCATCCACATTTACTCCTGGCGCGTATGTATGAACTTGTTGCAACACTTCTTCTATTAGCAACTCTAACTCCTGCACACTATTTTCTGGATTCCCTATTAATGTGTCCGCCATACGTTCATATAATTTTTCAGGTTTAATAGTCATTCGTTCCACATTATTAGGCATCCATTTAAACGCTGGATGATGTACGTACATTTTATTCAAACCAAATAAAACACCGAATACGTTCCTTTGTACTTCGCAAATAACGTCATAAAGCATAAGCCAATCTTTCCGTTTTAAAAGCGCCTTTCGATTGTGCCAACGATTACTTAACCATAGATTTTCTGAAATCATCCGTTTTACTAGTTCATCTGGATATGCCGCTACTTTTTCTTTTAATTCATTCACTTTCCCTTCTCCATACAAACTAACACCATCATGAACGGATGATACAATACATTGTTTTTCATAACTTATATCATATTGATCCACCACATCCGAAATCACTTTCTCTACTGTCTCTGTTAAAAAGTTACTAATCTCTAATTTAATTCCCTCTTTCGTTAAATACGTTTCCGACCATTCTTCTTCCTCATACGGATGATACGATAATATTTTCCCATCAATATGATAAATAGGGGCCCTACGATCCTCATCTTCCGGCGGTGTTGACCATAAAATATGTAATTCTATATCTGAATGTTCATCTTCAAGCTTTCTAGCTACTGAACCCGCTAAAATAATGGCTTCTACTTTCGGATTTTTCCTATAAATCTCTGACATCTCTATCGCTTTCTCTTTTAATCCCATTTCATTTCCCCCTAAAATTGCAGTAATCCCCTATATTCCATTTATCTATTTCGATATTACAGCTTGCATTACCTTTTCAAATTCCTACTGCATCATATTTCTATCCAAAAGCGCTGAATAACTTCACCAGTACGAGAAGAAACTATTTCATTTTCTAACACACCGCCGACCTTTTGAATCGTTTTAGCAGAACCGATATTGGATTTATCGCAAGTTATTAATACTTTCTGCAATCCTAATTTTTGCGCTTCAGCTAATGCAAGCTTTAGTTGTTTCGTAGCGTAACCGTGGCGACGTTTATTCGGATGGACACTATATCCAATATGACCGCTTTCCCGTAATAATTCTGGATTTAATCTATGTCTAATATTCACAAAACCTATAAGTTCTCCTTTTTCAAAACTTAAAAACTGACTAGATGGCATTCGATTAGCTAGTAAATTTTCTCCTAATTCTTGTTTACTCACTTTTTCAAACCATTCATCAAGAGAATCAAAGTTTTGTAAAGAACTACTTCCATGTGGTTGTTCCCCTGAGTGTAAAAACGCGTGTCTATACGCTGTAATATGCTCACTATATTCATGGGTTGGTTTTAATAGTTTCATTGTTCTTCTCCCCCTCTTTATTCCATAAAACAAACACCTTAATAGCAGTTATTCACTATTAAGGTGTTTCTATCCTTTTTATTCAAATAACCCCATACTCAAATAACGTTCACCTGTATCAGGCGCAATACATAAAACTTTTTTACCAACGCCTAGGCGTTTCGCTATCATGATTGCAGCGTAAACAGATGCTCCAGAAGACGGACCAACTAATAATCCCTCTTGTCTAGCTAAGTTTCTCATTGTCGTTAAAGCCTCTTCGTCTGCAATTTGAATAATTTCGTTATACACTTCTGTATTTAAGTTTTTCGGGATAAACCCTGGGCTTGTTCCTACTAGTTTATGAGGACCTGGTACACCACCTGATAAAACGGGAGATCCTTTCGGTTCCACTACTGCAATATATAAGTTTGGTAATTTCTCTTTTAACGTTTCACCAGTCCCTGTAATCGTTCCGCCTGTTCCTGCCGTTGCAACAAAGGCGTCAAGCTCTCTATCCATTTGTTCATAAATTTCAAGCGCAGTCGTATAGCGGTGAATATTCGGATTAGCTGGGTTTTCAAATTGTTGCGGAATAAAACTATTCGGTATTTGCTTTTGCAATTCTAACGCCTTCGCAATTGCTCCTGGCATTCTTTGTTCTGCTGGTGTTAAAACTACTTCTGCTCCGTATGCTTTCAATAAATTAATACGCTCTTTTGACATATTATCTGGCATAATTAAAATCGCTTTATACCCTTTAGCTGCTGCATTCATCGCTAAACCAATCCCTGTATTCCCGCTTGTCGGTTCAATGATTGTATCTCCTGGTTTGATGAGACCATTTTCTTCTGCAACGTGAAGTAAATTATAAGCAGCACGGTCTTTCACACTGCGCGATGGATTAAACATTTCTAGTTTCACATACACATCTGCTGCGTCTTCCGGAATAAATTTAGATAATCGGACGACAGGTGTATCGCCTATTAATTCTGTTACGTTTTCACATAATTTCATAGCGCATCCCCTATTCTATCGTTTTCTTATCACTTGGCAGTAACCATGAAGTGAGTCCAATTAATGGTAGACAACTACATAATAGCATAATAAATTGCAGGCTATATATATCTGCTAATTTCCCAAGAACTACTGCACCTAATGCTCCAAGTCCAAACGCAAGACCTACGATTAATCCTGACACCATTCCCACTTTTCCAGGTACAAGCTCTTGTGCATATACAACAATTACACTAAAACTACTTGAACTAATAAAACCGATACATAAAAATAACGGTACGACCCACACAAGTGAGACATGTGGTAATAACAGTGCAAGTGGCGCTGAACCTAACATTGAAAATACGATGATATTTTTCTTACCAAATCGATCTGCTAACGGTCCTCCGAAGAAAGTTCCTAACACACCAGCAATCATAAATGCGAATACGAAATACTGGGCATTTTTTATAGATAAACCGTAATGCTCTATTAAGTAAAATTGATAGAAATTCCCGATACCAGCACCGTACCAAGAGCGTACAAAAGTAAGAAAAACAAGAAGTATAATAACGAATTTAATGTGTGTACTTACAATTGCATTTTCCGCCTCAAGCGCAGCCCTCTTCTTCCTTCTTACAGCGCCGGTTGCTAATTCATTTTTGTACCAATTCGATACGAAAATTAATAATACAATTCCTACTGCTGCAAATGCTGTAAAACCTAATGAACCAATTTGACCGAGTGGAACGAAAATTAGCGCTGTAAAAATAGGAGCTAAGGAATTCCCCGTGTTTCCCCCAACTTGATAAATCGCTTGCGCTAACCCTCGTTTTGCACCTGCCGCCATATACGCAACACGAGCGCCTTCTGGATGAAAAACTGCGGAACCTAAACCAATAAATAAAACAGAAATAATAACAATAATAAAGTTTGGTGCAAACGCGAGTCCAATCATTCCAAGCATGCTTGAAAACATACCGAGTGGTAATAAAAATGGTGATGGCTTCTTATCTGAATACATACCAAACACCGGTTGCATAATCGATGACGTCATATTTAAAGCAAACGCAATCCACCCTACTTGCATATAGGATAAATTCATCGTTTTTTCCAAAATAGGAAACAACGCCGGCACAACTGCTTGCATCGAATCATTTAAAAAATGCCCAAAGCTAATCGCAAATAAAATTCGATATATTGTCGGTGTTTCTACAGTTTTTTTGTGTGAAACTGCCTGCATATGTGAATCTCCCCTTTCTGTACAAAATATATATTTATTACAGTAGGTGTAATAAATTCTGACTTTTGAAACATTTCTATTCTATACTGCTTTCATTTCTTTTTCCAGAAATATAACTTAACTCCCGTCATTGGCTTGCATCCTTGTAACTTTCAGCGGTAAAACAGTACAAAAAAAGACAACCCAATCACATACTGGGTTGCCTCTTACATTAAATTGCAAAATGCTTATACTTCTCGTAATCACTCGTCTTACATTCTATTTCTAATTTGGTACCTTCGTTTTCGTAACTCGTAGATAAAACGTGTGCATGATTATTGAAATACGAAACTACCTGTCCTTGATCATATGGAATTAACATTTCACACTTCGTATACTCTTTATAGATGTGTGAGCGAATCATTTCTACAAGTTCTTCAATTCCAACATGTTTCTTCGCTGATAAATAAACGCGATCTTCTTGCACTTTCGGAATTTCAACATCTACCATATCTGATTTATTATAAGCATAGATCGTTGGAATATTTTCTACTCCAATTTTCTTTAACGTTTCATTTGTAATATCAATTAATTGTTCATAATTTGAATTTGCGTAATCTACGACGTGAATAAGTAGGTCTGCTTCCGCTACTTCTTCTAACGTTGAACGGAACGCCTTCACAAGATGATGTGGTAATTTACTTACAAATCCAACTGTATCTGTTAATAAGAATGATTTATTATCTGGCAAATCAATATTTCGTACAGATGTTTCTAACGTCGCGAATAACATATCTTTTTCAAATACTTGTTTTTCTTCTGTACCATTATAAATTTCAAGCATTGCATTCATCGTCGTTGACTTTCCTGCATTCGTATAACCTACTAATGCTACAACAGGTATTTCATTTTTCTTACGTTGCTTTCGCTGCGTTTGACGCTGGGCAACGAGCGCTTCTAAATCTTTATTTAAAACTGAAATTTGTTCTTCAATTTTACGACGGTCTAACTCTAACTTCTTCTCACCGACACCTTTATTTTTCGTACCAACGCCGCCGCTCTGTCTTCCTAACGATTCACGAAGACCGATTAAACGAGGCATCATATACTGAAGATGGGCTACTTCTACTTGTAGCTGTGCTTCTTTCGTTTTCGCACGTTGCGCAAAAATATCTAAAATTAAAATGGTACGATCAATTACCTTACAATCTAAATCCTCTTCTAAATTTCGAATTTGTGAAGGAGATAACTCATCATTAAAAATGACCATATTCGCATCTATTTCTTGTACATACGCTGCTACTTCTTCAATCTTTCCTTTTCCGATATAATGCGATGGATTTACTCGTTGTAAATTTTGCGTTACTTGCCCAATTACCTCTACATCACAAGCTTCCGCAAGATTTGTTAACTCTTCCATCGAATATGCAAAATCATCTTCATTACCTACATTTACTCCAACTAAAACTGCTCTTTGTAATACTTCTTCCATATATTTATTCCTCCATTTCGATTACGTAAAATAAAAAACACAGGTCGCTGCCTGTGTTTTCGTAAACGGATAAGGGTTCATCAAAGAAATAGAAGAAAGCTGTGCTTTCATCCTATCTCATAGTAAAAAAAGTCCCAAAATCGTATACGTATCCACAATAAGTGTTCACCTATACAATCCCATTCTATTTATAAAGGCAAAACAAAAAGAGGGCGTATTCGTCCCTCCCTCTTTTTCACATATAAGCTTAATAAAGGGTTCCTTTAAAATAGGCAGACCAATCCCGTTCACTCTGTACACAGACAGAGCCTTTGAGCGCTATTCAATTATTGGCACAAAGTATTGAGACGTAATCTGATTAAGATCAAAGGAAGCCCCTCCGTTCATTTTAAGTTACATAAAGTGTAGCATAAGTAATTCGCTTTCACAAGGTTTAACAACCTATATCACACTAAAGAAAATCGTTATATTTTTACTTTAATCGTCATTTTTTGCGAATTTTTCTCACAATAAAAATAACAAAAGCAATTATCAATTTTAGAAACTTCTCGTATATTATTTTTACAACACTCGCTAAATTCCTTCATAGTAAGTTAAGTCGTTCAATACATCAAAAATCTATATTGACATTTTTATAACCTAATATTAGTATCAGGTTATAAAAATAAAAATTAGGAGATGTTCCTATGCATTCTAAATCTCGTATTACTGCAATTGGTACTTATGTTCCAAATCAAATATTGTCTAATAACGATTTAGAAAAGATGGTCCATACGAATGATGAATGGATTGTACAAAGAACAGGAATGAAGGAAAGAAGAATCGCTAGCGAAGAAGAATATTCCTCAAACTTAGCCATTAAAGCAATTAAAAATTTATGTACAACATATAAGAAAAACTTAGAAGATGTCGACTGTATCATTGTCGCTACTACTACTGCTGATTACGTTTTCCCTAGCGTTGCTTGCCAAATACAACAATACTTCAACATACCTCATACACTAGCTTTTGATTTAAATGCAACTTGTGCTGGTTTTACATATGGACTACACGTCGGTAATAGCTTAATCACTTCTGGATCACATGAAAAAGTACTTGTCGTAGCGACAGAGACATTATCTAAAGTTACTGATTATACCGATAGAACGACCTGTATTTTATTCGGTGATGGTGCTGGAGCTATTTTATTAGAAAGAGATGAAGACACCCCAAGCTTTATCGCTGCTCACATGGGAACAAACGGTGATGGCGGCATTCATCTATATAGAACAAACTTATCTACTACTATGAATGGCACACCACTGCAAACAAATGAAAAAATCGTTCAAAATGGAAGAGAAGTATATAAATGGGCAACACGTACAGTGCCAAAAGGCATAAAAGATTTAATACATACCGCAAATATGCCAGTAGATGATATAGACTGGTTCATACCCCACAGCGCTAACTTACGAATGATCGAATCTATTTGCGAAAAATCTCAAATTTCAATACAAAAAACATTAACGAGCGTGGAATATATGGGGAATACCTCTTCAGTCACCATTCCACTCGCTCTAGATTTAGCTATAAAAGAAGGGAAGTTAAATAATGGAGACACACTTTTACTATACGGATTCGGTGGTGGTCTTACACATTTAGGGCTTATTGTAGAGTGGAATTTAATTTAAGTGTATAAAAAGAGGCTCTAGTCAGTAACTAGAACCTCTTTTTCATTTAATTTCTTGCCCCTTTTCGAGACCATATCACAACAGGAATAAGTAATAACGCTAACACGCCTCCAGCCAATGACAATACCGCATAACTTGAATTCGCTACTACCATACCTGACATCGCTCCACCAGAAGCTCCAGCTAGCGCAATAAAAACATCTATTTTCCCTTGTGTTTTAGCACGTGTAGACGGTGTTGTGGAATCAACGATTTGTGCTGTACCACTTATCAATCCGAGGTTCCATCCTAGCCCAAGTAAAGAAAGAGCAACGATTAATAATAATAAAGAATCACTTGGCGCTATCGCAGCTATGACACCCGCTGCAAGTAAAATCACTCCACCAGCTATACTCATTGTAGTTCGGCCAATTTTATCAATTAACATTCCTGTAACGAGAGATGGAAGATACATTGCACCTACATGAAAACCTATCACAAGTCCTACTGCACTTAAACCGTGACCGTGGTGTCCCATATGAACTGGCGTCATCGTCATAATCGCAACCATCACTATTTGCGTAAGTATCATTACGATTGCTCCAACTGTAATACCTCGTTTATTTTCTTTCGCTTCTTCTGTTACTGGTTGCCCTTTATATGTATGTTCCTGTTTATATCTTTCTATTATGTTAGCAATAATTAACGGATCTGGACGAAGCATAACAAAAAGAACTAGACCCGCCAGTATAAATGCTGCTGCCGATAGTATGAACGGACCTGCAAGTTTAGGAACTCCAATTGAATGAGCAAAACTTCCCATTACCCCTACTAAATTTGGTCCTGCAACTGCACCGAAAGTCGTCATTACCATCGTAATACTAACAGCCGTTGCTCTCTGCTTCTTATCTGCTAAATCTGTACCTGCATAACGAGCTTGTAGATTCGTGGCTGTACCGGCACCATATATGAGTAAAGAAATAAGTAAAAGAATAATACTATTTGTTAAAGCTGCCATTACAACACCAATTGCTCCAAATCCACCTACTATGAACCCTGTTGCAAGACCTATCCGGCGTCCATATCGTTGCGAAAGCTTCCCTACTATGAAAGCTGCTAATGCCGATCCTAATGTAAACATAGCAGTTGGTAATCCTGCAAATGCATCTGTTCCAAGCATTTGCTGCGCAAGAAGTGCTCCCACTGTAATACCAGCAGCTAGTCCTGCACCGCCAAACATTTGTGAAATGCTGACGATTATTAACGTTCGTTTGTATAGTTTTTGTTGCTCTTCTTCTGTGTACACATGATTATCTATTAAAGCCCCTGCCTTATCTAGCAATTCCCCATCCTCCTTTTAAAATTAAGCCCTCTTGTTAATGTACTATGTATAACGTTACATATTCAATGGCATTTTCCATTCATCCCTTTCATTCTAAAAAACTTTCTAATCATACTCGACTTATCCCATGCTATATTAAAAATACTATTATTCACAATATGCAAGGAGGAAACAATGAAAAAAACAGGCTGCTATAGCCTGTTTTTCTTTACGCTTCTTCTACTAATCTTCCCCTTCTCTTTTTACTCAAAGCTTTCCCTTCCCAAAACAACAAACTTACGAAAGCACAAATTAAAATAATTGGCACACTTGCTTTATATAAATCTGTAAAACTCATAGCCATCTGATTCTTGGCATAATGATTCACATCATTTGAAAATGTGAGTACCTCTTTCTTTATACTTTCCTCTTGTTTTTCAACTTCTTTTGTCACTTGCCTCATAACTTCTTCTCTTTTTACATCTCTATATTCTACTGGAACTTCTCTTAATATTTCATCCGTCTTGTCGCGAATCAATTCTTCCTTTTTCTCTTTACTTAATCCTATTGTCATTGCATTTTGTTTCTTATTTATATTCGACTCTAAACTTTGATTCTCTATTTTCTCTTTAGTCATTTGTAAAATTTCAGTTTGCTCAGCACTATTCACATGAATATTACGCACCTTTTCTTCTGCATAACGATATACTTTTTCTTTATTTACAGTTAAATTGTGAGTTAAGTTAGAGACAAATATTGCAACCGCCAATACAATTCCAACTTGTCGTAACATTGATACAACACTTTGAGAAGCAGTTAACAGTTCTCCTTCAAATGAAGAAGCACTTAAAACTGTAATTGGCCCCACTACTAAACCATATCCAACACCTAATATCATACACGGAATAATAATTTCTATATTTGTTGAATGAACATCAATCATTTGCAACCAATAGTAGGAAAGCCCCATAACAAGAAATCCTGACAAAATAATAGTTACTTTTCCGAGTTTTTTAATTAAAGTTGCTGCAACTGGTGAGATTAAAAATATCATTGCTGAAATAGGTGTCACTAAAAAAGCCGCTTCAATTTCCGTCCGACCTTGTAGTTTCGTCAAGAACGTTGGAAGCAATACAGTAACTCCAATTAAAAATAAATTACTTAATATAACAACGATAGACGCTCCGACAAACATTCGATCTTGAAATAACTTTAAATTCACCATTGGGTTATGAATCTTTCGTTCTACTAAAACAAATAGAATAAGAGAAATAGTGCTAATTGCATAACAAGACAAAGCAATATTACCTTGCCATCCCCATGTATTACCTTTTACTAATATGAGAGTAAATGAAAAAATTGCTGTGCTACTTAATAGTAGTCCTATCCAATCTATTTTTGAGATAATACGTTCTTCATTTTTTATTTGTAGCATGATGCAACATAACACGATTCCTATTATACAAACCGGAACATTAACGAAGAACACCCATCTCCATCCTAAATTTTGCGTAATAATTCCACCTATCACTGGTCCCATAGCAGCTGACAATCCTTGTGTTACTCCTAAAATCGCAAGCGCAACATGCCTCTTAGCTAATGGCATAGCTGATACACCAATTACCATACTTGTTGGAAATAAAATCGCCGCACCAATACTTTGTATAAAACGAGAAAAAATAAGAAAATCACCTGTATTAGCAAAAGCGCAAAGTACCGATCCACCACCAAAAATCACCAGACCAAGAACATACATCTTTGCTTTTCCAAAGATATCAGCTATCCGCCCTAACGGAATGGCAAGTACTGCAATCGTCATTGTATAAACATTTAATACCCAAGACATCTTTTCTAATGAAGTATTTACACTCGATTGTATTGCTGGTAAAGCTATATTCATAATTGTCGTATCAATCATACAAAGAAAGATACCTAGACACATTAAAAAGACAATCTTAATACCCTTTGATTGTTCCATCTTTATATACCCCTTTATTTATTGTGAACGCGTTTTTCATTCTTCTGTTTTATTGTTTTCTTCCGCCTCTAACTCTTCTAATTTTTTCTTCAAAGTCTCTACTTGTGCACTATACGATGCAATACCTACATCTAGTGAAATTTCTTCGACGAAAGTAATACCTACTCTCCACTTTTCATATTTCAATCGAAGATCTGCAATGTACGCTTCTTTTCTTTCAATTTCATCTTTAATCCATTTTTTTATCGTCACATCATCACTATAGTTGCCAAAATACATTCTCATTAAAAAATCCGAACGTAAAACATCCTTCTCTACAGGCGTCTGCATATATTGATAAAACTCTTCACGTCCTTCATCTGTAATAAAGTACATTTTCTTATTCGGTTTCCCCTCTTGCATGACAACCTCTTTTTTTATTTTCCCCTCATTCTCCAATTGTCGTAACGTTGGATAAATCATTCCAAAACTTCCATCAAAAAAGTGGGTAAATACGTCTTCAAAAACAATTTTAATATCGTAACCAGACATTTCTTTTCCCATTAATAAACCTAAAACAACATCTCTTCCCTTCAAAGTAAAACCCCCACATATTATATAATCAATAATCATATNNATATGATTATTGATTATATACCTTATTCTGTTAATTGTAAAATGTTTCTAAATAAAAAAGCCCCATAATTTGGTTTTACCAATTCACAGGGCCATTTTCTTATTTACTCCTTCACACCTACATCTTGCAAAACTTCAATATCCTCTTTCATTTCATAATAATAAGAAGGCAATTCTATACCATGTTCTAAGAAATAATCCTCTATGAATGAAATAATGATTTTTAACGTTTTCACACGGGCATACAATTTATCGTTACTTTCAATAATATGCCACTTCGCATTTGGCTTACTTGTTCTTTCAAACATGTCTTCCATCGCTTCAACATACTCATCCCATTTTTCACGATTACGCCAATCTTCATCTGTAATTTTCCATCTTTTCAAAGGATTTTTCTCTCTATCGTTAAATCTCTTTAACTGTTCCTCTTTACTTATATGGTAGAAGAACTTCCCTATTATGTAATGGTCATCTGTTAGTAGTTTTTCAAAATCATTAATCTCATCATATGCTCTCATCCACTCTTCCTTTGTAGCAAAACCTTCAACACGCTCAACTAACACACGACCGTACCATGAGCGATCAAAAATGGTAATTTGCCCGTACTGTGGAATTTTGCGCCAGAAACGTTGCAAATAATGGTAACGTTTTTCATGAGGTGCAGGCGCTCCAATTGGATCTACTTGGAACCCACGTGGGTCAAGATGTTCCGTCACCCGCTTAATTGCCCCACCTTTACCAGCCGCATCCCATCCTTCCATAACAAGCATAACCGCGATTTTTTCTTCTTTCAAAATTTGTTGTAATGCTAATAAGCGCCTTTGATATTTTTCGAGTTTCTTGTTGTACTTAGATTTTGATTCAATTTTTTTCGTTAAATC
Source organism: Bacillus sp. AFS012607 (assembly GCF_002558005.1). Taxonomy (NCBI): domain Bacteria; kingdom Bacillati; phylum Bacillota; class Bacilli; order Caryophanales; family Bacillaceae; genus Bacillus; species Bacillus sp. AFS012607. Next base: position 60,705 of record NZ_NTVM01000013.1, read on the forward strand.
TACTTTAGCAAGATGTCCATTTTCCATAAAACAAATCCCCCTTGTTGTATGACAATGTTATTTTAACATATTTTTGGTAATTTTTTCATATCCTAAAAAGCTGTGTAGGAACATCTCTACACAGCTTCCTTCTCTAATTTCACATTTAACTACATTAAAATAAATAATTTATACGGAACTCTTAGTATATTCTTTTTTTAAAACGTAAAAATAGCCCTTTTAAAAAGGGCAGTAATCTAAGTATAGAAAAAACAAATTTATTCTTTCTTACTACATACGTAATTATGCCAGCTATAAGAGTAGTGAATAAGATATTGATTCACTACTCACAATACTCACTTTACATTATATGGTATATTTACTCGTAAAAAGAAGATAATAACAAGTAAATCCATTAAAGAATGGGAGCTCTCAAAAAATGAAACGAAAAATATTAACTCTCTTTACGCTTATATGTTTAGCACTACCAATGCAAGCTAGTGCTTACACATTTCAGTCACTACCGATTGCGTCAAAGTCTAAACAATGGTATGTCGAAATTGATAAATCTCATAACTCAAACAAGCAAGCAATCCAGCCAAAGCAAGGTGTATTTGATACGTATAGTTTACTCGTAAAAAACATCGGTCATGATGTATCAAACGTATCTGTGGAAATACTTGATAACAATCCTACCTCTAAGGCTACCTTTAAACCTACTACACCTAATGAAAATATTTCTAAAAGTCATACAAGCTTTGAGTACATGGTATTCCCATTAGACTTTAATAGTCATAATTTTAAAGTTGTGATCACTTGGGAAGAAAAGAATTTCTCTTATAACGGCCATCCGGTAAATGAAGGTAAAAAAATGAAACAAACATTTGTATTTAATGAAGAATAAGTCCTAATTTCTTTAGGACTTATTCTTTCTTATGGATACCAATCGATACAGCACTACATCTTCCTATGCAAGATTGGTTTAAAGAGAGATTCCCATTATTTTTTGAAACAGGCACTTTTGAAATTCAACGTGTTTGGGATAATGAGCTAAATAAACAAATTTCTATGACAATTACCCATACATAAAAAAAGCTTGGAAACCTGTCCAAGCCTTTCTTACTTCTAAGTAATTTTTTCAATCTTATAATGAATATGTAAAAATTTAAGTCCAAATATCCACATGCTATGATGAGCTGTTAACATTTTATCCTTATCCTCTGTAATGACGAAAGTCTCTGCTAACGGTAAACGGATTGTTAAGAACTGAGTATGTAAATAAATACCCTCATCTCCCTGACCATTTTCTCTTAACTTACTAGTAATGATTAAATCATGACTATCATTATATATTTTCAAAATACCAGTCATATTCGAATAAGGTAAAGGTAAGGCGATATTCATATATGTCTCATTCTTATTTGTATGCTTTGAATAAAGAGCTACAAAAATAGATTCACCTGCTTCATTTTTCCTTAGCCAAGCCCTTACATTCTCTCTTCCATCTTTCTCATCTATTACATTAATGATAGAGCCATGCATCGTTTCCCAATTGCCGCCCATCCCTAAATGTATTTGTCCCACACGCTTACTCATTTTCTCATAACAAAATGCAAATGGGCGGAACCAACGAGCCCATTTAATATTTGATTGCAACTCATACTCTGTTGTATTTTCATAAAAACGAATAATACTTAAAGGTACCTTCGTCACGTCAAATGACTCACTATGAAAATCAGTTATTTGATCAACTAAACCGTTGTATTCCTTACTGCCTACTAAATTGCCGCTATATAAAAAAGCCTCACCAATTGCCACACTTCCTCTTAATTTACTCATTGGTTTCCCATAGTATTTATAATTCGGAACACTCTTTTCGATCATCCAGCCGACAAATGCCGGTAACGCTACTCCAATTCCATTGACAACACCATGAATCCAAACCATTTGAGCAATTGTAATCGTCATTACATGCTTCAAATTCCCGTATGAGTATATAAGTGAGAACATAATTGTAACCATGAGTGTACTAGACGAAACGATTAGTAGAATCTTTGCACTGATAGCATTAAATTTTGCTCTCCAAACGTAAAATCCATACCCATAAATCGCACATAAATATAGAAACACTGCAAAAAATTCAAATATTCTCGAGTATGTAATTCCTATTGCGACTGTCATAGGTGAAATCATGATGATAAACATAATAACATCATATACTTTACTTCTCTTTTCTCTTTTTCTCCCTATTAAACCAGCTGATAATGGCAATAGAAACGCCGAATAATGAAAATGTGCAGCTGTGAGTAAAACAATGTCAGAGCTAAACTGCATAATTGAAAGTTTTGCTACTGAAGCAAAAAACCAAAAACCACCTAAAAACAAATAAATAAACGCACTATCTATGGCGGTCTCTTCTAACGGCTTCCATCCTCTTTCTAGCAATCTACTTACACCAAATAACGCAACAATTCCTGTATATACAAACCAAACTAGCGCAAATACATAGTGATTTGTGACGAAAGCTAGCATTGCACAAATTGCTGCAATTGGATATAAAAACGATACGAATTTATAAAATAATAAATACGATCCATCTCTTTTTCTTTTATCAATAATACAAAGTGACATTGGTATAAATAATAAAACAGATAATAATATAATTGCTTCAACAGGATTTATATTCGACCGCTCACATAATAGAAAAACAACATAACCAGCAAGCCCAAATATTATATTTTTCATATCGTTTATTTCCTTTCCACAAATGTTCCCTTATATGAAAAAAGCGAGCCAATTAACGGGTTTCGTACTTGTACATGAATTCGAAAACACTGTAGTGTTGCATCATAACTTTCAACAATTTTTGCTTCACCATACAAGAATTTTGGCAACGGAATTTTTCTTCCAAACATATAAAACCATTGTTTCTTTGAAGCAATATGCATTGCCCCTAACTCATCGATATGAAAATGTAGTGTAGAAACGAGTAAATGTGGTTCGCCAAAATAATCTACAATTTCATTTTCGTTTTCATCCAATTGCATAACTGCGTTAAAATATCTTTTCTTATTATGAAAATAAAAAGTACGGTTCCACCTTACTAATTCTTGTCCATATTCATCTCGCTCAGCTATGTTTTGTATCGTAAATGGAATTTCCTCTCCTCGTTCCGAGAAAAACATTCGAAACTTCGATGCAATTTTCAATATAAATTTCACGAAAAAAGAGCCACCGTAAATTTCATCCATCTTTCCTTCCCCTGTAAAACTATTCTCTTCTGTAATGGCATAACGCTTCTGCAATTCAGGATGAAGATTTTTATAGGTATCCCCTAATAATCGTTCATACATATTAGCCATACACTTATCCCTTTCTCGCCCTCTTGCAATTTTTCGCGCTTGGTAAATCGAAACTATTTATATAACCGACAATTGATAACCCCATTAGAAGAACATTTAATGTAATCGGATTAAACGGCCCTGTAAAGCTTGCGATATTCGTAAATCCTGCCGCTAACGTTAAAACTAGTAATACAATAATATGCAGTATAAATAATTTTCGTTTTGTTAGTGGCAACAGCCATACGACACCGAAAATTATTTCTAACACCCCAATTATTTTAAGTATATATACACTACTTTCATTTGAACCAATTAATACAGAAAGCATCTTTACTTCTTCTGAATGAGTAAACAGTAGTTTCGGCACTATCCCTTGATATATCCATACAAAAGCAAATAAAAAGCATACGAGCCAATACGTCATTGTTCTTCTAATTAGTAACCTAGGATGAAGCCCCTTTTCTAACCATAATTTTAAGGCATCAAAACTCCAAGCGGTCGCCCAACCTAATAACGGACGAAAAATATAGGAATCTATTACATTTCCTATACGACCAAATCTTGTATCATAATCATATTGTGTCTCAAAATGGATGTATTCTTTATTCGGCGTATACTTCCAATAACCACGTCCTATTTGAATAAGAGATAATGTATTATCCGTCCAAAATTTTAAAGAGGAAATTCTTTCACCAGTTTCTTTTCTTATTTCACCTATTGATTCCCCTTCTCCAGCTATTTCAAGCCCAAATCCAATCTTTGTTTTATACAAAAACTTCTGTGGTTCTCCTTCTTTTTTCCCTAAATACGAAATTTCAGTAAAGCGAGCATCCCACTCTGTATGTATATCTGGTTCTTGCGTATATCTCCATAATTTTTCCATCGTCGTGTTCATTTTTGTCGCAACATAAATAGGCTGTTTCCTTTTCATTCTCCCACCTCCTATGCACTATAAGTTTAATGTACATGCAATGAATTTATTTTGCTACATTTTTCACAAACTTTTCTGGAAAAAGAAAGAATTTTTAAAATATATATAAAACACTTGATTCCACGAAAAATTTAAATTATTATAAAACAAATGTTACCAATAACTTCATAAATCAAACACTCTCGCCTAAAACGTGAGATAGAGGTTGCGATACTTATGAGTATTCTAATGGAGACACAGAGATGTCTATGAACTTAGATGAAAGGAAGTATTGCCGAAATTGATAAATTTCTCTGCATTTGTCAATTGGGGCTGTTTTCGAATAGAAACAGAACTGTCATATGTACAGACGTGTACGTATGAAGAGCTATCTACAAAAAAGAGATATCATTTTTTTATGATATTCCTTTTTTGGCGGTTTTTTTATTAGCTCCGTTTTCTGTTTCCCTTTTCCTGTAACAGCACCATCCTCACTTATTTGAGATGGTGTTTTTTGTTTGTCTTTCTGGTAACTACAGGAGTATTGGGATTTATATATTTCCTAATCTATTCTTAAAAATAGACGAAAGAAGGAATTTGTAATGGAAACAATTGTTCAAAAATTTGGTGGCACTTCTGTCGGAAGCGTCGAACGCATTCAACATGTAGCAAATTTAATTATTGAAGAATATGAACGAGGTCATAGCATTGTCTCTGTCGTTTCAGCAATGGGAAAAAGCACAGATGAACTTGTCGCACTCGCTAACGCTATCACAGAAAATCCAAGTAAACGTGAAATGGATATGCTTCTATCTACAGGAGAACAAGTAACTATTTCATTATTAACAATGGCACTGCAAGCAAAAGGCTATCATGCAATTTCATTAACAGGGTGGCAAGCAGGTATTACGACAGAATCTGTACATAGTAGTGCACGGATTACTGACATTCATACAAATCGTATTCAATCTTATCTTGCTGAAGGCACGATTGTTATCGTAGCTGGTTTCCAAGGTATAAGTGTAGAAAATGAAATTACAACGCTTGGCCGTGGTGGTTCTGATACGACTGCTGTCGCACTAGCCGCTGCACTTAAAGCAAAAAAATGTGATATTTATACGGACGTGACAGGCGTATATACGACGGACCCACGAGTTGTAAAAGATGCTTACAAATTAGACGAAATTTCTTATGACGAAATGTTAGAGCTTGCTAATCTCGGTGCCGGCGTATTACACCCGCGCGCTGTTGAGTTTGCTAAAAATCATAACGTAGTTTTAGAAGTTCGCTCAAGTATGGAACAAGAAAACGGAACAATTGTAAAAGGAGAATGTAACATGGAACAACAATCAATCGTTAAAGGTATTGCATTTGAGGATAACATTACACGTGTCACAATTAAAGGATTAGAACAAGGCTCGCTTTCAACAGTTTTCTCTACATTAGCAGCAGCACACATTAATGTAGATATCATAATTCAAAGTATTACAAATGAAGGAACTGTACACCTCTCCTTCTCCATTCATTCGAATGATTTAAGAGAAACTTTAGAAGTTTTGGAACAAAATCAAGAAACTCTTCACTATGAATCTGTAGAACATGAAAATCACTTAGCAAAAGTATCAATCGTAGGATCTGGCATGGTATCTAACCCAGGTGTCGCTGCAAATATGTTCACTACTTTAAAAGAAGAAGATATTCATATTAAAATGGTAAGTACATCAGAAATTAAAGTGTCTGTCGTTATTGACCGCCTTCATTTAGTAACAGGCGTTGAGGCGCTGCATCAATCATTTATGGCGAAAATTGAGCCTTTCGTGCAAATGAGCTAATCTCATCTATTTAGTAATACTAAAAAAATCATATTAATGTATTACATTCCTATTAAATAAAAAGCTGTTCGTTAACACGATGCTATATGACATATTAAAAAACACCTTGTCACATTTTCCTATACTGTGACAAGGTATTTTTAACTGAAAGGAATTTGTAACTACTTAGTAGTATAATTATGAGGATAATTAAATAATAGACTTTTATACATAAGGAGATAAGACTATGGCAAAAAACAAATTACTACGAATGGACAATGTCAGCATCGTTGTAGAATCCCTTGATAACGCAATCTCTTTCTTTGAGGAGATTGGCTTGAATCTCGAAGGTCGAGCCAATGTCGAAGGTGAATGGGCTGGTCGCGTAACTGGACTCGGTTCTCAGTGCGTAGAGATCGCTATGATGGCCACTCCAGATGGCCACAGCCGAATTGAACTTTCGCGATTTCTCACCCCTCCTACTATAGCAGATCACCGAACAGCTCCTGTAAACGCCCTCGGTTATCTACGCGTCATGTTCACCGTTGAAGATATTGACGAAATGGTATCGAGACTCACTAAGCATGGTGCAGAGCTCGTTGGCGAAGTAGTTCAGTACGAGAACTCGTATCGTCTCTGCTACATTCGTGGAGTCGAAGGAATTTTAATCGGTTTGGCGGAAGAACTCGGTAATAAGTAAGCAAGTGACGTTTTGTAAAAAAGAGGGAATAGCTCTATATTTAAGCTATTCCCTCACTTCTATTAAAACAGATGAATGTTTTCTTTTTTACAAGCTGCACGTAAATCGTCAGGCCATACAGAAGATTGAACTTCACCGATATGTGCTTTACGTAAGAAGTACATGCACATTCTTGATTGTCCAATGCCACCGCCGATTGTTAATGGTAGTACGTCTTCTAATATACCTTTATGGAAATCATACTCACGTTTGAAGTCTTCACCAGTTTTCGTTAACTGCTCATCAAGTGATTTACTATCAACACGAATTCCCATTGATGATAATTCAAATGAAGATTGTAGTACTGGGTGCCAGAATAAAATATCACCGTTTAATTTCCAATCGTCATAATCAGCTGCGCGTCCGTCGTGCTTTTCACCTGAACGAAGTGCATCACCAATTCCGATAATAAAGACTGCACCATGTTCTTTCGCAATTGCATGTTCACGATCTTTCGGTGTTAATTCTGGATATTTATCTTCTAGTTCTTGAGAAGTAATGAAAACAATCTCTTCTGGTAAATACTTTCCAAGGAACGGATATTTTTCAAATAAGTGATCTTCTAAATCTTTGAATATTCCATAAATTGTTTGTACTGTTTTTTGTAAGTAATCGACAGTACGCCATTCTTTTTGAACGATTTTTTCCCAATCCCATTGGTCAACGTAAATGGAATGCGTTGCATCAAGTTCTTCATCACGACGAATCGCGTTCATGTTTGTATATAAACCTTCACCAGCTTCGTATCCGTATTCATGTAATGCAAATCGTTTCCATTTCGCTAGTGAATGAACAATTTCTAATTCTTCTCCTGAATGTAACATATCAAATTCAATTGGGCGTTCTACACCGTTCAGGTGATCGTTTAATCCTGATTTTTTCGTTACGAATAATGGTGCAGATACGCGGAATAGTTCAAGGCGTTTTGCTAATTGGTCCTCGAAAAATGTTTTAACTTCCTTAATTGCGATTTGAGTCTCTCTTACTGTCATTAATGATTGATACATGGTGGTTTCCTCCTAAAATGTTTGGATGTTGTGAAAAGAAGCCAACAAAAAAAGCCCTTCTTTCCCAAAAAACTGGGACGAAAGGCTTTGGTTCCGCGGTACCACCCAAATTAGCAACAGAGGTTGCTCACTTATACAGTACGGAGATAAAATATCTCGATACTGTTCTTCTTGTAACGGCGAAGTTCCCGGCTAAGTCTACTTTCCTATAAAGGATTTCGGTTAGCAACTCCAGGAGGTTCTTCATAATAGGCTTCGTATCAGGCTCACACCACCCCTGACTCGCTTAAACTACGTCCTACTACTACTCGTCCTTTCATAGTCGTTTTGTTGTCACATCTCTGAAACATTTTATTAATGATTATTCTATACAAAAAATAAAGAAAGTCAACAAAAAGTTTTAAAATGTTTTTCAATTCTTTATTTTACGGCTTTATTGATTGTTGTTAATTTAACATCTTTACTTTTTCTGCCTCGTCAATCCAAAAAATGTTTCACTGATCGAAACTAACGTATACACAACAATTAATGTGATCGTTCGGAATATAGAATCCGCAGTATTTCTTATTATTTTCATTTTCTTTATAATTCCTTTCAGTTTACTTGCAATTTCATGATATACTATAGCATTCAAGCAGTTTATTTTTACTTAAAGTAATCATAGTCATTTATAAAGAGTATTTTCTAAATCATTGACTATTATCAAATAAGATTTTTATATAACGGAGTGATCATATGAGTAAAACGAAAGCAAAACCGAAAAAAGGTGTAGGACAAGGTACAGGAAGTAAAGGATGGAACCGTTGGCAATCAAGTGCAAAGAAAAAGGCAGCTGCCAAACCATACAAAAGTAAAGGTACAAAGAAGTAATTTAAATAACATTTGATTTCTTTACTTTGTACAAAACAAAATATAATTATTACAACAAAAAAGCTATGCCCTCATCAATTTGAAGGCATAGCTTTTTTATATTAAATCATTAAAATATCTCGAATTTCTTCCTCTGTGATTGAGGACAATTTCTCTTCTCCCGGCTCAATCACTTCAGCGATTAAATTTTTCTTACTTTCTTGCAGTTCATGCATTTTCTCCTCAATTGTTCCCTGAGCTACTAGCTTTATAACTTGCACTGTATTTTTTTGTCCCATTCGATACGCTCTATCGGCCGCTTGTTGTTCAACAGCTGGATTCCACCATAAATCATATAATATTACTGTATCTGCACCAGTTAAATTAAGTCCGGTACCACCAGCTTTTAAAGAAATGAGAAATAGCTCTCCTTCTCCTTCGTTAAACCGATCGCACAGCTCTACACGTTCCTGCGCTGGTGTACTCCCGTCTAAATAAAAGTATGGAATTGCTTGTCGATTTAACTCACGACCAATAATAGAAAGCATCTTCGTAAATTGAGAAAAAATTAATATTCTCTTCCCTGTACTTCTACATTCCTCTAGAATCTCTAACAGTTGTTCAAATTTAGCTGAACTTCCTTTGTAATCATCAACAAATAAAGCGGGATGACAACAAATTTGTCGCAATCTCGTTAAACCAGCTAAAATTCTAATTTTATTTTTACGTAACGTGTCTTTGTCTAAATGCTTCAACGTTTCTTCCCTTAACTTCGCTAAATAAGCAGCATAGAAACTCTTTTGATCGGGTAATAACTCCGATGATTGTAAGTGCTCTATTTTCTCTGGCAACTCATTTAATACGTCCCCTTTTAACCGTCTTAATACGAATGGTTTCACTCGCTTCGCTATATCTTCACGCCTTAAATCACCGAACTCTTTTCTTCCTGGTAATAATTCCGGGAAAACGACATGGAAGATAGACCATAGCTCTTCTAATGAATTTTCTACAGGTGTCCCCGTTAGTCCGAAACGGTATTCAGCTTGAATTGTTTTCACAGCTCTTGCCGTTTGTGTTGTAGGGTTTTTAAACGCCTGTGCTTCATCAAGAAATAGTGTATGAAATGGTCTTGCATATAATCTTATATCTCTTCTCAGTAATGGATATGACGTAATTATGACATCAAATTCCGCTATATCTTTCAAAATCTTCCGGCGCTCTGCTTGGTTTCCATCTGCAATAACCGCTCTAATATGCGGGGCGAATTTTTTCAATTCACTAAACCAATTATAAACAAGAGATGATGGTGAAACGACTAATATAGGCAGCTTCTTTTCTCGAATCTCAGGCAAAACAGAATCTATAAAAGCAATGCTTTGCAACGTTTTTCCAAGTCCCATATCATCTGCCAAAATACCGCCAAAACGGTAATAAGCAAGTGTTTTCATCCATTCGAACCCATATACTTGATACTTTCTCATTTCTGCATTTAAAGTATTTGGCACAGCAAACTTTAATTTTTTCGGATTTTGAATGTTTTCTACTAACTCTTGAACAGAATCATCCACACTTAAAACATTGCCTTCATGAAGTCCATTCATCCATTTTACACTCCGAATAAGCGGAACATTTACCTCTTCTCCATGTAAAAATTCTTTCCGAATACCTGATTCTTTTATAAACTGATTAATTTCATTAAACTCTTTACTCTCTAGCGATAAAAAAGAACCGTTCGCCAATCGATAATATTTACGTTTCTCTTCAAGGGCCGCTAATACACCTTTAATTTCTGCTTCTGGTATTCCTTTTATATCAAAACGAAATGACAACCAATCAATTCTTTCTTTTCTTCTCACTCTAATAAGAGGAACTACATCCCCTTTACTAATTCGCAATTTAATTGCTGTCGTCGCATAAATATCAACTAAACCTTTTAATGTTGGCACGACGTGATATAAAAAGTTATACTCAGCTTCTTCATTATGCATAAAGTAACCGCCTTCTGTTTTTGCAAAGGCACTTTCACTCATAATGTCTAAAATCTCTTTTTCCTTTTTCTCATCACGATTAAAAACAGACGGCTGTCCATCCTCTTCTAGCGGATTAATCATGACGTTCCCATAGTGAAATTCAAGACCTGCTAATAAGCGATTTTTCACGCGGTCTAAATACAATTTCGCTTTTAGCGAAGGTGTTTCAACACGATCCGATATTACTTCATCAATGTGTACAGTTCCGAGCTTCATTAATCCTGGTACAACTTTCCCGACGAAATGTTCCATCTTACTTTCTGGAATATAAAACTGATTACTATTTGAGCGACTTATCATCTTTTGTAATTCAATAAGTCGCATACAATCTTCAATGTGTAAGTGATATAATTTCCCATCGTAAAGTGCATTGTTATACATATCCATAACTCGTACACGATTTAGACCATCTATATGAAGTGTAAATCCGCCATTATTTCCCTTTGTAAATTCAAAGTGTAACGGCAACAAACCTTTTGAAACTTGTAATCCCTGAAACAGTTGTTCATTTTGTTTCAGCTGTACATATTCAACTTTAGAAAGTGAAGAGAGCATATCTTTCCATGAAGCTGGTGGTATGAATATCATACTTTCATCTTGTTTCGCATGTACTTCTAGCGCATCCTCATACATTTTTTCGTTATGATACATTTTAATGAGCTGCTGGATAATCGCATCCGTTTCTTGTTTAAAACTATGTACATCTGGCGTATATGTAAATTCATTTGAACAATGAAAAGACTCTCTTTTCTCCACCTTAGAAAGAAATTCTCTAATATGATTTATGAAATACACTTTGGCAAGTTTCAATTGAATTCCAAGTAGAGCTCCACCACTTCTCGTAGCTACTGGTGTACATATAAACTCAACATCTAATATTTCGCGTGTATCAAAACGGTGTTGTTTACTTTTTGGCCTCAGTGGTTTGTCCGCAAACAGCTGAAACATACCACTTGTCAATTGATCGTTTCTGTTACTAGTGGAGCTCATTCCACCTGTTTGTTGATTATAGTTTATTTGTATTAATACTGCTGCAACATGTTGACAATACGTTTGAAAAGACGATAATGAAGGACAACTACATTTTGCAACAACATCACCCTTTTTAGCTTTTTCTACTGTAACATGGAAATCCTCGTTCCCTTTTACTGTAGCCTCGCAAATTTCTTTATTTTTATCATAATGATTTATTATCACTTTATTTGATTTATAATAGGCTTCACCTCTTTTATATGAGGTCTCTCCGCACACTTCTTTAATAATCGATTTATTCAATGTGAAACTCATCGCTTTGACACTTCCTTAATATAAAACCATTTTCTCTTACTTAACATTTTACATGCTCCACGAGAAAATATAAAATGTTGATTTAACAAAAAAGATGCTTATTTATAAGCATCTTCTTCACTCTATTTCCATCAACCTCTTCGCCTCAAAATACAACACTTGAATAAACTTCTTTGTATTAATTCGCGTATGACCAGAAGATGCAAGTTCATCTTTCGTCATTTCTGTCATCCGTTTTCTAACTACAGTGAAATCGAAAAATTTTGGAGCATAGCTTTCAAATTTTGGATTTGAAAAGTCTGTTAGTCCTAAAGAAGCCAAATGATTTAACGACTGATAAATAGCTCGACGTACTCTTTGTTCAGACGCTTTTTTCTCTTTATCAATATCCGCCTCTAAAGCTATATCCCCTAATTTCCTTATCGTAATATGATGAAAAATTTCTTTTAACGCAGGAAAGCCAAAGTCAAATGTCTGTGCCTTTTCTTGACCATATAAATATTCCAGCATACTAAGTAAATCTTTACTTCCATTCTCTCCCGCAATACCGAGTTCTGATAGTAAAAAGCGCCCTAAATCCCCTATCTTTTTTCCTTCTTGTACTGGTTCAGTACGCAATTGCGGTTTTTCCCACTGAAACACGTTATTCAATGATTTTTGAATATCATGTATAGAACGCTCCAATCTAATACGCTCTATCACTTTGCGTACAACAGATACAACTTCGATTTTATTTAATGGTTTTGTAATATAATATTCTACACCAAATGTATATGCCTCACCTATAAGCTGCTTCGATTCCACTTGAGAAATCATAATAATTTTCCCCGTGAAAGTTGACGCAATGTGACGAACTGTTTCAATTCCGTCCCTCATCGGCATCAACAAATCAATAAATAAAATATCTATTTTTTTAAAATTTAGTTGATCCGCTTCAATAAAAGCTCCGTCATCCGCCTCACCAATTACTTCTCCAAGATCTCCATCTTCAATAATTTGCGACAGCATTGAACGGAAAACTTCATCATCGTCTACGATATAATAAAACAAATCTATTCCCCTTCCCGCTTTAAACTGCACTCCGGTAAACAAACGATAAACTTACACCCTTTTCCGGTTTCATTGTCTTCTAATCTTACTTCTCCGCCTAGCTCTGTTACCATTTCATGTATGTAAGAAAGTCCAATGCCTGTTGACGGTGTTCCTGTTTGATCATACTTGGAAGTAAACCCGGGCTTAAATACTAATTTTTTATACTTTTGTGCAATACCAGGGCCATCGTCAATTACTTCAAATATTACATGTTGCTCTCGTTTATATAAATCAATATGAATGAGACCTCTATCTTCAATTGCTTCCACTGCATTGGCAACTAAGTTATTAAAGATTGATAGCACTGTATACACGTGATATGCAGCGTGTTCACCTTCTATATATTTAGAAAAACGTATATCTTTCTCTAGCATTCCAGCGTACTTTTCATTTATTCTTACAATCATTTCTGTAAGCTCATGTCCGTCTACATACTCAGCTACATTTTTATCTAATAAGAGTTTAGATAATCCCGCAAAAATTCTTTGATTATCCTTTTTTATTTCGTGCACTTCTCCTGCTATTTTCAATGCTGTTTTATTATTGGGATCATCGTTCGCTTGTAAATTTCGATATAGTTGATATGCTTCTTGTGTAATTAACTCTGCATTTTGTAATGTCTTTTTCAAATGAACAGATTCCACATATAAATTAGAAAGATGCATTAACATGTTTTCATTTTCTTTTCGAACTTGCGATTCTTTTAATTTCGTTTCATATAAATTCATCATATTTAAAAAACCAAGTGCAAAGAAACTACGAAAAATAGCAATAATAATAAGTTTATTTACTTCAGAAATCGTTATTGTTGTACCGAGTACTAACATGTGATAGAACGCAAGTTCTGACATACTTGCAACAATTTCAATTGAAATGCCAAGGCATCCAATAATGATTGGTTTCTGATGGAACTTATTTACCCTGCAAAGCGAAAAAAGACTGCCATAAATAAAATAATAGAAGAACACAGGATAACGCAAATAAAATGATTCTGTCATATGAAATGAACCTTGCATGATCCAGTCAAGACATACTCGGAATAAGACTACAGATATACCAACAAGAATACCTGCAACTCCTGCTGGTACTCTTCTTAAAAATAATAATAAAAAGAAAAATAGCGGTGTACCGAAGCTAACTCGAAACGTATCATTAAAGGGATGAAAGTTCAGCTCCCCAGCAATAGGAACAACGACCATTAATATAATTAAAAGGGACATATCTTTCTTCCATAATTGATTCCAATTCAAAGGTGCCACTTCCTATACTTTTTTTCAGTAGTAAAGCGAAAGCCCGCTTATTGTTATAAACGGGCTTTTTTTCTATATTCTAACCTTTTCTACCGCTTTTATTTGGCGGTACTCCGGCTCCCATATTGCTTCTTTCACTGCCATCTTAATATCGTTATCACTTAAGTTCACTCTTGCAACACCTTCTGCAACTGCAACTTTAGCTACTTCAATTGCAACCATTTCTGAGATATTACGTAATTCTTCGACCTCTGGTAAAATAGGTGCTCCTGGCTGACTTGTATCTACCATACTTGCAACTGCTTCAGCAGCTGCTGCGAACATTCCATCCGTCATAACGCTTGCACGTACTACAATTGTTCCAAGACCAAGCCCTGGGAAAATAAGTGCATTATTTGATTGTCCAATCACATACGTTACACCGTTATATGTAACTGGTTCAAATGGACTTCCTGTTGCAACTAATGCTCTTCCTTCTGTCCACTCGATTACATCTGCTGGCTTTGCTTCAGCAAGCGGTGTTGGATTCGACATTGGTAAAATGATTGGTCTTTCTACGTGAGAAGCCATTTCTTTAATAATTTCCTCTTTAAATGCGCCCGCAACAGTAGATGTACCAATTAAAATTGTCGGTTTTACATGTTTCACAACTTCAGCAAGTCCGATCATATCATTTTGCTTCCACTCACTTACTTCCGCTTCTTTTCTTGCGTACGGAATTTGGAAATCAAGAAGGTCTTCCATATTATCTGTAACTAATCCGTTACGATCAATACACCAGAAACGCTTATATGATTCTTCTTCAGATACGCCTACGCGGACCATCGCATCTCTAACTTGATCTGCGATACCGATTCCAGCCGTACCAGCACCAAATACAACAACGCGGTGTTCACTTAATGGTACACCAGAAGCTTTCACTGCCGATAACACAGCAGCAAGTGAAACTGCACCTGTACCTTGAATATCATCATTAAATGTACAAATATCATGACGATATTTATCTAAAATTTTTCGTGCATTTCGAGAACTAAAGTCTTCCCAATGTAAAAGTGCTTTCGGGAATTGTTTATTCACTGCTTGTACAAATGTATCAATAAATTCATCGTAAGCTTCACCAGTTATACGAGGGTGACGATTTCCAATATAAAATGGATTGTTTAATAGTTCCTCACGATTTGTACCCACATCTAAAATTACCGGTAATACACGGCTAGGATCGATACCAACTGCGGCCGTATAAACAGCTAATTTCCCGATTGCGATGTTTATACCACCAACACCCCAGTCACCAATTCCAAGTATGCCTTCTCCATCTGTTACAACGACTAAATCAATGTTTTCAGCTGTTGCACCGATATTGGCGAATGCTTCTTCGATACCCGACGGATCGTTAATTGATAAATACACACCACGCGGTTTACGGTATTCATGACTATACCTTTGAATTGCTACACCGACTGTTGGTGTATATACAATTGGTAACATTTCACGTAAGTGATTTGTTAATATACGATAAAATAATACTTCATTTCGATCATGTAACGCTGTTAAATATACGTTCTTTAATAAATCATCCGGCTGAGAACAGAATTGTTCATATGCTCGGCGTGCTTGTTCTTCTAATGTTAAAACTGCTGGCGGTAATAACCCTTTTAAACCTAATTCTTCTCTCTCTTCTTGCGTGAAAGCGACCCCTTTATTTAAAAGTGGTGTCGATAATACTTCTACTCCTCTTAATGTCGTTTCTAATGAACCATTAGAAGCTACTGTAAACTTACTCATAACATCCCTACCTCTATTCATATATAGCATTTCTATATTGTAAACAAAAAAGAGGGGATTGTCCCCCCTCTTCTTTTAATTTTTCTTTAAAAGAGTTGCTCCTGCAATCCCTGGGTGCGTCATTTCGAATGGATCTAGAATTAACTCTAAGTCTTCTTGTGACAGTACACCGTTTTTCACACAAAGTTCTCGAACGGATTGACCTGTTGCAATTGCTTCTTTCGCAACGCGAGCTGCTGCTTCATAACCGATATGAGGGTTCACGGCTGTAATAATTCCTACACTCTTCTCAACATACTCTTTTAAGCGATCTTCATTCGCTTCAATTCCTTTTAAGCAATTATCTGTAAAGGCACGGAAACCGTTATTCATAATGCTAATAGATTGAAGTAAGTTGAAAACAAGTACTGGTTCCATAACGTTTAATTCTAACTGTCCTGCTTCTGAAGCAAGGCAAATTGTATGGTCGTTACCAATTACTTGGAACGCAATTTGATTAATTACTTCTGGCATAACAGGGTTTACTTTCCCTGGCATAATAGATGAACCTGGTTGACGAGCAGGCAACATAATTTCCGCTAAGCCAACACGTGGACCTGATGCCATTAAGCGAAGGTCATTCGCAATTTTAGACATATTCATCATACATACTTTCAGTGCTGCTGATACTTCTGTGTATGCATCCGTATTTTGCGTTGCATCTACTAAGTCTTCTGCACCAACAAGTGGCAGTTCACTAATTGTAGCTAAATGTTTTACAACTGCTTCAATATATTCTGGATCTGCATTTAAGCCTGTACCAACTGCAGTTGCTCCCATATTTACTTCATATAGATGTTGACGTGATTGCTTGATACGTTTCATATCACGTTCAAGTACGCGAGAATACGCTTTAAATTCTTGTCCAAGACGAATTGGCACAGCGTCTTGTAAATGTGTACGACCCATTTTAATAACATGATCGAACTGCTCTGCTTTTAATTCAAATACATCGTGCATATAACCCATCGTTTGTAATAAGCCTTCTAATGCATTTAATGTTGCAATATGAATCGCCGTTGGGAATGCATCGTTTGTTGATTGCGCCATGTTTACATGACTATTTGGACTAATATAATGATAGTCTCCCTTTTCCATTCCTAATAATTCAAGAGCACGATTGGCCATGACTTCATTTGCATTCATATTCATTGAAGTACCTGCTCCGCCTTGGATTGGATCTACGATGAAATGATCATGCCATTTTCCATCAAGAATTTCTTGAGCGGCTTCTGCGATCGCGCCGCCCTTGTTCAATTCCAATCTTCCTACATCTGTATTAGCAAGCGCTGCAGCCTTTTTTACAATTGCGAATGCTTTAATTAAGCCTTCATGGATTTTGTATCCTGTAATTGGGAAGTTTTCTACTGCACGCATTGTTTGTACGCCGTAGTATGCATAGTTTGGCACTTCTTTTTCACCTAAAAAATCTTTTTCAATTCGAACACCATTTTTAACTTCAGTTAATGTTGCCATGATTATTCACTCCTTAACGATTTCTTATGCTGCTTTTGTTTCTTTGACTGTTTCTACATATTGTTTTGCTTTCTCATTATCGAATTCGCCTTCCCACTTCGACATAACAATGGCCGCTAATGCATTTCCTAATACATTGACAGATGAGCGAATCATATCTAAAATGCGGTCAATTCCCGCAATTAACGCGATACCTTCTAGTGGTAACCCCATTGAACCTAACGTTGCTAATACAACAACGAACGATGCACCTGGAACTCCCGCCATACCTTTGGATGTTAACATGAGAACGAATAATAACGTTATTTGCTCCGTTAATGACATGTGCACACCGTACATTTGTGCAACAAACAATGCCGCTAACGCTTGATAAATAGCCGATCCAGTCAAGTTAAATGTATAACCTGTCGGAATTACGAAAGAGGCAACTGCCTTTGGACAACCGAACTCTTCCATTTTTCTCATTATATTAGGTAAAACAGCTTCTGAACTTGCTGTCGTAAACGAAAGAATCAGTTCTTCTTTTAAAATTTTCATTAATGTAAAAATGTTTACGCCAACCATTCGTGCATTAATACCTAATACAATCACAACGAATAGTATAACAGTTACGTATACAGCTAGCACTAGTTTTCCTAGCGGAAGTAATGTCGCTACACCAAATTTTGCAACCGTAACGGCAATTAATGCGAATACACCAAATGGTGCAAATTTCATCACTTGATTTGTAACCCAAAACATGGCTTCGAGTACGCCTTCAAAAAAGTTAAAGACAGGCTTTCCTTTTTCCCCAATTGCCGCAACTCCTAAGCCGAATAATACTGAGAAGAATATAATCGGTAATAGGTCACCTTGTGCAATCGATTCAAATACGTTTTTCGGTACAATGTGAACAATTGTCTCAGCAAAACCTTTCTTCTCGGTTGCATCTGCAGTTTGTTTATAAGAAGAAATATCACTTTGCTGTAAATTACTCATATCAACACCAGTACCTGGTTGGAATATATTCGCTGCAAGTAATCCCATTAAAATAGCAATTGTCGTAATAATTTCGAAATAAAGAATTGTCTTACCGCCCAGTTTCCCAAGCTTTTTCATATCTCCTACACCAGCTACTGCAACAATTAATGCTGAAATAACAATTGGTACTACAATCATCTTAATTAAGTGAATAAATATATCTCCAATTGGTGTGATATAAGAAATCGCCGTTTTATTGCCATAAAAGACTGCCCCTACTACAATCCCTAAAACAAGCGCTACAAAAATTTGTGTTGCCAATCCGAATTTTTTCATTTATGTTCATCCCCTTCATGCGAACGCTTTCAATTTGAATTTATAAAAGCTACTTACACATCTTATAAGCGAACCTACAAAATCATACAAAAACCTACAAGTTCGTCACAAAAAATTCAAATATTTTTCTTCTTTTTTTCATTGACACCATTTTGTTAAAAAACGATAAAATAAACTTGATAAGTAATCAGATTGTTTCGTATAATCAAAAAGATATATACTTAAAAAAAATCGAAATGAAAAGGAGTGGATGTTATGAGAAACTATACAAAGAAATTCGTCCTATCTTCTTCTTTTCTTTTTCATTTTCTTAAAAAGGAACAAAGGCATTCGCCTTTGTT
Source organism: Bacillus sp. AFS012607 (assembly GCF_002558005.1). Taxonomy (NCBI): domain Bacteria; kingdom Bacillati; phylum Bacillota; class Bacilli; order Caryophanales; family Bacillaceae; genus Bacillus; species Bacillus sp. AFS012607. The sequence goes on from NZ_NTVM01000013.1 coordinate 79,940, forward strand.
CCTTTTTTATTGCGATCTATATAGGGGGAATAGTTATGAGACCATATAAACGTGTCTTAATTAAATTAAGCGGCGGTGCACTTGCCGATCAAACTGGAAATAGCTTTAACTCCAAACGATTAGAACATATCGCAAACGAAATTTTATCCATTGTTGATTTAGGTATCGAAGTATCCATCGTCATCGGTGGCGGTAACATTTTTAGAGGTCATCTAGCTGAAGAATGGGGAATTGATCGCGTAGAAGCTGATAATATCGGTACGTTAGGTACAATTATTAACAGCTTAATGCTTCGCGGTGTTTTAACAAGTAAAACAAATAGAGAAGTGCGCGTTATGACTTCCATTCCATTTAATGCAGTAGCTGAACCATACATTCGTTTGCGTGCAGTCCACCATTTAGATAACGGTTATATCGTTATCTTTGGAGGCGGAAACGGGCAACCGTTCGTGACGACAGATTATCCAAGCGTACAAAGAGCTATTGAAATGAATAGTGATGCCATATTAGTCGCAAAACAAGGTGTCGACGGCGTTTTTACAAGTGATCCAAAGCATAACAAATCAGCAAAAATGTACAGCAAACTAAACTATAATGATGTTGTTAGACAAAATATACAAGTCATGGATCAAGCAGCATTACTGCTTGCCCGAGACTACAATTTACCAGCACATGTCTTTAACTTTGATGAGCCTGGAGTGATGAAACGAATTTGTTTAGGGGAGCATGTAGGGACGTTGATTAATGATGATGCTTCATTGCTGGTGCATGAAAAATAATGATTTCCCACCAAAAAAGGGTGTCTTTTGTAGGCACCCTTTCCTAATTCATCATCACAAATAGAAGTCAACCAATCCCGCTACTTTCTCCTTACAACGCTCCCAAAAAGATAACTTTTCAAAAAACTCTTTCGTCATTTCTTTCGAATCATGAAAATCCTCTGTTAACGCCTTATTAACTTGTTCTACAATAGGACCACCATAAATATAAAAATTCATTTCATCATTTATATTGAAGCTACGCGAAGTAAAGTTTGTTGTACCTATAACAGTTAACTCATTATCAATCAGCATTAACTTTCCATGAAACATTCCTTTTTTATACCCATATACAGTAATCCCATTATTAACAGCCTGACGTATGTATGGATACGCCGCTTCTTTTATAAGAGGTAGATCTGGTTTATATGACCAAAGTATTTTTACTGTAACACCACGCTTTTGCGCCGCGATTAAAGCATTCATAGATTCTTTATTTTTCGCTATAAAATACGGCGTTGCAATTACAATTGAGTGCTGAGCTTGTTTTATGAGCTCTATATATTTCTCAGCAACGTAATGGCCATTGTAACTAGTCATAGTATGTAATGTATTCCCTTTGCTAGCCTTATTCGTACTTCTCTTTATATCTTCTTTCGTATCTCGCTTCCAATCTAAAGCGAATTGCTCCTCTAAATCTTTTGCTCCTTCTCCTTTAAGCCGTACATGATAATCACGCCAATATCCAAATCGCTTATCTTTCCCCAAGTACTCATCTCCTATATTAAATCCGCCTGTATAGCCAATTTCTCCATCAATCGTCGTAATACGGCGATGATTACGATGATGTAGGGAATAAAACCCGAATGGTAATTCCTGTTTTCTACTATATGTAAAATGCACGCCACTTTCCTGTAATTCTTTTTTCACCTTTCTTTCAAATGATAAATCGTTAAGTAAATCGACAGATAAATATACGTTTACTCCTTCTCTCGCCTTCTCTTTTAATAAGTTTAAAAAAGTATGGCTACTTTTATCATCCGACAAAATGAAAAAGTACGTGTAAATAGATTGCTTCGCCTCTCTTATATCAGTAAATAACTGTTTATAAAATGACTTTCCTTCTACATATAATTGAAAATCACTATAATGAGGAGCGTACTCTGTCGGCATATTTTTCCCGACTTCCATTTTTCTTCCGAGCGTAACGTCAATATGCATCCAAATTAAAACAAAAACGAAAATAGTAATTACAATAGAAGTAACTCGCAATATTTTTTTAATCATTTTGATTTCCTTCCGCTCATTTTCTTTCCACCTTTCTATTTTGTCATTCAAATTTAGATTTCATGCTTCATACAAAAAAGGATGCGACTTAACGTCACACCCTTTTCATATTAAACAAAGTTTCTCGCATCATTATTTCTTCCAAACTTATAAATAGCAATTAAGAAGAATGCTACTGCAAAGGCAAATAAGATTAAAATATTTAAATACAAATCTGAAATTGGAATTCCTTGTTGTAGCTTTGATACTGTGTCTAATAGCCATCTCTGCGGAAGAAAATCAGCTACTTTTTGTACCGCTTTTGGCATAATGTCATAAGGAAAATAACATCCAGCCAGTAAACATGTCGGTACAATAATCATATTTTGCAGTGCATTTGCTGATGCTGAGTTTTTCGAAAAAGCGACAAGGACTAACGATATTCCAATCGCTATTAAAGCAAATAGCATGAGTACACCAATCATCACTATGAAAGGCATATTGATATTTATATGAAAAATATTCGTTAGGAATAAGATTGTAATCAGAATTTGTACTGTTAATAGCAGCATATTTACCCCGACATTAGATAATATGAATTTCTTCCCATCTATCGGCGTTGATAAGAGTCTAAAATACGTTCTATTTTCTTTTTCTTTTAAAATATAACCTGATAAGTTCGCTGCTGAAAATAGCATAAACATAATAAGGTAACCCATCGTTTGGTTTGTCATATCTTTATTTTTCGAAGTATCTTCTAGCGTCTCAGTTTTCATTTTAAATGAACCTTTTTGATATCCTGCGTACATAGTATCAAATGCACTTTGATCTGTTCCTGCTACTTTACTAATAGCTGCTACATTATCAATATAATTGTATAAATATGATTTTATAAATCCTGTTACTTGATCACCTTTAATCGATGAAATTTCAATATGATTTGGTTTCCCTTCTCGAACACTTTTTGAAAAACCAGAATCTAATGTAATAACTCCATCAAGTTTTTTGAAAGTGAGTTTATCTTCTACTTCAGATTCTTTAATTTTACTTACCTTTACATGATTTAATCCTTCTAAAAATTTCACCGTATCATTTGCTATAGATTGATTTTCTTTATTAATAACCCCGATATTTAACGTCCCTTGCCCCATATTCCCATACATCGAGAAGGAGATTAGTGTTCCAATTATCGGCAAACTAATAATAATGAATAACCCTTTTTTATTTTTCAAAAGTACAGATAACGTTTTTTGTATGAGCCATAAAATATCTTTCATACTATAGCCCCTCCCGTCTACGTAATGCAATAATTGCAATTAATAAAAAGAGTGCTGAAATGCCAAGGTTTAAACATATTACCGGTAGTGCTGCTCCTACATCATTTGCATAAATAATTTTCATAACAGCTGTGTTTGCCCACGTTAATGGTGATAAATTCGTAACGAAATTTTCTTCTATTACGAAATATGCACCACCAAAAATAGAGGATAATTGCACAATAACCATAATAATTGCTCTAGATGATTCCGGTGTTTTTGTAATATATCCAATTCCTAAACCGAAGCTAATTGCTAGAAAAATTTGTGTTAATAAAATAAGAAATATGATTCCAAGATGGTCGCCCCAATTCGCTTGAAAAACAAATTTACTAAATAACATGACGAGTAATATGCACAGAGCATTTGCTACTAGGCTACCAAGTACTTTTCCAATGAATATTTCAGCCTTACTTATAGGTGCAGCAATGAGACGATCTCCTGTTTTACGTATTCGTTCTCCTCGAATTAAAGAACTCGCTCCCATCGCAGCATATAGTGCAATCATCGTTGTCATTACAACCGCGTAGTAATCCATAGAACCTGGTTTTTTCGCAGCTTGTAAAGATGTTTCTTTTATATAATCATTATGATTTCCGCTTGAAAAAACTGTGCTCACCTTACTAGGATCTACTTTTGCAACTTCGGCCGCTACATTGTACTTATCAACAAATGTTGTAAGCATGCCTTCCACAATACTTCCCTCAACACTACTTTTGTCACTTCCATAAAATTTTGCACCATCTTTATTTAACTCTACATAAGCAGCATATTTATTTTGCTTCACTTCTTCTTTCCCATCTATACCTTCGGAAGCTTTTTTAAAATGAATACCCGATTTATCGACTTCTTTCGTAAATGCTTCGAACGATTGAGAAAATGTGCTACTCGCTTCATCTTTGTAGAGCACTTGTATATCTTTAATCGCTTGACTATCGCTATCAAATGCATTCGTTAACGCTGTTCCTAACACAAGCATAAGTACAACCGGAAATGCTAACATAAAAACTAAAGTTCTTACGTCTCTGAAATCTCTTTTAATATGCATAACTGCAATATTGAAGATGTTCAATTGATGAACCTCCCTTTACCTTTTCTTCATTTACCTTTTATTTATCTCGTAAGTTTCTTCCAGTCAACGTAAGGAATACTGTTTCTAAGTTCGGGGCCTGCTCCTCTACCGAACGAATTTCAATATCATGATTAATGAAGTGCTGAATAATTTTATTTAAATTGTTTACTCCTGCATCCGAGTTTACTTTAATTACGTTCTCTTCAATTTGAACAGCTTTCACACCGTTTATCTCTTTTAACTTTTTTACATCTAAATTTTCTACTGACTTCACTTCAACCCAAATATCTTTCGTATCAGTAATAATCGCTTTTAACTGTTCTTTCGTACCTTCTGCAATTACTTTACCGTGATCTACAATTGCTATTTTCGTACAAATCTCTTCTACTTCTTCCATGTAGTGGCTCGTGTAAATAATGGTACTTCCCATTTCATTTAATTTTCGAACAGACTGGAGAATATAGTTTCTTGACTGTGGATCAATTCCCACTGTCGGCTCATCCATAATAATTAACTTCGGTCTATGAGCGATCGCACAAGCGATATTCAATCTTCGTTTCATCCCGCCAGAAAAGTTTTTCGGATAACTTTTATGTTTATCACTAAGCCCCACAAACTGAAGCGCTTCCTCTACTCTTGCTTTTAGCTCTGCTCCTCTTAAACCGTACAATCCAGCAAAGAATTTCACATTTTCATAGGCAGTTAACTCTTCATAAATCGCAATATCTTGCGGAACGATACCGATATTCATCTTCGCAAATCGATTATGTTTTTTTATATTTTTTCCTAATATGCTAATTTCACCTTCATTACTTCTTAACAACCCAGCAATCATATTTATCGTTGTACTTTTACCAGCACCATTTGATCCTAAAAAGCCAAATATCTCTCCTTCTTTAATAGATAAAGACATATTATCTACCGCGATGAAATCACCAAATTTTTTCGTTAAATTTTTAATTTCTAATGTATTCATCATTTCACCCCTATTTCGGTTTCTCTGCTTTTAGTATAAACAAAAAAAATGAACCTGCTCAGTGCAGAAGTTCATTCTTTTCACATGAGATTATTCACTTTTTTCATATGAGATGGTTCATCTTCGTCCCATTCTCTTATATCGGCAACAACATCGTCACTGAAAAACCACTTGTTCCATCTACAATAATTTTCCCATTTACAGACGCTGTTCGCTCCTCCATCCCCATAATACCGAGACCTTTCTTAACAAGAGCTGCGCCTTTTCCGTTATCCTTCACTTGCACCTTAACCATCTTATTAAGTACATGAATATCTATAGAAATAACTGTCGCATCAGCATATTTCATCGCATTTGTTAGTGCCTCGGTAACATTTTCACCAATAATTTTCCACTGAATGGGAGAAATCATATCTAAGTTTCCCTTATATACGAAAGGAATGTTTACATCATGCTTACTAGCAAACTCCTCTATGAATAATTTCATACGGTGAATGCCAATTTGCTCAGTTGGTGGCTTCATATTTTTTAATGTAATGCGAATACTTTCAATTCCATCTTTTGAAATATGAATTGCATTTTGTAATAACTCCGCAGATTTTTCTTTATCTATCCCCATTAATCTCTTTGCAGCTTCCATTTGAATTAATGCACCTGTCATCGAGTGACCAATTTTATCATGAATTTCTTGTGATAACCGATTTCTCTCTTCTAGCTTAAATGTGTATTCTGATTGTCTTATGTACTCTTTATTTTCATGTAAGTTTTTCGTAAGTCGTTGCATATCTTTTCGCATCTTATCATTTTGCGATTCAAGCTTTACTACACGTGATATATATCGATCTGCCATAGTTAAAACGAGAAAAGAAAATGCAACAATTAATCCATAAGTCATTCGAATGCTTTCATCTGTAATTGTAATTGGAAGCATCATAATAACAAAGCGTGACCAATTCTTGTCTATGTAATGGAATGTAATTTCGTATAAATTCAAAGGTAAAAACAAAATAAAAAACGGATGAACCCTCCATGTTAATAACATAACTACACTAATTGAAATACAAATCAATATTTTTTTGTACGTATCTTTTTTTAATATAGAGATTAGCACGTTTACAGAAAGATATAAAAGCAAAGCAAATATAACCCATGGTAAGTTCGTAACATTTGAATGTATGTAACTGAACACAATATATATAAAGACAATTAATTTACTTACAGTTAACCAAAATTCCATATCATTAATCTACTTTCCCTGTTAAGTAGTAAATCGCAATTTGTGTGCGATGTTCAAGTCCCGTTTTCCCTAAAACTGATGTAATATAATTTGCGATTGTTCCTTCAGATATAAAAAGCTGTTTCGAAATTTCTTTATTTGAGAAACCTTTTGCAATTAATGCGATAATACTAAGCTCTCTTTCAGTAAAAAGACTTTTATCTATTTTACATTCTTCCTCTTTACTTTCCATTAAATTGGACTTAATTTTATCGAGAACTACATCTTGCATAACAGTTTGGCCATTATATACCCCTTTTATTGCATCACGAATACGCTCCGGATCGTTATTTTTTAATAAATACCCTTTCGCTCCGTTTTTTACTGCATCCAAAATATATTCATCATCATCAAACGTCGTTAAAATAAGCGGTTTTGTTTTCGTCTCTTCACAAATAAACTTCGTCGCCTCTACACCGTTCATATTTGGCATACGAACATCCAAAAGAGCAATATCAACTTCATGCTTTTTACAATATGCTACAGCTTCTTCTCCATCATTTACTGTATCTACCACTTCGAACTCTTCATATGTATTTAAAATAATTTTCATGCCTTCTCTAATAAAAGAATTATCGTCTGCTATTAATATTTTAATTTTCATGTTTGTTAGTATGGACCTTCCTCCTACTAACATTCACATCCTTTCTCCGTATAACATTTCCTACTTGCTCATTATATACTTCTGCTTACCATTTTTTCACACTTTTTTCATCTAGCTCTTCTGCAAAAAATATATTATTCTTTTTTTACAAAATGTGTAGGGTGACTTATCATTCTTTACGTCTATATAATAGAATGCGTCAAAAAGGAGGGAGAGACCCATTGAGGAAAAACAATTAATTGAAAAAGCACAACAAGGAAGCGAACATGCTTTTCGTATCCTCGTGCAAACATATCGTCATTATATTTTTCAAGTTATCTTTTCTATTGTAAGACATGAAGAAGATGCGAAAGATGTTACACAAGAAGTATTCGTAAAAATTCACGCCTCTCTCCCAAATTATCAATTTCGCGGATTAAAAACGTGGATGGCACGTATCGCCACCAATCACGCTATTGATTATAAGAGGAAGAAAGCTCGAGAAAGTGAAGAACTCTCCTTATGTAAAGAAAATGAGGAAAATATACAGTCCTCTCATAATATTGAGGCTTTATTATTGACGAAAGAGCAGAAATTACTCATTGCTCAAAAACTGAGAGAACTTCCTGAAAATTACCGTGACGTCGTTCTCGCACATTACTTAGAAGAAAAAAGCTATCAAGAAATTGCTTTACAGGAAAACATTGAAGTAAAAACAGTCGAAATGAAACTGTATCGGGCAAGAAAATGGATTAAAAAACATTGGAAGGAGGAAGAGTTTCTATGATGCATTATTCAAAAGAAGATTGGCGCAATTATACATTAGATTTTATAGAAAGCAATGAACGTGAATCTATGGAAGAACATCTTTATGAATGTGATCATTGTTTAGCACTTTATATGGAAAGTATTGATGAACAACATGAAAACCTTCCAATGATAAATGATGATTCATTTACGAACGAAGTTATGACGCAAATTAATTTTGAAACACTACAGTCTAATGAAAATATAAAAACAACCTCACTAAAGCGCACGATCATTCACTACATAATTGCGACTGCGGCTACAATTATTTTTATGGTAAGTGGTTTATTTCAGTATATTTTTACAGCGACATCAAATTTAGAGAAATCTTCAAAACATAACGAGTCTTCTATCTCACAACAAATTGTAAACAAATCGGTAGACACATCGAAAAAGGACGGAGGTTCAAAGCATGAATAAAAATCCCTTTTTAGCACTTGTATTAGGGCTAATTCCTGGGCTTGGACATTTATATTTAAAGAAATTTGGACGGTTTATTTTATATAGCGGAGGGGCTGTATTTCTATTTATCTTTGCAGCATTTTGTACAATAGCATTAGGAGCCCGTGATATTGCTTTTCTTTCTCTATTTTTACTAGTCGTGTTATGGGCAATCAATTTATTAGATTTAGTTATCACTATTATTAATCAATCGAAAAAACAAGCTGCCGGAGAATTCATAGAATCCTCTAAAGAGAGCGAACGATTTTATATCATTCTCTTATCCATCATCCCTGGACTTGGCCATTTTCAATTAGGACTTATGCAACGCGGACTTACATTTTTAGTAGCTTGCACAGGAATCGGAAGTATGATCATTTTCGTTGCACTTTTAACATCGCAAGAAAGTTTTCTTATCTTCCTTATTACATTACCTGTTTTATGGATTTACAATTTCTTTGACGTTGTTCAGCAACTCCAGAAAAAAGAACGTGGCGAGCAATTAGATGATCGTACTATTTTCGAAGAGTTTGAAGAGCACCGCGAGCAAGGAAAGAAAAATAAAACATTTGCTTCTATTTTAGCGATGTTCCCCGGAGCAGGTCATATGTATTTAGGCTTACAACGCCGTGGTCTTCAGCTTATGGCAGCCTTTTTACTATCTATTTATTTACTCGACTTATTAAGACTTTCTGCGTTTTTATTTTTAGTGCCAATCATTTGGTTCTATAGCTTTTTTGATGCTTTACAGCAAACAGCAAAATACGGAAAAGAACGAGTACAAGACGAACCCATTATCGATTATTTTATAAATCATCAAAGATGGATTGGTATCGGATTAATTACACTCGGTGTTTATTATTTATTAGATCAAACAGTCCTTCCTATTTTGAATGATTATTTTGTAACTATATTTAATATTCATCTTAGTGAACTATATTATCGCTATTTCCAAACATCTATCGTTGCGCTCCTTTTAATTGGCGGCGGCTTTAAATTGTTACTTGGAAATAAAGAAAACAAAGGTGGGGCAAGCGAATGAGGACTTGGCGTGTTGGAACATTCTCAATGGGGCTTTCTATTATATCGTTAGGATGCTTTTTACTATTTTCAGTCGTAAAAGGAATTCAAGTATTAGATACACTAACTGCATGGTGGCCAGTTTTACTTATCATACTTGGAGCTGAAGTTTTACTATACCTTGTATTTTCTAAGAAGGAACAATCATTTATTAAATATGATATTTTCAGCATTTTCTTTATCGGCGTTTTAGGAAGCGTCGGAATTGCTTTTTACTGTTTATTATCAACTGGATTACTAGAAGAATTTCGTCATTCTATTAACACAACGAGACAAACGAGTAATATTCCAGACGGACAATTTGATATACCTGAATCTATCAAAAAAATTGTAGTAGATGCAGGGCATCAGCCTCTAACGATAGAGGGAAATAATACAAATCAAATTCACCTTTTGGGAACTTATGAAATGACGACGAAAGCAAATGAAAAACTCAATTTAAAACAAGATGATTTCCTTTCAGTTCAAACGGCTGGAGAAACGATGTATATCAATTTAAAATCATTACCTGTTCAACATACGTTATTTAGTTCAGCACCACAAGTGAAACCAACGCTTGTTCTTCCACAAAATAAAAATGTGGAAATCCGTGCTTCAAATAACGAACTATCTCTTTATCCAGGTCAATTACAAAATAATTGGTTTGTACAAGAAAGCTCAAGAGTGTCTGTCCATCTTGCAAAAGAGAGTGATGTTTCTTTAACAGCAGTAACGAATCAAAAAGAAACACACGGAAGCACACCTTGGGAACAAGTAGAAGATTTAACAAAAAAAGAAAATACTTCTTCAGAAGAACATCCAGAATTAAACAACCAAGAACATTGGTATAAAAATTCAATTAAAACTGGAAATGGCACGCACAAGTTAAATATTGAGAAAACTTATAATTTAAATATGAGCGTTATTGAAAAATAAGAAAAACCTTCCGCAATTGCGGAAGGTTTTTCTTATATAATCGCTTTAATTCCTTCTAACACTAATCCAATCATAAATCCGCAAACCGCCCCGTTCACTCGGATCCACTGCAAATCTTTACCGACATTATTTTCAATCATTTCGATTAACGTTTTATCGTCTAACTTATCAAGGTTTTCTTGTACAAGCTTACCAATTTTCGAATGGTTCTTCTCAATAAGATTCACAACTTGTTTTTGTAACCAATCTTCTATTTTTTGAACTGTCTGTTCATCTTCTTTTATTTTATTCATTTGTTTTTGTAAAAATGGAATAACATATTGATTAGCAAATTCTTCATTATTTACAAAAGCAACTGCTCTTTGTTGTACTTGCTCTAACATCTCTTTTATTTTGTCAGTAGCATTCCAATTCGCAATCCACTTTTCTTTCCAATTTTCTAATTCCTGTAATAAAGCTTCATTTTCTTTTACATTGATAATTTCTTGACGAATCTTCGCTAATATAAGTTGTCTTGTGCTATTATCAGCCTCTTGTAAGCTGTTAATATTACTAATGATAAACTTCTGCAAAATACCGCCAATTTTATCTTCATCTACAATATTCATAAATGATTTCAAAGTAAACTGCAAGAATCCATCTACTTTTATATTTTCCATCGCCTTCATACCTAAGCTACCGAGCTGGTAACGAGCTTCATCTTGCGCTGTCCAATCTTTTACCTTCACTAATATGTAATCAAGTGTCTTTTCATCATATTCTTGCACAACTAATTGATCAACAAGCACTTGTAAAATATTACTTGTATTGATTGTATGTAAATATGTTTTTAATTCTTTTTCAATAATAACAGCTAACTTTTCTGTATCTATTGTAACAATTGCTTTCTCTGCAATCGTTACAATCCCCTTTTTCACAGCATCAGACTGCATTTCTCTCTCAGCAATTTGCAGTACCATTTGTGCTAACTGCATCTCTTTTACTTTATTCGTAATACTTTCTTTCGTTAGCCATTCATTTTCTAACGTATGAATGAGCCCTTTCGTTACCCGTTTACGGTTTTTAGGTAACAAAGCTGTATGCGGAATTGGTATTCCCATCGGATGACGGAATAAAGCAGTAACCGCAAACCAATCCGCAAGTCCCCCAACCAATCCAGCTTCAAATCCACCTTGTATAATCTCTCCAGCTACCGTTCCTTGAAAAGGGATAGAAGCCGCAAAGCCGACACCCATAACCCCAAGCGAAATACCCGCTATATATTTAGTCTGTAATGACATCGTATACACATCCTCTTATTATGTAAAATAAAGCTTTTTTGTTATATTTATTCAATATTAGTTATCCTTTATATATACTATAAAGAACTATTGTGAAAATAACAAAGATTTTTATGTACATGAAAAAATGAGGCTACAACTAGCCTCATTTTTCTTATATCGTTAATTCCAAACCTTTCCTATAATATTCATTCATTACATCTTTAGGAACCATACTTCCACCCGTTCCCCACACAATATGAGTACCTTTTTTCACTTTCTCTGTTAACTGTTGCTTTTGTAAATACTCATCTTCTTTACACACTTTCACTGGCCCTATCATACCTGCTAGTGCAGAAGGCTCTAAATAAATATTCTCCGTATCAGCTAGTTCTTTTAACAATCTATATAACTCTTCATCGTTTACTGTATAATTTCCACTTAAAAATGGTTCCATCGTTTTCCCGACAAATCCAGACGGTCTTCCTACCGCAAGTCCATCCGCATCTGTTACATTATCAATTCCGATATCTTGAACGGCAATTTTGTCATGAAGGCCTGTCATTAAGCCGAGTAACATACATGGTGAGTGTGTTGGCTCTGCAAAGAAACAATGAACGTTGTCTTTATACAATAACTTTAAACCGAATGCTACTCCGCCAGGTCCTCCTCCTACTCCGCACGGAAGGTAAACAAATAAAGGGTGATCTTCATCTACTACAACCTCTAACTCTTCTAATTGCTTTTGTAATCGTGATGCTGCTACTGAGTATCCTAAAAATAGATCATGTGAGTTTTCATCGTCTACAAAATAACAGCTAGGATCCGCATCTGCCTGTCGTCTTCCTTCTTCTACTGCTTTGCTATAATCATCTTCATATTCAATAACGTTTACACCTTTACTTCTTAATAAACTTTTCTTCCATTCTTTTGCGTCTGCTGACATATGAACAGTTACATTAAAACCTAGATTCGCACTCATAATTCCTATGCTAAGTCCTAAATTCCCTGTAGAACCTACCGCAATTGAATACTTCGAGAAAAACTCTCTACATGTATCACTATCTAAAATGGAATAATCATCTTCTTCTGTTAACATTCCGTGCTGCAATGCTAGTTGCTCAGCATGTTTCAACACTTCATAAATGCCACCTCTAGCTTTAATTGATCCTGATATCGGGAGATGACTATCACATTTTAATAATAATTCTCCTAAAATAGGTTGCTTGTAATTTGTCTCTAAAGCTTCTTTCATAGAAGGTATTTTTACTAAAGGTGATTCGATTATGCCGTTAGTCCCTTTCGTTTCAGGAAAAACTTTCGCAATATATGGCGCAAAACGCTTTAATCTCTCTTCCGCATCTTTTACATTCTCTTCATTAAGTGGTGAATCTTTTATTGCCCTTTCATACTTTTCTATGTGTGGGTTTATCCAAAATACTTCTTTTGTTGCAATAAGTTTATTCACTAATGGGTATTCTGCTTGTAATGCCCCTATTTCTTTCATTTTGTTTCCTCCTTATATCCTTGTAGCTCACCATATAATAAATTATAATTAAATTAATTTTAATATAGTTTAACACAAATCGTTCACTTTAGTTAATTTTAATTTAATTTATTTAAATATAATTTAATAACCCTTGAGGAGATTTTCATTATGGAAAATATAGATATTGGTAAAAAAATTGAAAAACAAAGAAAAGAAAAAGGTTTAACTAGTAAAGAACTAGCAAAGATGGCCGATATTACACCATCTATGTTAAGTCAAATTGAGCGTGGGTCGGCTAACCCTTCTATTCAAACATTAAAAGTGCTTGCTAAAGCTCTTGATGTGCCAACATTTAGCTTTTTACTTGAAGATACAAATACAGACGATTTAATTGTACGTTCCCATAAACGAAAGAAAATGATTATCGATAATTTATCATATGAAATGCTTTCACCTGATTTCACTGGAAATTTAGCAACAGCAATTATGACCGTCCCGCCTAATACAGCTTCATCAGAAAATGTGCTAGAACATAAAGGAGAAGAATTAGCATTTGTCTTAGATGGGAAAATCACATTATATTTAAACGAGGAAGAATACGTATTAGAAACTGGTGACAGTGTAAAGATACCTGCTTATTTAAAGCATAAATGGGTGAATCATTTTGAAAAAAACGCGATAGTTTTATTTTCTGTTACTCCGCCGATTTTTTAATGTATAAATAAAAACAGGATGGTTCTTATAAAATGCGGATTATCCTGTTTTTATTAAATAAGAAAGTGAAATTTTTGTTAAAAACTTAACAGTTGGACCCAATCCGAACAATCCTCCTAAAAACATATTTACAACTGAAACTATCCCTCCCATTGATGCTAACGTATCATGAGTCAGATTCATCCCACCACTACCAGAGGCACTTGTAATATTCACATAAAAATAAGAAATACGTAAAAATTAATTGATTTTTCGGAATTTTGTTGAAAAATATGGTAAAATCACTCTTATACTTCTTCTATTTTGTTATTATAGAAATAATTAAATTAGGATACTTTTATCGGATGGGGGAATATATAATGAGTGTGTTATTAAAAGGGCATGAACAGATTGTCAACGAATTAAACATTTTATATCAAGTAATGGTAGCGGAGCAATTAATTGAAGCGAAACAATTAAAAGAAAAAATAGAGAAACAGATTAATAAAATTGAAGCTGATCAAAATCTATCGCTTTACTACTCCCTACTAAACTTTAAATATAAGGTCCTAACCGATTGGACAAACATTAAGTATGATACTTTTAGTCAAATTGTTCGTTTAGACAATCCAATAACTGAAGACTTTATTACTTATTATTATCACTTTTTTAAAGCTGAACATGCTACCATTATTGGAAATTATGATGAAGCAAAAAAAGAATACGAAAAAGCTGAATCCCTTTTAAAACATGTACCAGGCGAACTAGAAGAAGCTGAATATAAATATAAATTTGCTATATTTAATCACCATACAAACAAACCACTTACAGCAATCAATTATGCAAATCAAGCTAAAGAGATTTTCTCAAAATATCCACGTTATGAAATTAAAATAGCTCTATGCGAAAACATTTTAGGCTCATGTTCTGTTTATTTAAAACAATTCGAACAAGCCGAAGAGAACTATAATTCAGCAATCAATATTTTACAAAAGCTGAAAGACGATACACTAATCTTAAAAGTTCGAAATAACTTAGGTTGGCTCTACTCTTCTCAAAATCTATCAACCCTTGCTATTAGACATCTTACAATAGTTACAAACAAATTACCTAAACACCTAAAAGCCAATTTTCTACAAGCCAAAGAACATTTTATTTTAAATGAAAAAGAACTTGCAAACCATTGGGTTCAAAAAGGCTTAGAAATTTGTAATGAATTAAATAATCAAGAATATAAACACCATTTCACTATCTTAAAAACACAACACACTGGTATTCTAGACGACTTAGAAAACGCAATCATTGCAGGCACTACATATTTTAACAGTAAAGAATTATACGATTATGCACAAGAATATTACGAATTATTAGCAGTAGAATTTCATAAAGTGAATAAAATAGAGAAATCTCAAAAATATTTTTTCAAAACTTACGAAGCAAAACAAAAATTATTAACTAAGGAGGCACTAAGATAATGAAAAAGATTAGTTTAGCTATTTTAACCTTTACATGCATACTTGCTTTTGGATTTAATAATTTTACTGAAAGTCAACAAGCAAAACAACTTCCAAAATGGGATACAGATAAACAAGAAACACATGCAGACCTATAGAAACCTAAAAACCCCTAATAAAGGGGTTTTTAGATTTCTACAATATAATGATTTAGCATATGATGAAGAAATATGCTTATAAAAGATAGCCATACACAGATACTCTCTGTACATGGCTATTTTTTATTTTTTCGACACTAACAAAATCCCTAAACTAATAATACAAAAGCTCATTATTTGCTGTGCTGATAGACCAAACAGAACCGAATTTTGTTCACTAACAAGCGAAATAATGATTTGAGCAAACCCCTCAATAATTAGAAAAACACTTATATTCTTTCCATTTCCAAGCCTTTCATTTTTCATCCATAAAAAGCCCATTATACAAAGAGCAAGGATGATCTCATATACGAAAATAGGGTGATATAAAAGTTTAGATTCATATATTTTTATTCCCCATGGTAGTGTCGTTTGTGCGCCTACTTCATGATGTAATAGAAAATAAAAGATAATACTCACACACAGACTAAAAGGCAATACATCAAGTAAAATACGAAGCGAAAATTGCTCCTTTTTACTTTTCCAAACAATGTATACACTCGCAATTACGCATCCTACTACAATATGTTGCATACTCCCAACAGCTAATATTGCTTGCACTGGCGCCCCAAAAGCCCATACAGGATTTAAAATTACTGGCGCAAACTTCCATACAAATACGATGATAATAAAAGCATTTGTTACGGCATCCATCATTTTTTCATATGATACATTTTGATGCCTCATCTTTCGTTTCATCAACATAAATCCAAATAAACTTCCAATTATAAGAGATATGGGTTGTAACCTCACGATCCACTCCATCGTCACGAAATCTCCTTTTAATTCTCAATCAATTTCTTAAATTTCTTTTCTAATTGATCTGGTGGTAATACACCTCGTACATGATCTACTATGATTCCATCTTTATTAACAAAAAATGTCGTCGGTAAAGAGAATACTTTATAATCTAGTCCAGCTACTCCGTCCATATCTAGTAGAACAGGAAACTCAAACCCATAGCGATTAGCAAATGCGCTTGCTTCTTGTACTGGGTCACTAACAGTTGCATTCACCGCAAAAATTTCAACATCCTTTTTATATTTATCATACATATGAACTAAGTCAGGTGCCTCCATTTCACACGGCCCACACCATGATGCCCAAAAATTAATAATATACGGTTTTCCCTTGGCATCATTTAACGACTGCAACTTTCCGTCTAATCCTTTTAATGTGATGCCAGGTGCTTTAAAACCTACTTGTGGTAATACTTCTTTCTCTTGTAACTCTGCTTGCTTTGCTTTTCTTTCCTTTTCTTCTTTCTTTGAATTATAAAAGTTAACCCCCGCCCAAACGAGAGCACCTACTAGTATAATAGCAATTAGTTTCTTCACTTTTCTTCCTCCTCATTTTTAAAAGCCTGTAAATCCACCGAATAGACGAATAAAGAATGCTGTAATTTTCGTCATTTGATTTGTATACAATAAAATACCTGTTACAATCATCATTCCACCGCCAATTTTCATCATGACATTCGCATATGTAACAATCCATTTTACCTTCCCAATAAAGAATGCCATCACGAAAAATGGAACCGCAAACCCAAGAGTATACGCTGTAATATAAAGAAGTGCCCCTTCAGGATTCGTCGCGCCAAGCATGAGTACAGCTGAAAATATCGGTCCAACACATGGCGTCCAACCCGCTGCATATGTCATACCGACTAAAATCGAGCGAATATATCCAGTCGATTTACTTCTATACTGCACCTTTTTCTCTGCCATAAGCCACTTAGGCTGAAACAAGCCCGTCATAAATAGCCCCATTAAAACAATAAAAATCCCACCAATTTGTTGAATCAATTTTTGGTTAGATGAAAATGTTATTCCAATCCAGCTTACCGATAAACCTAACGCGTAAAATATAACCGAAAATCCGATCATAAAAAATATGGTATGTATAATCGCTGATTTTTGCATAATCCCACGATTTTCTTTTAAATCTTGGATAGACACACCTGTAATATAAGATAAATAAGATGGATATAACGGTAAAGAGCACGGTGATATAAATGACAATACTCCCGCCCCAGCCACAAGCCAAATTGTTAAATCTGCTGCATTCATTTTATTCCCCCTAAAACACTACAATAAGTAGTGTTTATTCTTAAAAAAAAGAGGCTATATGCACTCTCCGACAATAAGTACAACCGACATACAGAATAAACCTACTGTTACATATACCGAATTCGTATGTAACGGAATAGTAAGCTTAACAACCTTTTCATTTAACACTTGCTCGATTCGTAAATTTATTGCTGTTTTTGCAAATGAAGCGGTAACACATCGATTTTCCATTGTCTTTATTTTAATTAATTTTAATAACGCGCTACCTAACTCAAATGAAGATTCCATTTTTTGCATCGCATATTTATCAGCAGCTAGCTCCTGATACGTATGATATCGCTGTAACAACCCTTTTAATATCGGGATGTACATCATTCCTTCTGCTAATAACGTAAAACAAAATAATTTTAGCGGATCCCAATTCTTTTGATGATATTCTTCATGGAAAATAATTGCATCAATTTCTTCATCTGAAAACGTCTGAAGCAAACCTTCCGACATGACAACTTTCGGACGGAATAATCCAATTGTAAATGCCGCAACTTCCGTAGTCGGCAATATATATATTTGTTTTCCTTTTCGGATGAAAGGGATAAGTACTTTTTGTAATTTTTTACTATAGAAAAATTGTCGCCAAATTCTTTTGCACACGATTAATATAGTAAGTAATAATAATCCAGCGATTATAATACGAATCAGCGATAATTCTTTCATATGTTTTTCTAACTGGAACAAGCAAAAATTTGAAAGAAAGAACATCTTATTTTGAAACAGAAATGGATATGTAACGTAATACACTAACATACTGAAAAAGAGGGTACTAACAATTACTGCTAACAATACGATTTTACGCATTTGCCATTTCATTTCATTAATCCTCTTTTTTTAACTGACTCAATTTGTCTTCTAACTTTTTTATTAAAGTCGGATCAGCCTGCTCTAACTCATCTAACATATGATTTACAACTAAATCTCCAAATTCCCCCATCAATTCCTGTGTCATTTTCTTCGTTTGCTTGGATAAGAATTCTTCTTTTGTTTGTACAGCACGATATATGCCACTTCTTTTTACAATCTGTTTTTCTAAGTGTAACTTCTCTACTAACCTGTTCATAACTGTCATAACAGTGTTAAAATTCACAGGCGATTCTTCACTTAATTTCTGCTGCACTTCTTTAATCGTAATACCTTTGTTAGACCAAACAATCTCCATAATTTTCGCTTCAAGCGGTCCAAAGAAATGATTTAACCCGTGCTCATTTAATTTATAGTTTTGAGTAAACATAGTATGACTCCTTTCACACTACGAATTGTAGTACAAATTAAATAAAAGGTCAAACACGAATGAGATACACTAAAATTCACTACTTATAAATACGTACGCCATTCCATTAATTATAAGCCTAACTTATCTCCAAATGTATCAAAAAGATACTGCTCTAATATTTGTACACTAAACTTCTCATTACGCCCAAGTGCAAATAATTCCCGATCTTTCGCTACGATAGTATCTAACGGAATAGCTACATTATCCACTATTTTTGTAATTTCAATTATATTACTTTTTACATTTACTTCTGTTTTAAATTCAACATTTTCTAACACTATATGTGAACGTCTTCCTGATGCAAAAAAAGTAAAATTAGGATTTTTAACAACGCCAATTTCAGTCTCTAACGCATATAAATAGTGAAAAATTACATCTCTGTGCCCATCTTTTATTATTTTTTCATCCTTCTCATCGTCTAAGTATTCTTTCAGCTTCGTTGTAAATTCAAATCGAAAATCCACTTTTTTCACGCTCCTTCTTTGTATTTCATATTAAATAAATATATTGAAATAATTTTACCATATTGTAATACAACTTCCTATTAAAAGTAAAAACTGTTTTGGAAAATCGCTATTATTTCCGATTTCCTTTTAAAATATAAATATAAATTCAATATGAATTAATACTTCATTATATCTATTTAAACATATTTTTTCCATTTTTTGAAACATTAGTATGAAATACTATATATCAATGAATGGTTTCTAATTCACTGATATATATAATCAGTGTTTTCTTTACTATTCCGATATACTTAAGCTACATTTTCTAATTATTGATTACATTACAGAAGGAATGTAACTCTCTTCTATCGAATTTTTATATAACAAAAATGATTAGGTGGTGCTTTACTATGAAATTAGCTGTCATTGGTGGCGGTGATTTACAAGATTCAAATCACTTGCCTATTAATGAACGCCTTATAGAATTAACAAATAAACAGTATCCAAAAGTATTGTTTATTCCAACGGCAAGTCATGATGATGAAAGCTATATAAAATTATTTTTAGACACGTTTGAAAAACAATTACATTGTGAAGTACAAATTTTACGTACTACAACAGATTCACCTTCTAAGTATGAAATAGACGAGATGATTCATTCAGCCGATTTAATTTATCTAGGTGGCGGGAATTATATTCACATGTTTACGCAATGGAAAGAACATAGACTCGATGAAAAATTATTATTGGCTCTGCAACAAGGAACACTTATTGCTGGTTATAGCGCTGGTGCTATGTGTTGGTTCACGTCTAGTATCCGATCAGATTATGAAGGTTCTGGTTATATAGAGAGTAACGGATGGGGGATTGTTAATAAAAGATTTTGTCCACATTATAATCAATTAAATAGAATGAACGCCTTCCATTCCTTTTTACAAAATCATCAAGGGAATATAGAAGGAATTGCACTGGAGGATAATTGCGCTTTATATATTACAGAGGAATCCTTTGAGATTATCGGTGAACCAGAAAAAGCGTGGGAGTTTTATATGAGTGATAAAACACTCATTAGACAACATTTTGATATAACTTTAAAAAGCTATTTGTAAACCTGCACCTACAAAAAAATGTCCCTAAGTCAAATAACTTAGAGACATTTTTTCTATTTAACTAACTAATCGTGTAATTCGTTTCTTTTGCCATGAAAGCTTATAATATGCATACTGTAGTATTAAGCTGACAATAAATGCTGCTGGATACCCGATCCAGATCCCTTCTATTCCAAGACTTGTATGGTAAGAAAGATAATATGCTACGGGTACTTCCACAAGCCAAATTGAAACAACTCCAATAACAGTTGGCCAAAGTACTGTACCACTCGCTCGCATTGTCGCACTAATAATTTGTGCATGACCGAAAATTAAATAACTCCATAACGTAATCATAACTAAGCTATGAGCAATTTCAATTGTAGTTTGACTCGTTAAAAATAGTGATAAAATGTCTCTTGAGAATAAGTAAATAAGAGCTATTAACACACCACCGATGACGTAGTTCATAATAATTCCGACCTTCACAACTTTCTGCAATCGATCAAATTGATTCGCCCCAATTGATTGTGCTGCAAAAATAGAAACTGTAATACCAAGGCTAACTGCTGGCATTTGTACATAACTTGCAACTTGATTCACAACTCCGTAAGCAGCTGTTGCATCCGAACCGTAACGATTTACAAACGCGATTACAGCAATTTCAGATAATGAAACTAATATCATATTAATACTCGCTGGAATACCGAGCCTTAGCAATAGCTTTAATAACTCCCCATCCATTCGAAGGTATTTTCTAACCGTGCTATCTAGTTGTAATGGGTGATTTTTCTTCTTTAAATACAAAAGCATGACAATAAACGTAATAACTGTAGATATAACAGAGGCATAGGCTGCTCCATACACATCTAATTTCGGAGCTCCTAACCATCCAAAAATAAGAATTGGTAATAAGATCATATTTAGCGCTGTACTTACAATTAAAAAGTAAAATGGCGTTTTAGAATCTCCTGTACCTCTCATAAATGTTGTGTATGCGAAATATAAAAATAATACTGGCATCGATATAAATAAAATTCGTGCATAATGTACACTTATTTCAATAATATTTTCTGGCGTTCCCATTAGACGCATAATATCCATCGCAAAAATACTGCCTATTATCGCCAACACAACTCCAATAATAAAGGTAAATGTCAGCGTCGTACCAACGATAGCTTTTAAACGATCTTCGTTTTTAGCACCAAACGCCTGACCAATTAAAATAGAGCTTCCTGAACCGATACCAATTACAAATGAAACGAGCAAGAAAAATAATGGGAAGAATGCTGATATAGCCGCTAAATCATTAACTCCAAGCCATCTTCCTACTACTACCATACCAAATAATTGTCCAACTGATTGTAGTACATTACTTAATAATAATGGTACTAAAAACATCGACATCGATTTCCAAATCGGTTTACTCTCACTTTCCAACTTATGTGACTCCGCACCTTCTTTATTGTTATCTGCAGGTGGTTTCAAATTTCATTTCTCCTTTTATTAAAAATCAATTTTCAATATCTATCTCTTTGTATAGTTGTTATAATACTGTGCTTCTATTCACTTTCTTTTCGTATGATTATAACTTCACCCAATATTGACTTCCATCGGCTGTTCGATCTAAAAATCCATACTCGATTAAATATCTTCTTAAAGTTACGAAATCAGGGTATACATTTTCTATCACTGTATTTACTTCTTTTTCAGTATACTTTTTATTACTATCAAACTTCTTTACTAAATGACGTAATATAATTAATTTACGCTTTTGTTTTTTCGGAAATTTAGAAAGAGGTCCATCTAATCCTTCTGTAAAATGAGCTTTTAATACTTCATCATTTTCTTCTTCCGTAATATTGTATCGATCATCCACCATCGTTGCTGTTCTATGAATTGGTACAAATTTCGTTTGTACTTTTGATTTTTCTTCTGATAATTCCATTAGAGCTAAAAATACTTTTGCTTGCTTCATTTTCTCTCGCAGTGTAAATCGATGATTACGAATTGTTGATGTACTTCCGCCATCCAACTCTTTTACAATTTCTTTATCATTCAGTCCCATATGGAAAAACTGAACCATTTTCTTTTGTAAATCCGTTAAACCAGTAAATTTCTTATCCATATTTAACAAATAATCAAACATAGACGTATGCTCATTTTGAATATGCAATCGGACGAACTTCTCTGCTTCATACAAAACTTGATTATCTTGATAAATAACACCTTTAATAAATGTTTCACCACAAGCTAAGCAAATGTACTCCTCTTTTTCTCCATCAAACACATACCCTTTCTTTAATTCCTCTATTGACGCATCCCAAAACTTCTCTGAAATACCACTCATACTAAACACTCCTTCAAAATGTTTATTCAAAAACCAAACAAATCACTATAACGTTTATTACCACTTCACCATCTTATCATAACACAAACAAACATTTCAACATTTCGTTTACCCATTTTATAAACTTTTATAAAAACATCTACCGAAAGGGTTTAATACAACGAAAAGCGAATGTGTTTATAGAAATTCATTTTATATGATGTGGATTAGAACATGGATATTCTTCAAGACTCTTGGTTTACCGTTAAGCAAATTGCACAGAATACATATGCGATTAGTGAATATGGAACCGGTATTCATCCATTACAAAACTTCAGTATTCAATTTCAACTACAAAAAAGATGTTTCCGTATAAGAAAACACCTTTTACTTTTTATCCCACATTTAAGGGCAGTAAGACTCCCACATCAAAATTCAGCGGAAGCAAAGAAGTTAAATGAGGGCGGGCTGCCCTTAAAAGCCCGATTGGTGAGGGCTAATAATCAGTTGATTAAAGTTTCAATTTATATATTCTATTTACAGTCTCTACTAAAACCTTACTTGCTTGTACAAATGTATGCTTTCGATTTCTATCTTCAACAAATTTATTAGCACAACTACTCATAATCATCATACAACTAATTATGACTAACACTATCTTTCTATTCTTGTAAGTCACTTCATGTCACTCCACTATTACAAAACTTCTTTTGAATTTATCCTATCAAGAAATTTTACATGAATAATAAAACGTGTGAATATGCAATTCTGCATATTCACACGTTTTATCAAAATGTTATGATTTAATTTAGTTAAAGAACAAGTATACCGAGGTGACTAACTTGAAATTTAAAGCGAAAAAAAATCCATTCCACGTCATTTTCATTACATTATTTCTAATTATTTTTTTCGTTTCGTTATTCTTCCAAAATGAAAATTCTATTTTTTTCACTCTCATGATGCTATTAAATATCGTGAATCTTTCTTCATTCTATTTCTCTCACTACAACGTAACGGAATCATCTCTTGTTGTAAAACACGGTTTCATACTTCGTACTGAAATCCCATTTAAAGACATTCGCCATATTAAGTACTCTGGCAAAAAACTTCGTTCAAAAAAATGGACTAGGCAACAATTAGAAATTAATTATAATTTATTTGACTCAGTGACCACTTTCGTACCACAAGAAGAAGAAAAATTCATTTCACTCTTAAAAGAGAACTGCCCACAGATGAAAGTAATGAATACGCCTGCTAACAAATAATATATTTTGAAGCTTGCAGTATTGCAAGTAGATGAAACATAAAAATGAACATCAAAAAAGCCAAGATTCTATACTAAGAACCTTGGCTTTTTCTATTACTCTTTTGGAGCAATCATTTTCTTTGGATCTACAATTTCATCAAATTGCCCTTCTGTTAGTAGCCCAGATTGCAATGCTGCTTCTTTTAAAGTTAATCCCTCTTTATGAGCATACTTCGCAATTTTCGCTGCATTTTCATATCCGATATGTGGGTTTAGCGCTGTTACAAGCATTAGTGAACGATTCACATTTTCATTAATTACTTCTTCATCTGCTTCAATACCAACTGCACAATTGTCATTAAACGAAACAATTGCATCCGCTAATAAGTGAGCTGATTGTAAGAAGTTATAAGCAATAACAGGTTTAAATACGTTTAACTCAAAGTTACCTTGGCTCGCAGCAAATCCGATTGTTGCATCATTCCCCATCACTTGCGCTACAACCATCGTTAATGCTTCACTTTGCGTTGGATTTACTTTACCTGGCATAATAGAGCTTCCTGGTTCATTGGCTGGAATAATAATTTCTCCAAGACCACTACGTGGACCACTTGCAAGCCAACGTACATCGTTAGCGATCTTCATTAGATCTGCAGCTAATGCTTTTAATGCACCGTGAGTATATACAACTTCATCATGGCTCGTTAATGCATGGAACTTATTTGGTGCAGAAACAAATTGTTTACCTGTAAATTGACTAATTTCCTCTGATACCATCTCACCAAATTTAGGATGAGCATTAATACCTGTTCCAACCGCAGTTCCACCAATTGCTAACTCTTTCATATATGTATTGCTCTCTGCAATCATACGCTCTGTTTTTTCAAGCATACGGTGCCATCCGCTAATTTCTTGCCCTAAAGTTAACGGTGTTGCATCTTGTAAATGTGTACGACCAATTTTTATAATATGTTCAAATGCAGTTACTTTTTCTGCTAAAGTTCCTTTTAATTTCCTGATTGCTGGTAATACGTGATTTTCTACTGCGATTACACAAGCTACATGGAGCGCCGTTGGAAATGTATCATTTGAACTTTGTGACATGTTCACATCATCATTTGGATGAATATGTACGTCAGATCCATTCTCTTTCAAAATTTGATTCCCACGATTTGCAATTACTTCATTCACATTCATGTTTGACTGTGTACCACTACCTGTTTGCCATACGACAAGCGGAAAATGTTCATTCCATTTCCCTGCAATCACTTCATCAGCAGCTTCTACAATTGCTTCTGCTTTTTCTTCTGATAACTTTCCTAATTTTTGATTGCTAAGCGCTGCACTCTTCTTTAAAATTGCAAATGCTTTTACAATTTCAAGCGGCATTTGCTCTGTTCCAATTGGAAAGTTTTCTTTACTACGTTGTGTTTGTGCTGCCCATAATTTATCAGCTGGAACTTTTATTTCTCCTAATGTATCTCTTTCAATTCTGTACTCCATGTTTTCATCCCCTTGAAAATATAATACCTACATCTCTTATAATAACAGACTTTTTCTTAAATGATAAGAATTCTCACTCTTATATATAGATATTTTATATTTATTTTAAAAAATTCCTCTTGACCTAAACTTAAGTTTAGGCTGTATCCTTTCCATTGTAACCTACTATAACACTACTGGAGGAATTCAATATGAAAAAATATGCTTTTATAACAGGTGCGAATAAAGGAATTGGATATGAACTTGTTCGTCAATTAGCAGAAAAAAATTATCACGTATTTTTAGGTGCTCGTAATGAACAACTTGGACAACAAGCCGTAGACTCTTTAAATGTTTCAAACGTTTCCTATATTCAAGTAGATATTTCAAATTCACAATCCATTCAAGAAGCAACAAAGAAAATTCACGAAACGACTGACCATTT
Organism: Bacillus sp. AFS012607; assembly: GCF_002558005.1. NCBI lineage: Bacteria > Bacillati > Bacillota > Bacilli > Caryophanales > Bacillaceae > Bacillus > Bacillus sp. AFS012607. Next base: position 105,954 of record NZ_NTVM01000013.1, read on the forward strand.
ACATTTATTAATTAATAACGCAGGCATTGCATTAGACTTCAATACGCTACCTAGTGAATTAAATATTGAAACTTTACGCCAAGGATTTGAAGTTAACTTTTTTGGAACTTTCCAAATGATACAAGCCTTTTTACCATTATTAAAGAATTCAAGCAACAGTAAAATACTAAATGTAACAACTGACATGGCCTCACTAACAATGTTTGCTAATGGTGAAACACATCCAAAACTGCTATTAATGCTTTAACATTAGCTTTTAGTAAAGAATTTGCTACTAACGGTCCAGAAGTATTTGGGATAACTCCTGGTTTTACAACTACTGATCTTAATGGAAATTCCCCTGGTGGCCATACAACTATTGAAAGTGCTAAAATTATTATTAAATATGCATTAAGTGAAACAAACTATAATGGTAAAATACTAAATAAAAATGGCATTATACCTTGGTAACAAAAGGATGAATGATATGTATTATACAATTGGGCAAGTCGCCAAAATGCAACACTTAACTATTTCTCAAATACGTTATTATGATAAACAAGGACTGTTCCCTTTTCTGCAAAGAAATGAAAAAGGAGATCGAGCTTTTGATGAAGAAGCACTCAAATACTTAGAAATGATTTTGTGTTTAAAAAACACTGGTATGCCTATTCAAAAAATAAAACAATTTATCGACTGGTCTATGGAAGGAGAATCTACCATCTTTCAACGGTTGGAATTAATGAAACAACAAGAGACCAATGTCTTACAGCTCATCCAAGACACTGAAAAAAAACTTAAAAAAGATACAACAAAAAATTGCTAAATATGAGAATGAAGTAACTTCAGCAGATGCTATTACAAAATAAAAAATCACCTTCTACATATTGTAGAAGGTGATTTTTATTTTATGATGCTTGCTTTCCTTTATCTGCATCATCTACATACCAGATGAATTTGCCTGTATATCCGTAAATAACTGCTAAAATTAACGATACGAAGCTTAACCACATAAACGGAACGTATGAGAACGTTGCTACACCTAAAATACCCGCCATAAAAATACCATTATCAGACCATGGAACCATACCTGAAGTTAACGTTCCACCTACTTCTGAGTTACGCGCTAATACACGACGGTCTATTTTTAATTTATCATAGCTATCTTCCATAATTTTTGGTGTTAAAATTAGTGATACATACATCGCACAACCAAATATATTAGCTAAGAATGCCACGATTAATGTAGACAATGTTACATTACCTGCAGAATTTAATTTCTTCTCAAATTTTGATACGATTACTTTTAAAACACCTAGTTTTTCAAGTAATCCACCAAATCCTAAACCGAAAATAATAACAGCTACTGAGCCAAGCATGCCGTTAATTCCACCACGGTTTAATAACTTGTCAACAAACTCAACACCAGATTGAATTGAGAATCCGTTATAAGCTGTTCCAATCGCCTCTCCAAAGTTCATCCCTTGGAAAAGAGTTGCCCAAATTGCACCAATTAAAGCTCCCATTGCAATTGTTGGCATAGACGGTTTCTTCATCGCTAATAGAACGATAACAATGACCGCTGGAATAAGCATCCATATTTTAATATCAAATTGCTTTAATAAAGCTTCTTTTAAAAATTCTACTCGATTCAAATCTACATTATCGCCGCCATACATCCAACCAGCTACAGTAAACATAATACTAGTAATAATATAAGCTGGAACATCTAATACGAGCATAGCTCGAACGTGAGCAATAACATCTACTTTCGCCATAGAAGCTGCAAGAACTGTGCTATCAGAAAGTGGTGATAATTTGTCGCCGAAATAAGCTCCTGAAAGAACTGCACCAGCAACAAGCGGAAGTGGTAAACCAAGTCCTTCACCAATCGCCATCATAGCAATACCTGCTGTTCCCACTGTTCCCCAAGACGTTCCTGTTGCGATAGAAGTTATAGAACAAATAATTAATGTTGCTAATAGGAATATGCTAGGGTGAATAAATTCTAATCCATAATAGATTAATGTTGGTACTACCCCACCAGCAATCCACGTTCCAATTAAAGCACCTACTGCAACTAAAATCAGTATTGCTTCTAATCCGTTAGAAATCCCTTTCGTAATTGCATCTTGCAATTCTTGATAACGAAATCCTAATCTTAATCCAAGCGCAATTACTAAAAACCATGAAATAAATAGCGCTAATTGAATTGGGAGATCAAAAATCGTTTGGAAGGAAAAGACAACAGCAAGAAATAGTAATAAAAGAACTATGATTTCTAGCATCGATGGTAATCTTACACTTTTCATTTTTTTCTCTCCTTACAAGTCGATAACATGACGTATGTCGTCTTACATGTATGTAATATACAATTAGCGAAGACAAAACAAAATTTTCATATTATTTCGATTTATTTTTCCAGTATAATATATTCACAACCCTTTCTATTGTAAAAGTAGATTACGTTTTTCGCAATGAAAAATATAAAAAATGTTGTATTTTTATTTATCCCGATATTTTCGGCCAATAAGACCTCCGCCTTAAAATTCAGTAAGCGCAAAGCACTTAGATAAGAAATTAACTACTGTAAAATTCCGAATTGATATGAACGTATTAAAGCTTCACTTTATTTACAAAGAACAATCCCATACTAACTTTTTTAATATTTGCTGCAACAAAACTTTTTACAACTATCTTCACTTTTTAATTAACACCATTATTTTCTACACAAAAAATAGGGCACACATCATTAAAATGATGCATGCCCTATCTTTATTTATACATATTTTGTATTTCTTCTTTATTTTTAAGTATTTCCTCAAACTTATCACTACAACCCTTCGGAAATAACACTCCCAGTCCATATGAATGCGCAAATTGAAAATGCGGGTACTTCGCTTTTACCTCATCCCAAAACTGATATACGCCGAAATCACCACTTCTAACTTCAATATCATGAAATAATACAATACCGTTTTTCGCGACTTTCGGTAGCCATGTGTTATAATCGTGAGAAACAGCTTCATACGTATGATAGCCATCAATATGCAAAAGATTTATCGTTTCATCTTGAAACCGGTCTACAGCATCATCAAAAGTAGATCGAATTAAATTTCCTATATTAAGGTAGTTATCGCTCACTACTTTTTCTACTATTTGAAAAACCCCTTCTCCATATGGACCTGTATGCCCATCTCCAGCCCAAGTATCTACTGCAAAGCATTTAGTCGATAACCCTCCATCTTTTACTCCCTGACAAAAACTGAAGAAAGAAGCACCTAGATGTGTACCTAACTCAACTAAAGTTTCTGGTTTTTCAAATCTTACTAAGTCATATGCAAAATCTAAATGTCCACTCCACGCAGATTGTGACCGAATAATAGGACTAAATGTTTCAAATTCAAATGATGGTTTATGAGTAACCCAGTTCATCGCATAACTCCTTCTGCACATATTTTTAACAAACCAAATTACTCTTATCTTTATTTTTTTATCGCCTTGATTATGATTCTATTTCATGAAAATATGAAGAATTTATTCTTTTCTATTGAGGTAAAGCGTCATATACATATGGTTCAGTTGGCTTATTAATTTTCTCGATTTTGTTTACTTTTACAAGTGGAAAGACTGTTCCTTTATATGTCGTTTCATCTAATAATCCTGTTATTTTCACCCATGTTTCTTCTGATATTTTTTCAACATTTTGCCCGGTAACAATCATCCCCCAGACTGATGCATCCGCAATACAACAAGTTATGCCATATCGAGCCACTACTGCTTTATTACCCGTCACATCCTTATCATTATATATAAACCCTGAGAATATAATTTCTTTCCCTTTAAACCCTTTTACATCTTGACCAATTATACTCATTGTTTGAACATAATCCTTATCCTCTACTTGTAGTTTATGCTGTCCTAACATACTTTTTACTACTTGCTCTTCCGTTTCATAAGTCGTTGATAAATTTGATGTTTCATCTGGATCATCGAATACCTCTCGCCCATCAAAATCATCCTGTTTCCCCTCTTTTTCGTTCCCTTCCATACTTCTCGCCTGTACACTTTGATTCATACCCCTTTTTCCTGCTAAACTTCCATCAATTGTTACATTTCCAAATAGAAAAGCACTAATAATCGGAACAACAAATAAAACATATACAAAGAAACTTTTCATCCCTGATTTTAATGCTGTATGATGCTTACAACAATTACAATCATCCTCTTTTTCTCTCCCATCTCTCCAAACTTGTAAAGAACCAAGAAGTAAAATCACTACAAAAGCTATATACGTAAATTTAATCATTTTTGGAGCGATAAAATTATAAATATTCCCTGTTACAAGTAGTTTAAATAAGAGCATTGCTAAACCAATTAAAATAATACCACGAATATAGCGATGATATGCCTTCTGCTCCTCTTTCTCCATTCTTTCTCACCTCCTATAACATTATAATTTGCAGGATGGTATACACAGATACAATGACAATTCCCATTAAAAAGAATACAAATTTCTTTTGAAAATATGCAAATAGCATTAACGTATTTTTCATATCAAGCATCGGCCCAAACACAAGAAATGCGAGAAGTGCCTTTACTGAGAAAACATGTCCAAAAGATGCCGCTATAAAAGCATCGGCTGCAGAGCAAATTGATAAAACATAACCAAATCCCATCATAATAAAGGGGGCAATTACTTCGTTATGTGCTACTGCATCCAGTACATTCCGATCAAAAAACGTTTGAAATACACTTGCTAAAAAAGCACCAATCAATAAATACTTACCAGTATCAAAAAACTCATCTACAGTGTGATTCATAACATCTTTCCAACTCTTTTTTTTGCTTGTTTGAACTGAAACCTCTACGTCTTTTAAAACATTTCTTTCGCGATAGCAATAATACACAATTAGACCTATGAATAGAGCAACTAAAATTGTTATCCCAAAGCGTGCATATACAACATAATCATTTTTTTGAAACGCATATACAGTAGATAAAAAAACGACTGGATTCATAATGGGTGCACTCAGTAAAATAACAATGCCTACATGAAGTGGTAACCCCTTTTGAATGAGCCTTCTTACAATTGGTATAATGACACATTCACACATTGGAAAAAGAACTCCCACAAATACTGCTGGAATCATTGCAACAATCGGAGATTTCGGCATTACTTTTTGAATCATATCTTCCGTCACAAACACTTGAATAAATGAAGAAACAATTACCCCTAATAAAATAAAGGGTATTGCTTCAAAAATGATACTTAAAAATACTGTATTCACATTCAACCATTCCTGTGGTATATTTTTGTGCAAATTTGCTAGACTTGTAAAATCTACAAAAAATAATAAAAAGAGAAACATAGCGATAAGAGCTATGCCTACTAATTCTTTTGAAACTCTATTAAAGACCAAGCTTCTCGCCTCCATTTTATTTATATGTAAACATGTGCTTGTCCAAATGCTTCATACTACAGCACAAATTTTATAGTCTATTTCTATTCTCAAATCGTAATCATTATGATTTATTATTGATTTTTCTTTTTCCATCGTTTAATATAAAACGTAATCATTACGATTTAAGGGGAGATCATTTCATGAAAAAAGTACCTATCACTGTATTAAGTGGGTTTTTAGGATCTGGAAAAACTACCTTACTACATCACATTTTGACTAATAAGAACAACTTAAAAGTAGCTGTTATCGTTAATGATATGAGCGAAGTAAACATTGATGCATCTCTTATAAAAAAGGGTGGTTTTTCACGTACGGAAGAGAAATTAGTAGAAATTCAAAATGGTTGCATCTGCTGTACACTACGAGAAGATTTAATGATAGAAGTGGATCGTCTTGTTGAAAATGGTGATATTGACTATATTATTATTGAATCTTCTGGTATAAGTGAGCCTATTCCAGTTGCTCAAACGTTTACTTATACAGACGAAGTTCTTAACATTGATTTAACGAGAAATTGTCGCCTCGATACGATGGTTACAGTTGTAGATGCAAATAGGTTTTGGGATGATTTTGCAGATGGAGAAAGTTTATTAGACCGAAAACAAGCAATCGATGAGAATGATACCCGGGAAGTTATTGATTTATTAATAGATCAAATTGAGTTTGCAAACGTAATTATTCTTAATAAAATAGATTTGCTAGAAAAAGAAGATGTGATAGAGCTTCATCATTTACTAAAAAAATTAAATCCTAATGCAAAAGTTCTTAAATCTTCGTTTAGCAAAGTACCATTACAAGAAATTTTAAACACAAATCTATTTAATTATGAAGAAGCCAGTCAATCGGCCGGCTGGATACAAGAATTAAATAGTGAACATCATACACCGGAAACGGAAGAATACGGTATCAATTCCTTTGTTTACCGTCGCAAATATCCTTTCCATCCCGAGCGCCTTATGAATTGGCTAGAAAAATGGCCTTTAGATGTTGTAAGAGCGAAAGGATTCTTCTGGCTCGCATCTCGTAATAATATGATAGGGCTTCTATCTCAAGCAGGTTCCTCTATTACAATTCAAGGAGCCGGTGAATGGATAGCCGCATTACCTGAAACTGAAAGAAATCAAATGATTGCAGAAGAACCAGAAGTATTAAAAAACTGGGACGAGCGATATGGAGATCGAATAACTGAGCTCGTATTTATCGGTATTGATATGAATCGTTCTGTGATTGAACAATCATTAGATGATTGTCTATTAACAGAAAAGGAAATGGAACAAAAGTGGAATACATTTATTGATCCTATTCCGGCTTTTACTTATACTTCATAATAATTAATAAAAGGCTTCAGTAGAATGAAGCCTTTTTATTTTATAGCACTCTTATTTAATAGGTTTGCTTTAATTATAAATACAACTGTACCTAAAACAATTAATATAGTATATATGTTACCAACTACATCACCTATTTTTTCTAAGCCAAGCGGTAATATTATAGTAGCAACTCCGACTATATAAGAAAATGCTCCTGAAAGCTTCACTAATTTATTTTTATCTCCAACAAACGTTTCTTCTTGATATCCTGCTAACAAAAACAACCTCTAAAGAACAGCACCCTATTATTCAAGCGCTACAAAAACAAGATGAAAAACAAATGGAACAAATGATGTCTCAAAACTGGCTCCGTCCCATGAAAGAAATATAAAAAATGATTTCTATGAAATAATAAAGCTGGCTACACAAAAGTGTAACCAGCTCCTTATTTACTAATCTATGTGCTATGCCTGAATATTTGCGTAATCCTCAATATCTTCATACTCTTTTTCTAATTCCTCTAAAGACAGCTCGTATAATTGTCGGTCACGAATTTTAAACACACCTGCTCCAATTAACTCATCAATTAAATGCCTCTTACGATTTTCAACAGCAAAACGGAGTTGACTACTCATCTTTAAAAAAACTCCTTTCCACGATCATTGAAAATGATAATCTTTATCAATTACCACTTTTGATTATAAAAGATGACTCTTTATAAGTAAAGTAATTTCATGAAATATTTACCTGACAAAGTATTTGTGGCCACATTATATATATGTATGCCGTGCGAAAAATGTTATGACACATTTTCTTATCCTTTTTCTTTCATACTTTGCAGGTTGTCTCACTATGATTAAATTCACCATCTATTTCTACTTGAATGGTGACATGTTCTACATGAAACTTCTCCTTTAATACATCCGTAGCCTCTTTTAATACATTTTGCGTTTCATCACCTTTAATAATCAAATGGCAAGTTAATACTTGAAAATCAGATGTGACAGACCATATGTGCAAATCATGAACTTCTTTTACAACCGTAATATTTAATAATGTACTTTTTACCTCTTCAACATTTATGTGCTGGGGTGCACCTTCCATTAATATATGGACGGTATCACGTGTTACACGCCATCCACTAATAATGACTAAAATAGACACAAGAATACTAGCAATCGCATCAGCAACCGTCCATCCGAAAAATTTAATACATAGCGCTGCAATAATCGCTCCGACTGATCCTAATAGATCGCCTAATACGTGGAGGAAAGCACTTCTTAAATTCAAGTTCCCCTTCACATCTCCGCCTCTCATTAATATCCAAGCTGATAAAATATTAATAAGCAGACCAAGTACAGCAATAATGAGCATCCCATTACTAGCAATCTCAACTGGTTCTTTAAAACGGCGGATTGCTTCAATAAAAATGTATACCGAAATGACAATAAGAACGACACCGTTACATAATGCTGCTAACATTTCGACTCGCTTATATCCATATGTTTTCGCAGTTGTTGCTGTTTTTTCTCCGAGCTTAAACGCAAGTAAACTTAAGGCTAAAGATACCGCATCACTTAACATATGCCCCGCGTCAGATAATAGTGCTAAGCTATTTGTTACAAATCCACCAACAACTTCTGCAATCATAAAACTTGTTGTTAGTAGGAAGGCAATTAGTAACGCCTTTTTATTTTTTGAATGACCATGATCATGCGAATGTCCCATACGAATACTCCTTTAAGTACAATATCTGTATGTTAGTATGAAACAAACTCCCCATCTTTATCCCGAATTGACTGATTGTAAACGCCCGCTTCCTCTGTATACACACTTCGCTTCTTTTTAAACAATCCCTTTTTCTCAAATAAAACAAGACTACTTCTTTTTTATTTTCATATTGTTTACTAATGAAAGAATTTTTAAGGAGGTTACTAAAATGAAACGTTTATTTCTCTGTATGGAACGTGAACTTGTTGTAGTGAAAGAACAATATGATGACTATGAAACGACTTACCACTTACAAAATATGCAACCTACCTGTATCGCTGTTGATCCATTTCAAAAAAATCGTGTATATTGCGGAACATTTGGACGAGGTCTATGGTTAAGTGACGATAGCGGGGATTCATGGAGACCAATTGGAGATTCTTATCGTTACTTTGATTTTCCTAAAGAAGATGGTATTTTGCACTCCTCTATCACTTCCATAACAATAAGCTCAAATGAACAAGTTAACGGATATGGTGTCGTTTATGTTGGCACAGAACCGAGCGCTTTATTCCGCTCTGAAAATGGTGGTGAAACGTGGACTGAACTTAAAAATATGAAATCATTATTATCTTCTTATACGTGGGCATTTCCGCCTAGACCTTTTACCCATCACGTACGCTGGATTACAGTTGATCCAAACAACCCTAATACAATACACGTTTCAATCGAAGCTGGTGCTGTTATTCAAAGTAATGATAAAGGGCATACATGGATCGATAAAAAATTCGGTGCCCCTATCGATGCTCATCAATTACTTATGCACCCTGAAGCACCAAATCGCCTTTATGCATCATGTGGTGACGGATTTATGGGCGGACCTGATCGTGCATATCTTGAAAGTTATAACAATGGAAACAGCTGGATCTCATGCAGTGAAGGACTTGAACATCATTATTTATACAGCATGGCTATCGATCCCGCTGATTGCAATACGATTCTCGTTTCAGCTGCACCGAGTGCTGATCTCGCTCATCACCATATTCCTTATGAATCTTATATTTATCGAAAAACGAAAGATACTCCTTTCCAGCAAGTACAACAAGGACTACCATCCGCAATCGGTACAGTCATTTCGATGTTTGCGACAAACAAGGCAGAGCCACATACGTTTTACACGTTAAATAACAACGGCGTGTTTCAATCCAATGATAGCGGCGAATCGTGGGAACAACTAAACATTCCGTGGAAAGATGAGTATAAAACGCAGCATCCACATGCGTTACTCGTAACTAGTTTTTAGCGAAAAGAGAGACTGCCTAATGTTTTTAGGCAGTCTCTCTTCTATTTCTTTAAATCAATTACGATATCATCTAGAACAATATCTTTACTCTTCGCTTCTTTTTTCGGCACTTCAATTTTCTTCTCTTTTCCATTCACATACTCCACTCCACCATGATTTTCAGGTGTATGCACTCGCAAATTCACATGAGGCGTAACGATAAGCTTTGTAGCATTTTTATTCAATTTTTGGAATGTAGTACTCCAACTACTTTTATGTGGTTCTGCTACTGTACCCGTTCCGCCATTTCCTTCACCAGCGTATTGATTTCCTAAATCATCTTTTATTTCTAGCTCAACATCTGCACTATCCCATATGCGCCTTAATGCCTTAGATTCTTCCTGATTATAAAAAACGATAAATGACATAGGTGTTACTTCCATTTTGTCTATATTTACTTTTATACCTTCTTTTTCGGAAATCCCATTAACTTTTATATCCTTACTATCCATCGCCTTTAAAGTAAGAGCAAAATTCCAATTCCCTTTTATTGATTTTTTTTCTTCGTACATATTAATTGATTCCATATTCCATCTAACATTTGCAACGTCCATTCTTTTACTACCAAGATCACTTGTTGTAGTCATACCTACATATTTTTTATCTCCTACTTTCGTAGTTTTAGAACTTCCAGCCGCACCATTAGACATGCTTACTTGCGGGGAACCAAATATGCTCGGATGCTCTCCTAAATCTTTTTCACTTTCGATAGAATACGTTATCGTTACAGTTCTCCCATCAAACACAGCATCATTAATTGTAACCTTAACCCCATTACTCTCTCTCGTCATATTCAATTCAGTCGAAAACTCTTTATAATTTTCATGTAGCCCTGTTCTACCATTATCTAAAAATCGGAATATATCTCCTACTATAGGAAGACCTCCAGCATAGGTTGGAAAACCAATACCAAGTGTTGCAACTGATAGTCCTACTAAAATAGATGCAGCAGCGACACCTTTTTTCCAACTTTTCATCTTTTTCTTCGTACGTATCGATTGTTTTACATTACGCTTCACTTTTTCTTTTTCAATTTCAGAAGCCTCAATTTCCTCTAGTTCTTTTTCATCTATATCAATATCATTTAATAGTTCATAAATGTCTTTCATATTGCACTACCTCCAAAACTAATTTTCGTAGCATTTTGTTGTAGTTTCTTTTTCCCCCGGTACACTCGATTATCAATTGCTGCCCGAGTTAATCCTAACTTGTCACCTATTTCCTCTGTCTTCATACCAAGTAAATATTTCATAATGAATACCTTTTGATCTAACGGTTCTAATTGATTAATGAGCTTCAATAATTCTTCCCTATCTTCCATAACGATTAATTCGTCTTCTGCTGATTTTTCTGTACTGATATGAAACTCATCTGAAATAATTTCTACTTTTTTAGTCGCTTTTCGGTAATAATCAATTGCTTTAAACTTTGCAATCGCTGCAATCCACTTTTTAAAATCACTCGGCTCTCCATGGAATTTATTTGCGTTATTCCAAATGGAAAGAAATATATCGTTTATACATTCCTCTATGAGTCCATCATTTTGAATTGGAAGTAGAACTTTATGCGTGATCCCCTTTATGAGTGGTAAGTATGTATCGACAACAAATTCTAACGCGCCTTCTTTTTGCCGCTGTAATCTTTTTATAAAATTTTTCTCATTTGATTTCATGTAGCGATTCCCCTTATTGTTTTGTAAAAGCTTTTACACCCTATATAACGTCTGAAGAAATTTTTTCTCTCATCTTTTTTATTTTTTGTATGTAATGGAATACTTCCCCTTAGCCATTGTCTCACATGACTATGCGTTCAAAGAAAATTTTCTCAAGTCTACAATTTAATTCATGTAGTACACTATTTATATAGTCATTCTTTAATTTGGTGTACATTTTATTTCATTAATATATTTTTAAAATTAGGAGATGAGATGTGTATGTGTGGAATTACAGGTTGGGTAAATTGGAATAAGGATCTCTCCAATGAACATGTTATTTTAGAAAAGATGGCAAATAGTATCCAGCATCGTGGTCCTGATGCTGAAGGATTTTGGTTTTCACCTCGCGCGGCCTTTGCACACCGACGTTTAATTGTTATTGATCCAGAAGGCGGGACGCAGCCGAAGACATTTCGTGCTGGTGATTATACGTATGCTCTTACTTATAATGGAGAAATTTATAATTTCCGTGAACTGAGAGAGCAACTTCAAAAATGTGGTCATACATTTGAAACCCATTCAGATACAGAAGTATTACTACATGCTTATTTAGAATGGAAAGAAGACTGCGTACGACATTTAAACGGAATTTTCGCTTTTGCATTATGGGATGAACAGAAGCAACAATTGTTTTTAGCACGAGATCATTTAGGTGTAAAACCGCTCTTTTTTACAGAAAGAAATGGCAGTATTATTTTCGGCTCTGAAATTAAAGCATTATTAGCGCATCCATCTGTCCCTGCTGAAATTGATGCGGATGGAATAAATGAAATATTTGGATTAGGCTTATTTCGCACTCCAGGATGTGGTGTGTTTAAGCATATTCAAGAAGTACGTGCTGGACATTCTATAACATTTACACGTCATAAAAAAGTAGTTACGAAGTATTGGAATTTAGAAAGTAAGATCCATACAGACTCTATAGAAGATACATCTTCGCATATTTTATCTATTTTACAAGATACAGTAAAAAGACAATTAATTGCCGATGTTCCTCTCGTTTGTATGTTATCAGGCGGATTAGACTCTAGCGGTATTACTGCACTTGCAGGTAAAGAATTTGCAGAGGAGCACGAAACACTTCACACGTATTCAATCGACTTTTTAAATAGCGCCAAAGATTTCGAGCTGACATTTGCTCGCACTGGCTTAGACGCTCCTTGGGTAAAACGTGTTTCCGAACATGTAGGGACATCGCATCATGACATTATTGTGAATGCTGAAGAATTAGCAAATCACTTATTCGTTCCCCTCCATGCGAAAGATTTGCCAAGTGCAGGCGAAATGGAAACTTCACTATATTTACTATTTTGCGAAATGAAAAAAGATGCAACCGTAGCTTTATCTGGTGAATCGGCTGATGAAGTATTCGGGGGATATCCTTGGTTTCATCAAGAAGAACTACTGTATGTAGATAAGTTTCCATGGTTAACAAACTGGAAAAACACATCTTCTCTATTATTAAACGAAGTAACAAAGCAATGTAATCCTGAACACTATATCAATAAAAGATTCCATGAAGCTGTTCATGAAGTACCTACTCTTGAAGGGGAAAGTAAAAAATCCGCGAAACAACGCCAAATGTTTTATTTATTTTTAACGAGATTCCTTCCTTTCTTACTTGACCGTAAAGATCGTATGAGTATGGCTGTTGGTTTTGAAGTTCGTGTACCGTTTTGCGATTATAGATTAGTTGAATATTTATGGAATGTTCCTTTCAACATAAAAAGTATTGATAATATTGAAAAAGGCATTTTACGTAGAGCACTACAACCAGCTTTACCTGACGATGTACGCAATAGAAGAAAAAGTGCTTATCCAACTTCACAAGATCCACACTACTTACAAACAATCCGTAATTTAACACTTGATATGTGTAGCAATAAAAACAATCCTATTTTCTCACTTATTAACCATTCCATCTTACTTTCAATTGCTAATCAAAGTAATAAAGAGATTAACAATTTTGAGGCAAGAAGTGCCATGGAGTATATGCTACAAGTAAATGAATGGTTGAAAACATATCATATTCATATTGCTTAACAAAAAAGAGTTCAAGGATAAAAACCTTGAACTCCTTTTATATTAATTAGCACATTGTTTATTATCAGTATCAATAGACCATCCAATAATCGTGGCACAATCTCTACCTTTCCACTGCAATACATTTGTTAATACGGGCTCAATCTGCAAGCAACTTCCGTCGTGTAATATTTCTACTAAAGATTGATCATCATCAAACCTTCGTTTGTCACACTCTAAAATACCATCTGTTGCCATTACAATGTGATTCATTCCTTTTTCTAATCCTCTTACACCTGACGTAAAGCAAGGTGTATTTGCTGCAAAAATATTTTTCCTACCAATATATTCGTAATTTTTCCGTTTATTTAATCGTCCTTTTCCATTTTTCGTTTTCTCAGAATGGAATAAATACGCGAAACAATCACCAACTGATAACCAATATAAAAATTCGCCTTTTCGTAAACAAATTAAGCAAGCGAGTTCCTCATCATCTTGATCACATTTTTTAATAAATAACTCATCTGTAAATAACGCTAATAAGTACATATGTGTATGATGAAAAGCTAAATGTATTGGATATGAGAATAACTCTTTTAGTTTTTCTTTTCTTGCCAAAATCGCTTCTATTATATAATCTATATTTTTTGTTTTGTGATGTGTATCAAAAATCATAACAAATTCAAATTGTAATTCAGGATCCCACCAAGCAAGCACCGCATCTCCTCGTTCATATGCATCACTCTCTTGATTCCCCCCATATACGCCGACTGAAAGAGGACCACATTTTTCAACATGTATTTCATCTACATACATCTGTTCATGACTAATCCATTTGAATGTATTCACAGCTATCATCCTCTCTCTTGCTAAATGTATACCTTTACACATAGATTACCTTATATTTCAATAAAAATAAACTTTTTCAACATTTTTTATCCAAATAAAAGGATTTTATTTCTAAAATAACGAATATATCTTACTATACGATATAAAAAGGGGATTTATTATTATGAACAACATTAATCAACATTGGGAGAGCATTTATTATCACTTACGATACGAATACGAGGACAACCTTTCCCACCAAGCAATTCGTATTTTACAAATCGTTTCTCGTGAGAAAGATATAACAATTGGAAAAGTCGCTACTGAGCTTAGTCTTTCTCATAACACAGCGTCTGAACACATAAAGCGCCTTATTCAAAAGGGCTTCATCGTTAAAGAGAGAAATAAACAAGATGAAAGAGTGGTAAACCTTACATTAACAATTGAAGGGATTGAAGTATTAGAAAAACATACTTTACTGGATAAAGAAAAGATAAAAATATTAGAATCACAGTTATCAAAAGAAGAACAACAATTAATTGAAAAAGCATTTTCGTTATTAGCGAAGGAGGCAAAATATGCATTTCCTCGTTAAAGTAATCGTTTCGGCACTTATTATCGGCGTTATCACTGAAGTTGCTAAACATTTCAGTACGATAGGTGGCTTTATTGCTGCCCTTCCACTCGTTAGTTTACTTAGTCTATTTTGGATTTCATTCGAAGGCGGGAATAAACAAGAATTAAGTCAATTTGCTTTAGGGGTATTATATGGATTCCCCGCATCAGCACTACTATTATTTATCGTCTATATTGGTTTAAAAAATTCATTTACACTTAGTACATCTGTCCTACTCGGTATAGGTGTTTGGTGTATCGTTTTTGCTTGTCGAAAATTATTTCAAGCTTAGGAGGAATTAACATTCATAAACTTGTAGAAATAATGGGGCAAAATATAGAAGTACATATAAAAGGAAGTGGTAAACAAACTGTAGTCATTCAAACCGGAATGAGTTGCTCATTTTATGATTGGTTTCCTATTATAGAAAAGCTTTCAGAGTACTTTACAGTCGTTTCATACCATCGCCCAGGTTACGGAAAAAGTGATGTAGGCCATCAGCCGCGTACAATAAGGCAAGTTACAAAAGAGCTACATATGTTACTAAACAAACTAGCTATTCAAGAGCCATTTATTCTAATCGGTCATTCCTACGGAGGATTATGTGCACAACATTTTGCGATGTTACATGAAGATAAGCTGCAAGCACTTATTTTAGTTGATTCTACTTCGATGAACTTACACCGTTTAGATGAACTTCATTTACCAATTTCTGATCAAACTGATTCTGATGATGTTTGGTTTCAAAAATATAATATGTATTCCAAAATGGATGTAGACACACTTTATAATGAACTAAAATCTATGCTCGCCAATCAATCAAAACAGCAAATTGAATTCTCTACCTCCGCCTCATTATATAAAGCGACAGCTTCTGAACTATCTGAGTGGAAAAACTGTGCTCTCTCACTAAAAGAGCTATGTAAAACATTAGAAATACCATTAATCGTTATCGGTAGAGATCCTCAATATTCTATTACTCAATTGACTAATGGTGGCATGCCAAAAGAGGAAGCAACACAACTTGAAGCAATGTGGCAAGAACTAATTCATGAACAATTACACCTCTCAACTAACAGCCACTATATTCTTGCCCAACATGCTAGTCACGGTATAGAAAATGATCGACCAGATATTATTATTGAAGCAATTCATTTCTTACAAATCAAAAAAGGAAGCAACTAAAGCTGCTTCCTTACTTATCTTCTATTCATAATCTTCTTCATCATCGATTTCTTCGTAATATGAACTACCATTACTTACATATATAGGGCCATTCGCAACATCAATACGTAGTACCCACGCCCATGGCACAGCTAAACGTTTATGTATCGCTCGCCAAAAGCTCATTGATTTTCTTTCGTACTCCTGGAACTCCTGAAGTAACTCTTTGTAGGAGGAACCGTCTAACTGAATATTTGCTTCTAACAAACGAGAATGAGCATAGTACTGTAACTCTAGTTCAGCAGCAATTTCCATTTCTTCTTCCGTTGCCATACCAATAATTGTTCCATCTTCTGGTGCAATTTCATATACGTTTTGAACTTCAATAAGCCCTTCTTTCTCTTTCTCAAACATGTAAACAGCCTCCTTTAACATATATTTTTTATGTTACAAAGTCATACTTCTACAATAACTTCTCTGTTTCCTCTTTTTTTGATAAACTTTTACAAAATATTTAACCGATGACCTGTTTTCTCTATTCTTTCAGCAGAAATGAAGCGATTTTTATCAAAATTTAATTTATACACATCAGGCATATGAAGTGTTTTCCAAAACTCAAAATCATATTTCGAATTAAAATAATTCATTAGTAATACCATAATATTCCCATGCGTACCTATTACAATGTTCTTACCTTCATATTGTTTTAATATATTTTGCATACATATTACAGCGCGCCTTTGTGCGACATCACTCGATTCTCCGCCTTCGTATGCAAAACTCCAATCTTTCCACACATTCTGCATAGCAACATTAAAATCTGCTACTGGCTCTGTACCCAATAATCTTTCACGCAAATCTTCTTCTGTTTGTATTAATAATTTATATGTATTCGCAATTCCTTGTACAGTTTGGATCGCTCTTTTGTACGGACTAGAAATAACAACATCAATATGTTTATCTTTTAATAAATGCGTTACATTCTCTGCATCACAGTGCCCTTTTTCAGATAAAGGTCGTTCCCTTTCTTCTTTTGTATATGTAGAGTGGGCATGGCGAACGAAATAGATTGTCGTCATTTATTCATCTCCCTTTTCCGTTTTTATCCAAATTCAATACATTACCATCAAATCCCTTTACCTTTATTATAAGTACTGTCAAATTTAAATGTTGATTTTCATATTAATAAAAGGGAAACACCTCATATGGTATTTCCCTCAATTAAAATAGACTACATCCAATTAAATACTTTATCAATTTTATTTCTATCGTATTCTAATATCCAATCATTATATGTATTATAAATATCCCTAATTGTATCAGGAGAGATAGCTAATACATCACAACCTCTATCATCATAAACGTGAAATATAGTATTCTTGTTAACATTTATAAAATACACCCTATGAAAAATACTCGGTTTTATTCCCATATCTTGATTACAAATTGCTTTTAGCATAGGAATGTATGTAAAGTCAGAGATTTCACATTTCAAAGTATATCTATGTGTTTTATATGCTCCATCTTCATCTGGAAAAACATAAGGGATTGTATTTTTCTGTAACTTAAACAAATCGGACTTCTCTTTGACATACTTAGAAAAGATATTCAATTTCTGTTTGAAAGTTTCACCGTTTGCATTGTCATTTACATCCACTACAATATAAATATCATCTTTTGTTGAATGTAAAGACTGAAATAAAGTAATCGTCCTTTTATAAACGCCTTCTAAATATAGACAATTTTCATAAATGTTATTACAATCATAGTCCACACCTAATCTAAAACGAATACCAATATCCCAATTATAAAATAGAGGTGGTCTAAGTTCTAAATTCGGAAACGTTTCAAGCATATACTCATTCAACCTCATCTCAATACCTACCTTTAATACCATGTTGTTTACATAATAAAATTATTTCATTATAATTTATTTCTAAACTCTTCATCTGTTATAGCATCTTGAATAAAATAATTTATATTATTTCTCAGCTTTTGATATACAACTTGATCTTCTATATCGTTAAACATAATTACAACTTCTACTTTATTCCCTTTCTTATCTGTAGTATACAAGCTTTTTGTCAATACGAATGCGGTAGAACCACCTTTTTGCCCCGCAAATTCTAACTTACTATTATTAACTGTTCCTTTGAAAATATTCTCGATTTCTTCCTGCATTGATTTTGGAAAATACTTTCTACTATTTATTTTTCCCATTATACTCATATAATCTTTAGCGTTTGCACCCACTAATCGATCTGACCAAATTCGCTGAAATTCCATATCTACTTTTAATGGAATATCCCGCTTTTTCCATTCTTCCTCATCTTTCATCCATTCCTGTATTTGTAACACATGTTTATTATATTCATCTTTTGACATGTTACGTAACGTTTTTAATGACTGATTTTCTGGCACATGAAGTTCTTTTTCTACGTATCCTCTCATATATAGTGCAGCCGTATAAGAAGTGAACTTATCATGACTAGTAAGCTCTAACTCTTTTATACTTTCATTTACTCTTTCTATTCCAAGCTTTTCTAACAAATATGTTGTATTTGCATTAGAACTATAATGAATCATTCCTTTAGCGACTTCTTCTAAAGCGATTTGTCCATTTTTCACTAATTCTCTCGCTTTGGCATCTTCTAACCAGTTAGGATGTGCTCCACCATCAGTATCTTTAACGTAATATTTTTCTAGCTCGTGCAATGAAATTTGTTCATCACGACTTATTTTTCCTTCTGAAACTTGCTTAGCAAATTCAACTGCTATTAAGATTTTTGCCATACTTGCTAATGGCAATTTTTTATTTTCATTTATAGAAGTTAATACTTCTCCATTTCTTTTAATAAGTAATGAACATGTTTCATCTTCTTTATGTTCTTTTATGTACTTTAAT
Source organism: Bacillus sp. AFS012607 (assembly GCF_002558005.1). Lineage (NCBI taxonomy): Bacteria > Bacillati > Bacillota > Bacilli > Caryophanales > Bacillaceae > Bacillus > Bacillus sp. AFS012607. Next base: position 125,009 of record NZ_NTVM01000013.1, read on the forward strand.
ACGTAATCAGGATCTTCTTTTGACAAATAGTAATTCATAATAACAAAGAAAGCTATAACAGCTACTATAATGACTCCTGCAATTATTCCTATAATCTTTAATATGTTCACAATATACCCCCTCTAAAAAATTTCCTTCTATATCATAATTATACCGAAACGAATTACAAAATTATACAAAAACGAATAAATATTCCTACAAGCAAAGAATCATTTTTTTATTTCACACTGTATTGTATGGAAAATCTCATGAATATGTCTAACTTTCACACAACAAAAAAACATGCCTTCATTAGGAAAGCATGTTTTGTGATATCCTTCACATTGTTTAGTTAAAAAATAAATGTTTACTTACCATGATGTAACATTAAATCACTAAGTTCTTCTTCAATGTGATTTAATTTCGCAACGCTTTCTTTCCATTTATGAATATAACGTGAAACCCCAACAAAAAACAAAACAATAATTGTGGAAAGAATAATACCATATACGATTGCTACAGTACTCATAGTTACACTTCCTTATAATTAGTAATGTGGTTATTAGTTATATTTTTATTATAAACCTTTTTCTTTTAAAATACTTCAATTTCAACTTTTTGTAACAAAATTGATTTTTCTAATATTTCATTCGTAAAAATGGCATATTTTTCACAAATTATACAAAACTTCACCATATGTACTATTACCATATGAGTTATATTATTAAATAGAATAAAGGGGATGATTACTATGACGACTTGGTTTATTGTAATGTTAGTTGTATTTGGGGCATTTAAAATTATCGTTTCTAGCCTTCCTAACACTGTTATTGAATCCATTATTAGCAAGTACGAAACACATCCAAAACTTGAAGAAGAGAATGTGACTATTACAATTCACGGAAATAACGTAGAAGGCGAACAGAAATCAAAAATTATTCATGATTTTAACGAAGGTTTATTTTTAGATCGCTATTATGCACCACCCCATAATGAAGGCACTCCTTTAATTATCAATGCAAAACGTGGTAAAAAAGATTTCACATTTTATATTTACAGTCATGAAGAGCATGTTGATGTTGTAAAACAATATAAAAAGAAGGTAGTTGCTTATAGTTTACGCTCTAAAAATCTTCAAAATAGTGATATGTTCGTGTCAGCTGATTTAGCTTAATACTCATATATAAAAAGGAATCCATGGCATATGGATTCCTTTTTACTATTTACTGAAAAATAAGCTCTGTCTTCAAACTATCTTTCGGTAACAACCAGCCTTTTTTCTCTAAACTCGCCATTAATAATTCCCTTTGTTTTGTCGCAATACTTTCTTCATTTGTTTTAAATGACACTTCTATTACGAAGTCATCTTCTAATTTTCCGGTATTACTTAATGGCCAAATTTCAATATTTGCTTTTATGTTTTCAAACTCTCCTGTATATCGTTTCATTAATACAGGACCGTAAATACGGGAATTCTTTAACATCTCTTCTCCCCAATTTGTATACAACCATCTGTTCATTTTCCCTGGTAATTTTTCCATTAACATATTTTGAGCAGCTTGTTCATTTGGTAAATCAAGTATTCCATATCCTTTAGCACTGTAACTTTTCTTATTTGAAATGCTTAATGTTTTCTTCTCAAATCCCCAATCTATTTCCGCCTCATAACTATCCGTATTACTATCGAATCCTTCTTTTTTAGCTACTTCTAGTGCATCTTGAATTACACCATTTTGAATAGGATATCTTTTTTTATATGTTAGTTCAAAATCTTTACTAAATTCTTTCTTTCGAATTCTAGCAAACCAACCTTCATCACTTAAACTTTTATTTGCAGTATCTAAAAATTGTACTTGTATTCTTTCATATTTTGTACCAGCCTGGAAATGTTCTAGCACCTCTTGCTTCATCTCTTTGTTATAACCTAATACTTGTTCTGGCTTCAATAATAACTTTACTTCAAAACTAGGTTTCATTGGACTAGCAGCAAATCCTTCCTTAACGTTATAAAGAAAACAACAAAAGAAAATACTTACGAATACAAATACTTTTTTCATATACCTATCCCCTTTACATTTTAAATGACTTCTATACGTTCCATTGCAAGTGAATATACATTTTCATATCCTGCTGTACTTAGCTTTTGTTGTAATCGATCCGTATCCTCTTTCAAAGCATGCACTAGCACCGTATGTTCTGGTAATAATGTATTTAACATCTCTTTAACGTCTTTTATACTTTGGTGAACTTTATACGGAACTCGCTTCACCCTACATGTACTCCTTACATGTTCTTTCATAACTCTTTCTGCAAAACTCCCTTTCGCAATATGCCCAGTAAAAATAACGGAATTACGTTTTTCATTCCGAAGCTGTTCATAGCATAACTGTGCTCGTTTCGTTTGCATATTCGCATCACTCATTACAACTATTCCATAACTATTTTGCATACTAATGTCATTATCCATAACGATTATGTTTCTTTTTAAACTCTCCATAATCCATTTAAGTTCTTCATTATTTTTTATCCAATCTTTATATATGAACATCTCTTCAAATCCAGCCAAAATTTCTTTATCTACTATAAGCGGAAATTCTTTATATCGTTCATATAAATACAATACTATATCTTGCGCCCTACCAAGTTGTGGCAGCGGTAGCAATGCTATTCCTTTATTCTGCATAACTCGCTCAATTTCTGCACATAGATCATCTAATCTTTCATTTTGCGAAACATCATCTGTGTGGTAAGCGGCATCTACAATTGCAACTTTTATATTGTGGCCCAATTTCTCAGGTAAATTAGCTCGTAGTATATTAGACTCTGCTGAATAATCGCCGGAATAGAACACGTATGTATTACACAAATCAACTAAAAACCAAACAGCTCCCAATACATGCCCACTATATCCCCATTGAAACCGCAATGTAGGAGTAATTTGTATCCATTCATTTGGATTACTAATCTCATCAATACATACATAATTTAAATCTTTTATGTGTTGGTCGCTATAAGGTAAATTCCACCCTTGCATCACATTATAGTTTCTCCATTTTTCATAATATAACGGCAGTTGCTCCTTCGTATAACGAGTCGTCCAAATTTTTTTCTTATATCCATACTTCGCTAATAAAGGTAAACCCATCGTATGATCTTCATGAATATGTGATAAAAATACCGCATCTAAAAATGGAACAGCTTCTCTCTCTATTTCTGGATAACTCTTCTCATATGATCGATTAATACCACAATCAAATAATATTTTCGTCTCTTTATTTTTTACAAAATAGCAGGAGCGACCGTATTCTCCTGCCCCACCCCATACTTCTATCCTCATCATGCTACCCCTTTTCGCTTTTGCTCCATATGTTGTAGCAGTAATAAGCACATTGTTGTAAGTCCAACAGAAACAACGGCCATCGCCATGCCTATAGATACTTCACCCTGTTCAAATTGAGCAAAAATAAACGTTGCTGACGTTTCTACTGATGGAGGTAATACGAGAAGCGATGCTACTAACTCTCTTATCGAAATTGTAAATGTCATCGCCCATCCAGCAAGAATGCCTGGGATAATAAGAGGCAATATTATTTTTCTAAAAATATAAATATAATTTCCCGAAAAAACACTTCCTGCCTGCATGAGAGAATCATCAATTTGTCCGAGTGATGATTTTACATATTGCACCGTGTAAGGTAAAAACAGCACAACATACGTTACGATAACCATGACTGGTGTATTGTAAATTGACAGGGCCATATATGGTGAATTCCAAAATAGAATAAGACCTACAACCATAACGATTCCTGGTACCATATTGGGTAACATACCGCACATATCGAGCCATTTTTCAGAGTTTTTTTTCCCCTTTCGAATCATAAGTGCCAAAAAGACTCCAATCATTACCGCAATAATCGCTGTTACGAGTGAAAAAAGAAAACTATTCCATAAAGCCTCTAATCCCGGAGATCCCATTGTAAACAATGCCTCATAATGGCTTGTTGTAAAGTTATTTACATGTAAACCGCCGCCTCTTAATTTTGACAAAGAAGCAATCAGTATAGAAAAGTATGGAATTCCAATTGATACGATTAATAAACCAATTACATACATCCATGCTACAACGCGCGTAAATATAGACAAAGTATATCTTTTAGATTTCACACCTTTTCCACTAACCATTGCATATGAATACTTTCGATTCAATACATTTTGCATATACCAAATGAGCATACAAGCACTAAGTAATAAAGAAGATAATGCTGTTGCACTACTAAAATCAATTGGCCAACTCGAAATAAATTTATGGATTTCTGATGTTAACACGTGGAATCCTATTCTACGTCCGAATGTAGCCGGTGTTCCAAATTCAGCAATCGTCTTTACGAAAATGAGTAAAGCACCCATTACATAACTTGATACTAATAACGGCAATATTATTTTTCTTAAACGATAGAAAAAACTTCCGCCATGAACTGCTGCAGCTTCTTCTTTACTACTCCCAATCTGAAGTAACGTGTTTTTCAGCATGAAATAAAGGAATGGGAATAAATGCAGACTCATAATTAAGACCATACCTCCTAAACTAAAAAACGATGATGAAACTATCTTTAACATCGGAAAAAATTGTTCAAAATAGCCGTTAGGTTGCATGAACAAAATCCAGCCCATCGATCCAATATACGGCGGTGTCATAAATGGAATCATAAAAACAATATCTAACTTACTATACTTTCCTACATCTGTTTTGCTCATAATAAACGCCAATGGAAATGCAAATATTGTAGCTCCTATTACAACGAGTACACCTAGAAGCATCGAATTTAGAAAAATCCCAGCTAATCCACCACTCTGCATCACTTCAAAAGGCTTTAAAAAGTTCCAACTGCTATTTTCATATACACTAGAAAATAAAATAAGAAAAAGTGGAATGACGATTAACATCGCCACAAGTAATAACGCTATCGTCATTCCAACTTGTCTTACTGATACGAATCGATTTACCATGGAATCACCATCTTATTGAAATACTTTCTTAAATTGTTTTCCTATTTCATCTTGCTCTTTCTCAACTGTTTTCCAATCAATATTTAATACTGGAATCTCTTCTACATTCGGTCTATTTTCAGCTTTTATATCTGTTCTACCAGGCAATAAATACGCTTTAGAAACTTGTTTTTGTACATCATCGGATAATAAATAATCAATAAACTCTTTTGCGCCTTCTACATTTTTACTATCCTTCATAATCCCCGCTGCGCGTGGACTAATAACTGTTCCGCTTTTTGGATATACGATATCAACAGGTTCACCCTTTGCTTTTGCGCTATACGTCATATAATCAACACCCGCAATTACCATATCTTTCGCACCTGTTACAACTGGATCTAACGCTTCCTGGTTTGCTCCTGCTACTGTAACTTCATTTTTCTTAAGCTGTTCAAATAAATTCCATCCATCTTTTCCATTCTTTTTCACATATCCTGTTACAAAGTCTAAAGCTGAACCTGAAAGTGCTGGATCTGGAAGATTCACTTTTCCTTTCCATTCCCCTTTCGTTATATCGCTCCAATCTTCAGGCGCTGTCTTCACATTTTTTGTATTGTACACAATCCCTAATGCTGAAGCACTATACCCGAAATAATGTCCTTTATCATCTGACCATTCAGAACGCAGCTTATCAGCTTGTTTCGCTTCTTTATAAGCTAACGTTTGACCCTCTTTCTTTAATCCTTCCATCGCTGGTAATGATGCAAGTACGACTACATCAACGACTGGATTTTTCTTTTCAGCTTCCATTCTCGCTAAAATTTTACCAGTTGTCCCTTGAAACATTTCCACCTTTATACCAGTTTTCTTTTCAAATTCTTTTTGAATTTTTTCTGCTAACCCTTTTGGCCCTGCACTATATACAACAATTTTCTTTTCATTCGTATTTTTACTTTTTGCATCTGCATTGCCTGTCTTTGAACTACACCCTGTTACTACAGCCGAAAATAATAAAGTACATACAAATAAAGACTTAAGCGAACTGAATTTCTTCATACGATTCTCCCCCTATATGATGAATACATTTTTTTGGCACATATAACGATACTGGTTTACCGATACTTAATTTACTATTGTGATAAGCTGTCCATATTCCGAGTGCCCCCATGTTTACTTTTATTTCATACCGTTCTCCTACATATGTAACGTGCTTAATTTCACCTGTATACATTTCGCACACTTCATTTTTCGTCCAGCTTACATGCTCTGGACGAACCATTTTTTTACCCTCTACAAGCCAATTCGCCTTACCAACAAATTTGGCAACAAATTCATGAGACGGTTTCACATAAATATCTTCCGGTGTTCCTTTTTGTAATACTTCTCCTTGTTTCATGACAATAATTTGGTCTGACATTGACATTGCTTCTGTTTGATCGTGAGTGACATACAGTGCAGTTAAACCAATGGAATGAACGATATCCATAAGCTCTATTCTCATTTCTTCTCGTAAAATTGCATCGAGTGCACTTAGCGGTTCATCAAATAAAATAAAATGAGGTTTTGTTACAATTGCTCTAGCGAATGCGACACGTTGTTGCTGTCCACCAGAAAGTTCGTGTGGATACCTTTTCTCCATACCTTGCAGGCGAACTCGCTTTATCGCATCTTCTACTTTTTCTCGTAAATGATTTGTTTGCTTTGTAGCCCTTAAACCAAATGCAACATTGTCAAAAACAGTCATGTGCGGCCATAAAGCAAAATCTTGAAATACCATACCGATATTCCGTTCATGAGGAGGTGTCTTTATCTTTTTTGCAGCAGAATACATGCACTGGTCTCCAAAATATATTTCTCCCTTATCCGGTTCTTCAAGCCCTGCTATCATTCTAAGTAAAGTCGTTTTCCCACACCCCGAAGGTCCTAAAAGTGTAGTGAATTCCCCTTGTTTCATTACAATCTGCAACGGCTTTAACGCCTGTGTTTTTCCAAATGTCTTTTCTAATCCACTAATTGTAATATCCATTGCTTCACCTCTCTCCCCTCATTCTTAACCTGCTTTCATTCTATATGGAAGATTTATACTGAATGTTAATGTACTGTAAAGATTAAATTAAAAAACTTCTAATAAACTATTTATTTCTATAGATTTTTTCTATAGTTAAAATAAAAAAGGCGGCAATTCATAATGAATCTCTTAAAATTAGAAATTGTAGTACTTATTAAGAAATACAAAAAGCTTACAATTGTTGCAGAAAAACTTGGCGTTAAACAACCAACTATTACATTTCATATAAAAAGCTTAGAAGAAGAACTCGGTGTGTCTTTATTCGAATTACGTTCTGGAAGGTATTTCTTAACAGAGGCTGGTGAGGCTTTGCACCATTATGCTTCTAAAATAGATGCACTTATGAAAGAAGCTAGACGTGTCACGCAAGAGTTTAAAGATTTTAATAAAGGTGCTATAACAATCGGCGCTAGTTATGTACCAGCGACTTATCTTTTGCCAGAAGTCGTTCATGAATTTCAATGTGAATTTCCCAATATAAAAATAACGCTACTAGTTAAAACAGCCCCTGAAATTCGAATGATGCTACAAAATCACGAAATCGATCTTGGGATAATTTCCGCTGCTCCATTTGATGAACCACTTTTAAAACAAACGAATATAATACCTGATACACTTGTTCTTGCCTTTTCCAAAGAACATCATTTTTCAAAGAAAGAAAATGTATCGTTACAAAATATCGAAAAGGAACGCATACTATTGCATCGTAATCCATCTACAACGAGAGATTTACTTACAAAATGGATGTCAGTTCATAACATTACATTCCAATCAGAAATTGAATTAGACTCATTAGAAACGATGAAACAAATTTTAAAATATGGTAATGGAATTGCCTTTATTTCTAAACTTGCTATTGAGCAAGAAATACAACGAAATGAGTTATGCTATATACCAATCCCAGAATTTGAATTTCAGCGTAATATTTATACGATTCATCATGAGGACAGATGGAATTCTAAAATCATTTCTTTTTTACTACAGAGCATCCATTCATTTGCAACAAAAAATTAAAAGGCTGTCGTTATGCACGACAGCCTTTTACACTATAAATCTATTTATTTTTCTTTGCCTCAATTTTTGCTTGCGCCTCTTCAGCCTTATCTAATGCTTCTGATACTTTCTTCTCTTTTTCTTTCACTTCATCTATACTATCGACAGCTTTAATAATTTTATCGATTCCTTCTTCTTCTACCTTTCTACGCTTTGCTACTCTTTCATTCACTTTCTCTTCTACATCTTTTGCTTTTTGAAGCATATTCTCTGCATTTGATGTTACAGCTTTTTCAAGTGCATCATCTTTTTTCTTTTGTAACACTTCATTTGCAATGTCTTTCGCTTCTAAATACTTACCGTCTTTTAATGCTGTTGCCCCGTGATCCATTTTCTCAGCAACTTCTTTATATGATTTCGCTTCATTTCCTGATTTCGCTTTTTCTGCTTTTTCGAACCACATTGTTGCATCACTATACTTTTCATCTTTCAATGATTGCATACCTGTTTCAATATATGTGTCATAATTGCTACATCCAGCCATTACGATTAATAGAAAAAGCATAACAAAATTTAATTTTTTCATGCTGTTGTCTCCTTTTCTTTGCAAGCTCACTTTACTTTAACATACATGAAAAAGAGTTTCAAAAACTAAAATACTAATTCGGTCATTTTTATTTCATTAAGTCAAATTTCCTTTTAGGCAGACACATCCACTTGCTTTTTCATTACATGCTTCTTTACTCCTACTAATACAACTAACAATAAGCCTCCGCCTAATGTCATCATAACAATGCTAGTTGGCAACATATCTAATAATAATCCATACACAATCATACCGAGTGGTGCGATTGCAGTAGAAATTGTTTCAAGTAAGCCGAAAACGCGTCCTAAATAATTGGGATTTGTCGTCTTTTGCAAATGTACTTGCATCGGAATATTTACAACCATCATTGATATACCAGTTAACATCATAAAAGCGATATAGTAAATAAAACTTGCTACTTTCGGAATGGTGACTACTAATGGAAACACTGTACATAAACTCAAGCTCGCAAATAAAAACAACCCAATATAAACAGAGCGAAACGGATTATTCACTTCTTTACGTACTGATAACGCAATTGCACCAATTAACATCCCAACTGCTAACATTCCCTCTACAACACCGAGTTGCTTCGAAGATAGATGCAAATTTTGAACAATAATATATGGAAGTGAAACGAAAAGTGCACTCGCAAAAAAGTTTACCCCTACTGCAATTTTCATTAAACCATATATTTCATGCTGTCTTTTTACATATGAAAACCCTTCTTTTATACTTGTCAAGAAATGCTCTTTACTTTCAGCCATGTCTTTTTTATATAAATCGAATACGATAAATAATTGTACAATTACCGCTAAAAAGAATGTAATGCTATTTAGCAGGAAAAACGATTTAATTGAAAAGAAACCAAATACAACTCCACCAATAATCGGTGCTAAAATATTTGATAAAGATGCTGCCGTCTGGTTCAAAGCACTCGCTTTTTGAATACGTCCTTCATCTACTAAACTTGGAATAGATGAAGTTAATGCAACAGAATAAAAACTCGCACAAATTGATAATAATGCTGCTGAAACATAAATAAACAGAAGTGATGGCCCAAAAGTAGTTGCAAGGATAAACATAATAAGCATTGTTAAACTACTTAACAAATCAGTACCGATGACAAGCCATTTTCGATTAACACGGTCAGCTACAGCACCAGCAATCGGTCCACAGATCAGCCTTGGAATCGATCCGCAAATAAGCGTAGTTGCAAACCCCATTCCTGAACCCGTTGTCTTTAATACGTATAATCCCATTGCAAACGTATAAATACCCGCTCCTAACAAGGACGTCATTTTTCCAATCATCATTAAAATAATATTTCTCGTTGCAATCTTCATTTTCCAATCATTTTGACCTATATTTATATCCCCCATTATGACACTCTCCCCTTAAAAGTTAAATTATGTTAAACTTATTATATAATCAACTTTCCAATTTTTACAATAAAAAGTTTAATTGTATTTAACTTTTAAATTATAAAGGAGCATATAATGGCTACTCTCGGTGCAAAAATTAAAACGTTACGAAAAGAAAAAAAGCTTACTCAAACTGATTTAGCAGGTTCAGAGCTGACAAAAAGTATGCTAAGCCAAATTGAAAACGGAAAAGCTACACCTTCCATGAAAACATTACAATATATTGCTGAAAAACTTGGATGCGAAACGAGTTTTTTACTAGAAGATGATGATGTGGAAAAGATAGAACTCATTCAACAAATGGAACAACTAATAAAAGCAAATAAGTACGATGAAGTATATGAGATCTTACTACCTATCGTTCAAAAAGAGCTACCTCCTACTTTGAATACCGCTCGTTTATATAAACAATTTGTAACAGCTGCGGCTAAAATGAAAGATTACAATATTGAACATTACGTGGAAAAGGCTACTTCTATTTTTGAAAAATATACGTTATACCGGGAAAGTACGGAAACAAAATTAAAATTATCCTTTACGATATTCACACGTAAAAAATATGCTGAATGTTTACAACTCATTGCTAGCATCCGAAATGACTATGAAGAGAAACATTTAGAAATGGATCTCATTATACATATCGAGTTATATTTATATGAGGCGATTATTTTTCTTGCATATGGTAATTACGAACAATGTGAAAGTGTCATTTTAGATGCGCTTGCATTTTCAAAAAAACATCAAGTGTATTATAAAACAGATGAATTTTACCGTATTTTATCTTACCAAAAAGTCCTAACGGCTGATAAAGAACAATATTTACATTACATAAAAAAATCAGAGCAATTTGCCATTTTTACAGAAGATACTTTATCTGCAGCGGTTATTAATCTTTTAAAAGCTTACTACTACAACACAATTACTCATGAATATACTATTGCATTAGAACATGTAGAACAATTTCGAGAACAACTAAAAGATGAGCGAATTTTTCAAGATGATGGATCGTATTATCTTGAAAAAGGAAAAGCTTTGTATGGTTTAAAACAATACGAAGAAGCTTTAAAAACATTACAACGTGCTATCATACCAGATTATATAAACCATCCACTTGATCACGCACGGCTTACAACAGCTGGGGCATATCGTGCTCTTTGTTATGTCAAACTTAATGATAAAAAAAGAGCTCTTGAAGAAGTAACAGAAGCATATGAAATCGTACAGTCCTATCCTGATTCCATCTTTTCTTCATTTATTAAAGAAACATTACAAATAATACAAAAACTTTAAGGATGTCTCAAAATGGTATATTATTCCTCTTTTTTAGCAAAGATAATAATGATGGGAGGAATATAAATGAATATACAACGTGCAATAGAGCTTTCTGTGTCAGCGGAACAAGCCAATGTCAGTTTTCAAGGCATGCCTGTTATGATTCAACACGTCGATGAAAGCAATGAAACCGCCCGCATATATGAAGTAAAAAACCCAGGACGCGAATTAACTGTTCCAGTTAATAGCTTAGAGGAAATATAAGAAATGCCACTTCTCTTTTGAAGTGGCATTTTTCTTATGAATCAAAAATACAACTATTATTTCTTCTAATTTTTTAAGCTTATAATAAGAAAATGTAAATTTTATACTCTAACCCTATATTTTGTGATATTTTATACTCTGGAAATAATTAAATCTTTATAGATGAATAATATAAATTTTTTTCTATTTCCCACTCTATACATAAAGGAGGAATTGTATGAGCCTCTCTATATACGAAGGTTTAGGTATTATTTTTTTCGTAATCATTATTACTTACGCCCTTGCACACAAATATTTATGGTCAAAAAAATTACTTATTATTCTATTTCTCATTTGTAATGCTATTTATCTTATTTGGCGAACTTTTTATTCGTTACCAACTATTAATCTCATAAGTATTATCGCTGGTATTATATTGTTAATTACAGAATGGGCTGGTTACTTACAATCTATCGTTTTTAGCATTGTTTCATGGAAACCATATAAACGGAAAGAAGTACCATTATCCACTTTTGAAAAACTACCTACTGTCGACATATTTATTGCCACTTACAATGAACCGATCGATTTGTTAAAACGTACTGTAGCTGGTTGTACGTTGATTACTTATCCGAAAGAGTTACTAAACATTTATATTTGTGACGACGGGCGCCGTGAAAGTGTAAAGCAACTTGCGGCAGATTTTTCTGTTCATTACATAACTCGCACCGAAAACAAGCATGCAAAAGCTGGAAATTTAAATCATGCGATGCTTCATTCAAAAGGTGATATTATCGTAACAATGGATGCCGATATGATACCACGAGCTAACTTTTTAGAGCGAACGATTGGATATTTTTCTAAAAATAATGTTGTATTCGTTCAAGCACCACAAGTTTTTTATAATGCTGATCCTTTCCAATATAATTTGTTTTTTGAAGATAACATCGCCAATGAACAAGATTTCTTTATGCGCCAGTTAGAAGAAGGGAAAGATCGCTTTAATGCTACGATGTATGTTGGTAGTAACGCCCTATTTCGCCGCACCGCGCTTGAAGAAATTGGAGGATTTGCGACTGGAGTTATTACTGAAGATATGGCAACTGGTATGCTACTACAAGCTAACAAATGGGAGACTATATTTGTCAATGAAACACTAGCTGTTGGATTATCCCCAGAAACATTTAGTGATTTATTAAAACAACGGGACCGCTGGTGTAGAGGGAACATTCAAGTCGTAAAAAAATGGAATCCTTTCACTATAAAAGGATTATCTTTTATGCAGCGTCTTTTATATGCAGATGGAATTCATTATTGGTTTTTCGGTGTTTATAAAATGATATTTTTATTAGCACCGCTATTATTTTTAGTATTTGATATTTATAGTTTAGAAATTAATTTCATGCACTTATTTATGTTCTGGGCACCTGCCTTTTTAACATCACAGCTTATTTTCAAAGCTGTTTCTAATAAAAAACGAACAACTACGTGGAGTCATGTGTACGAAGTTGCTATGGCTCCTTATATGGGATTTGCTATTTTATCAGAAATTTTCTTACGTAAAAAGTTTCAATTTCATGTGACAAGAAAGGGAGTTCAAAATAATACAAGGCATTTTTTATGGATTGCAAGCATCCCTCATCTCATATTACTCATTTTAACAATTATTGCACTTATTCGAGCAACACTTATGCTCTTATACCCTGAGCAATATTATATTGAAAGAGAGAGCTTATATATTAACATTTTCTGGTTACTATACAACGGGATAGCTATTGTCACTTCACTATTTGTAGCATTTGAAAGACCGCGTTTTCGAAATTCAGAACGTTTCGTAGTAAATTTACCAGGTACTTTATATGCCGAAGATATGATCATTTCTTGCAATATCCTTGATATTAGTGAAACGGGGGCACGTTTTGAATTAGATTCCTCCATTCCATTTGAAACTTTATCAAGTCTATCTTCCTATATGCTATCTTTTGGCGAGGTAGAAAAGATTTATAGTACAAAAAAATGGATTCGGAGACAAGAAAGTTCTGTACAAGTTGGTGTATCATTTGATGATGTATCCCATGAGCAATATTGTAAACTCATTCTTCATCTATTTAGTAAACCGGTTAATGACCGGGTGGAAAAGGTGTACGATAAAGCATTTCTTACACTAGCAATTGCATCTTTCATAAAAAACACAAAAAAAGCACCAAGACAATTTCGCAGGCAACATATACGTGAGCAACTGATGTCTCCTGGAACATTGCATATGAATGGGATGCCGATTGAAGCGACCATTATCGACTATAGTACAGGTGGGTGCCAAGTACAAACGAACATCCCTCTTGTGATTGACCAAATTATACAAGTAACAATGGAAGAACGTAATATTCAAAAGAAAAATGCACAAGTGTGTTGGATTCAAAAAAAGGGTCGTAAAATATATGCTGGATTAAAATTCACAGCGTAAAAAAGAAAAGAAGCGTCGTGCTTCTTTTCTTTTTTACATGCTAAAATACTTATTAAAGGGGGGAATGTATATGAAAAATACTTCACAAAAAATGAGTCATTATTATGCCGTGATATTCACTTCTAATTTATCAAATGATACAACAGACTATAATACCGTTGCCGAAACAATGGAGGAACTTGCAAAGCAACAACCTGGATTTTTAGGTGTAGAAAGTGCACGAGGTAATTCTGGACTCGGAATAACAATTTCTTATTGGGAATCACTTGATGCAATTGAAAATTGGAAGAAGAACGCCTTACATAAAGAAGCGAAAAAAAGAGGTCGTGAGCAATGGTATGAAAACTTCCATCTGCGTATTTGCCTTGTTGAGAAAGAATTTAAGTTTCAAAGAGGCACAATATAACTATGAAGGAAAAATTAGCTCTCGTTATTGTTCATGAAATATATGGTGTGAACGACCATATGCATCACGTTACCGAGCAATTTACTTCATCTCATATTGACGTATTCTGTCCTAATCTTCTGCACTTACAACACGCATTTCATTATCGTGATGAAGAAAAAGCATATGAACATTTTGTAAATCATATTGGATTTAATGATGGAAAAGACCAAATTGAAGCATTCATCAATACCCTTTCAAGCAATTATACACATATTGGACTTATCGGCTTTAGTGTTGGAGCTACCATCTCATGGCTATGTAGTAACAATCCGAAAATAGATTTTATCATCGGATGTTACGGTTCTCGTATACGCGACTATGTTCACATAAAGCCTACATGCGCTACACTACTTATATTTCCTGAAAAAGAAGCTAGTTTTTCAGTATCCTCTTTAATTCAAACATTGCAGCAACAAAAAAATCCTTTACTAGAAATACAACAACTACACGGTGAACATGGATTTCTAAATCCGTACACTGAAAAATATAACGGGCACTCTACAAAACAAGCATACAATGTAATAGATTCATTTCTTGTAAAGTGAAACTTTATTAGTTTTTTATTTGGGTTATTGTTGTTAGTTATTTCGGGGATGTAATAGAAGAAGGAAGAAAAGCCAACATTCAACTTTTCTTCCTTCTATCTTTACCTTTAGCTTTCACTGTCACTGATTCACAAGGTGTATAATATATTTGAGGTGTCGCCTTATCAACAAACATCATAAACGTAATAAAGCCGATAATAAAGAAAATAAACAACGTTAACAAAATTGCTCCTATCGTTAAAAGTATCATAACACCACCCCTATATTTTTCATGTTATTACACCTTTCGCTATTATATGAGCGTAATCCTTTTTAGAAAAAGAAACGTAACAAAATAATCACAACCACTCCCGTTAATACTGTACCTAATAAACTACGAGTATATATCGCTACAAGAAATGTGGGAATTGCTGCGATAAGGTAATCCCACTGCATCGTCTCATGCATAAATAAAACTTGTGCTAAAAGCGCTGCTAATATCGCAATTGGTATGTAATTTAACCATTTTAAACCCCAGTCAGGAATTTGTAGTTTGCTAAATACGAGTAGAGGTAAAATACGTGGCACGAGTGTAACAGCTCCTGCTGCTAGTAAAAGTAATAATACATCTAATCTCATTTCCATTTTTCAATCACCACTCCAATCGTCGCAGCTAGTAAGGTTGCGATAATAACCGCTATACTATCTGGCATAAATAGGTGTGAAACGTATGCGATGATAATCGCTACAATTGCAACACTTAAATGAATTGCTAGTTTTGGTTTACTACTTATGAGCTGAAGAACAAATAATCCAATAAACATCGCTGGTAATGCATAATCCATCCCGTATGTATGTGGATCTGGTATCCACTCACCAAACAGTCCACCAATAATAGTAGCAAGAATCCAATTTAAATACGCTGTTACGTTAAGCCCGATCATCCATCTTTCACCTAAATATCCTTTTTGCGCCGCGTGTTGCACTGCAACGCCGAAAGTTTCATCTGTAATTTGCGAACCGATGATTAAGTTTTTAAATAGAGGAATTTTCGTAAAGTACGGCGCGAGTGCAGCACTCATAAGAAGGTGGCGCAAGTTAACAAAAAATACAGTAAAAATAATTGCGGAAGCAGGAGCACCGGCTGCATACATACCAGCTAATATAAATTGGGCAGAACCTGCATAAATTAAAGTGGACATAAATGCAATTTCAATGATAGAAAAACCTGCTGTTTTTGCAATTACACCAGCTGCTATACCGATGCTCAAGTAACCAAATACAGTTGGTAAACAATCTTTTACTCCTTGCTGAAATGTATCATCGCTCTGCAAAGCTACATGTGCCTGAGCTTTACTCATCTCTATCATCCTCCATTCCTTCTAAAGTTCGTTTTCCTGTTACGACATGAACTAAATCTATATTTTCACGCCATAACGTATCTAACTTATCAGCTCCAAATTCCTTCGTGATTTCTTCAACCATAATATCGTGCCGCACATACTCTGTAGCAACGAGAACTAGCGCTGGGTCATACGTTGTAACGGCCCATGAAGTGCTATCATTTGAGAAGTTCGCAATTAATACTTCCTCTCCATCACGCGCAATAACAGTTAAATGACCACCCATTCTCTTTTCAACAACGTGAGGCGTCATATAATTATGGTGAAACGTCGCTCCTATTTTTGTTTCTGGAGCTCCAAATAAGATTGAAAATATATGTACGCCTTCCTCTTCCTTTTGATAAACGTATGGCTCAATTTCATGCACTTGATCTTCCCATACAGAAATCCATAATTCTTCCTTTGCCCTATTAATTATATTGCATATTTCTTTTAAAACACGATCATTTGAGCGAATATGCGAAATTACATCTATTTGTCGCTCTTGTTCTAAACAATTTAATTTCTCATCTAAAAATTCAAAGGACTTTTCAAAGTCTTTTCGCATTCGATTCATTAATTCGGTAGCTGGTACTGGTACATATTTAACTGGTTCAGAAGGTACAATATGCACTGCTCCTTTATCCATTAACTTACCGAGTACCTCGTAAATCATAGAACGAGGTACTCCTGTTTGTTTACTCACTTCATAGCCAGTTACTGGGGAATGTTTTAACAATCCAATATACGCTTTACATTCATATTGGGAAAATCCTAACTTTTGTAATTCCTTTATAATTTCATCCATCGGTAACCCCTCACAATCTAAATCGCTCTTACTTCAAAACGGCGATTTTGCTTCCCTTTACTTTTTACTTTATCAATAACAAGTGTTCCTATTTCACTCGTATTTTTCACATGTGTGCCTCCACAAGCTTGTTCGTCTAAGTTTTCAATTGTAACAATGCGGATTTCTTGGATAGTAGTTGGCAGGAGATTGATTGCTGTTTTAATCATTCCTACAGCATTTTCTGCTTCTTCGCGGCTCATATAACGAGTGGAAATTTCTTTATTTTGCTTAATAAGTTTATTCACTTCCTCAACAATTTCTTCTACTTCCACGCTCGATAACTCTTGTAACTCATTAAAATCGATACGTGCTTTATCAGGATAAATTTGATTTCCGGTGCATAGAGCTCCATACTTTTCATAAACTACAGCTCCGATAAGATGCAGTAAAGAGTGATGACGCATTAAATTATGACGTCTTTCCCAATTAATCTCTAATTTAACTGGACCTAATTTTACTTGAGCTTCATCTTTTATATAGTGAACTATTTCTCCCTGCTCCTTCTTTACTTTTTCAACTTCAAATACAGACCCATCTTGTACAATGACACCCGTATCACATTCCTGTCCTCCACCAGTTGGATAAAAAACTGTTTCTTTTACAAATACTTTATTCCCTTCCACTCTTATCACTTCTGTCTCGCAACTCGTTTTGTATGCATCTTCTAAATATAATGCCGTTTTCATACTCTCACCTCTTTAGTAGTTATAGTTATACCTACTAATATAAAAAATAATATTCATACAGTCAACTTATATTTCAGAATTTTTAATTTTAAATAAAAAAAGCCTTTTATAATAAGGCTTTTTTCTACATGCTATTATTTATTTTAACTGTAAAGTATTTAACATGTTTCCCGCCAAATGCTCCCGTAAAGTAGAACCTGTATACTCTTCTCTAAATACTCCCGCCTTCACAAATAAAGGAATGACTTCACTAAAGAATAGATTTAGTGACTTGGGAGGTCCTCCTGGAATAGCAATAAATCCATCTAACGCTCCGGCCTCAAACCTATCCATAATTTGCTTCGCAACGTCTTTTGGTGTACCAACCGCAACCCAATGAGCCGATCCAACAACTTCTGGTCGCTCTAGTATTTGTTCAACTGTTGGTTCATTTTTAATAATGAAATGCCGTAATAATTCTGCATGTGTTTTACTACGTACAGTTTGATCCCGACTTGGCAGCATCTCTTCGGTAATTTTACTTTCTAGCGGAATCCCTCTCGCATCTAATCCGAGAACCATTTCAAGTAACGCATATCTCTTCTCTTTTGTGAGATGTTGATGAGCTTGTCTATGCATTTCTAGCGCCTCTTCATATGTATCACCTATAAAGAAATATAATCCAGGTAATACGCGTATAGCATCTTGCTTCCGGCCATGCTGTTCTGCTCTTCTTCTTAAATCTTGACGAAGTTCAATACCTGACTCTACATCTGGCGTTGCAGCAAAAATTGCATCTGCAACAGAAGCAGCAAAATTCCGACCAGACTCTGAAGCACCGGCTTGAAATAATGGCATTTCTCCTGATATATGCTGTGGGATATTCAGCGGACCTTTTACCTCAAAATATTCACCACTATGTTCAATTGGCTTGGCCATCTCTCTAATAACTTCAGTGTTATCTATTTTCAACACTTCATAAGGATGACTCCTCCAAAGTTTTCTTACTAACTCTGTACATTCTGCTGCTTTCGCATATCTCTCCTCAGATGATGGCATCCCTTCCTCACCAAAGTTTTCAGCACCGTCAATTGATGTAACAATATTCCACCCTACTCGGCCGTTACTAATCCAGTGTAACGATTGTAATTGCCTTGCTAATATATATGGTGGATAAAATGAAGTTGAAGCGGTTGTAACGACTCCAATTTTTTCAGTTGCGTACGCAATAGCAGTAAACAATAATGTTGGGTCTAAAATTACATTCCCTTTATTTCTAGCAATTAAATCTGGGTGGGCCACTAAATAATCGGCTTTAAAAACAAAATCTAACTTAGCCTTTTCTGCCTGTAGTGCCAACTCTACTTGCTCATCAATTCCGGAATTAAACTCATTCTCTTGTTCTTTCTTTCTAGAAATTAAACATAATCCAATGCAAAGTTGATTCTTTTTAGACATCTTCACACCATCCCCTTATTTTTAATTCACTTAGTTAAACAAATGTTGCTGTCATTATGAAATTCTATTCTTATGAAAATAGATAAAATGATATTGATAATCATTATCATTTTATGATGTAACTGTAATAAAAGCAATAACAAAAAAGACTCCCACTTTTGGAAGTCTTTTATCTCAATATTTCATTCGCTTCTTTTTCATAAATTTTATCAAATGACGTCATAACACGCTGTGATGCTTGAATCATTTTTTGATCCGTCATAAGATCTGCCATCTCTTTCGTCATATCAACATTTGAATTTTCTAGCATATGATTTTTTACTATTCCTGTTCCGTTCGGTAAATTAGCAATGTTTCCTTCTGCTAGTGTAAAGCTTTTGTTCTCACGTTGCACGAGACGAGCATTCGTTTCGGCATCTACTGTTTTTGTTTGTAAACGAGCAATATTATTTTGTGTTACTTCATCATATAATGTACCGTCTGCTTGTACAGCAACCTTTGCTCCTTCTGGAATACGAATACGCTCATTATTCTCTCCCATTACGAAAGCACCTGAAGATGTTTGTAAATAACGATCACTATTTAATGTGAAACTACCATCTCTCGTTAAAAACGTTTCATCATTTTTAGAAGTAACGAAAAATGATGTTGTGCCGGCCGCGCCGTCATCTAAAAAGAAATCTGTAGCGCTATTTGTCATTTGTATATTTCCTTGTACTAAATTCACATGTGTTGCAGCTGGTACTACAGCGTAATCGACCGAACCGATATTTGTTACCGCCCCATCTCCTCGGCGATATGTGTCTTGTACATCAAATACTTTAGACGTCATATTTTCTGCTTTAAATCCTGTCGTTTGAGCATTTGCAACGTTATTCGAATGAACATTAATACGCTGCATGTAATTCATCATACCCATAGAACCTATATAAAGACCGTTCATATTCGTTTGAATAAGGCAAGCGCCTTATTCTTCACCTCTTTTCTACGATGTTTGTAACATTTGTTTCGCTAAATGTTCAGCTGTAGCGATATGTATATTTTTCCTTATGTCTTGGCCATCTGTCATTAATACAATAGGAGCTGATGATACTGCTGGAATTTTCAACAATTCGCCACTACTTGCTGTTTCATCAAATTTTGTAAACACAATACCATCTATATGAATATCTTTAAAGTTTGTAATGATTTCAATCATATCTTTACTTTTCATCGAAGCTGATAACGTTAAACAAATATAATCTGGTTCTACTTGTCCCATCGTTTCAATCATTTCTTCCACTGTTTCTGACTTACGATAATTTTTTCCGGCTGTATCAATTAAAATATAATCGACGCGTGCTTCTTCTTTAAAATACGTAAGCGCTCTTGTCATTGCAGCTTCATCACGCACAGCAATTACTTCCGATCCAATTGTCTTTACGTTATCTTGCAATTGCTGCACTGTCCCTATGCGAGAATGATCTGTCGTTATAAAACCAACTGTTTTGTTCTTACCGTGAAATTGCCATGCCATTTTGGCGAGTGTCGTCGTTTTACCAACGCCAGTTGGACCGATTAATGCGATTGTTTGTACTTCTTTTTCAAAGACGTTTTCCGTATTAAAATGAGATTTCATATCTTCCAATATGTACCTGATAACTTCTTCTTCTGTAATCATCGTTGCATTTTCAAACTTTATTTTTAACTTTTCAGCATATGCATAAATGAAATATTGTTCTACATCGTTTTGTTCTAGCATCCGAATTACTTTTTGAATAATAAACGGTACAGATTCTTGATTTTCTTTCTTTGGAGCTACTTCTTCTTTCTTTACCTGAACGACTTGTTTCACAACTTTTTTCTTTTTCGTTACTTCCGCTTCTTTCGTCGGTTTCACAACGACAATTCCTTTTTCGAACAGCTTTAATAGTTTCTCTTTTTTTCTTGCCCATTCTTCACTATTTCCTGTTTGCATCGCCGCGTATGACATAGAAGTCGTTACGTTTTCTAAATTGTGCAGTACTGATTGAATTCCATTCGCCTTCACAATTTGTTCTGAAGGATCATTCACAACATCCATTAACTGTTCATGAAATTGAGCTGTACCTTCATTCACTTCTTCCTGTTTTTCTTCTGGAAAAGCAACTAACATTTCATAATCCTTTTTCCAGAAAAACGGTATATTTCGTTTTACACTTTCATCGACAACGTAATAATAATCTGTACCATATTGGTCAAATAACTTTCGATACAATTCATTTTTCGAAGCTGCTTTTATTCGCATTAACGCTTCTTTCTTTTCTGTACTTTCCATTACTTCACCCCCTACTATTCAATATAGGCAATTTGATCCACAACAATTTCTGGTGCTAATTCGCTAATACAAAGTACTTGTGCTTCCACTTGATAACGTTCTAGCAGTCTTACGATCGCAAATCTAAAATCTTTTCTACGTGTTAATAACACTGGTTCTCTTCCCATTAAACGTGCTTGCTTAAAGACGCGCTGCACTTGCTCAACGACACGTGTTTCTAAATCTAAATCCCAGTTTAATAAGTAACCTTGATATGAATTATTCACAACATCCGCATCTAACTCAATTGAATCAGAGAAGAGCGCTGCATATATTTTTCCGTCCGGATTTTTCGCATTTTCACAAATAACTTTTGAAATACATTCACGAACAAATGATGTCACACCGTCAACGTGGTTTTGATAAATTTCTTTGCCGTCAATAATACCTTCAATAATTGTTGGTAAATCACGAATAGAAATACCTTCTTTTAGAAGTTGTTTAATAACATTTTGAACGAGTGATAAATCAATTTCTTTCTTCTTAATCTCTTCTAATAGAACGCCATTATCATTTTCAAGCGAGTTAATTAAGTCTTTTACATGTTGACGCTGAATTAATTCATGAAGATTACGTCTAACAACAACATCTAAATGTGTAATTAATATGCTAAGTGGCTCTAACACTTGATAGCCTTTCATTTGTGCATCTTGCACCATATGCTCTAAAATCCAATATCCATCTTCACCGAAAATTGGATCTTTAGCTGGCTCTGCATCTAAATCAGCCATTACGTTCGGTGTTTTCAGTGCTAATAAATAACCTGATTTTAAAACACCTTCAGCTGCCTTAGCACCTTTAATTCGAATAATGTAACGTCCGCGTGGTCTAAAGCTCGTATTATCTTTAAAGTTAATTCCAGGAACGTTAATACCAAGGTCAGTAATAATCGACTTCCGCATAAGAACAACTTTATCACGAGCTGTTTCCCCGTTAATTTTCTGCTTTACAAGTGCTGCTAAATCTAAACCGAGTTCTACAATAATCGGATATTTATCCGTAAATACTCCGAATGAATCTTCCACTTGTTGCAGTTGCTCATCTTCGCCTTGAATCATTTCTAATTCTTTTTGAAGCTCGTCTTCTTTTTCTTTCTTTATTCGATTTTTATTACGAATGCCTAAGAAGATAATCGTTCCACCAACGAGTGCGAATGGTAGAAACGGTAGCGGAGTAAAAATACCCATTGCGATAAATAAACCACCTAGTGCATATACAACGACTTCATGCGCTAATAACTCTTTAAAGATACCTTCTGTTACTGTATCCGGTGAGCCGTCAAATACACGCGTTACGATAATACCTGTTGAAATTGCAAGCATTAATGAACCGATTTGGTTTACGATTCCGTCACCGACAGTTAACTGTGTATAATGAAGAGCTGCATCTGCAAAGCTCATTCCTTGCTGCATCATGCCGACAATTAAACCGAAAATAATGTTTACGAATAAAATGACAATCCCGAAAATAACGTCCCCTTTAATGAACTTTCCGGCACCATCCATCGCCCCGTAAAACTCTGTTTCCATATTTAATTTTTTTCGTTTTGCCTGTGCATCTTTTTCTGAAATAATACGCTGGTTTAAATCAGCATCGATAGACATTTGTTTCCCCGGTAAAGAATCAAGTGTAAAACGAGCTGCTACTTCAGCTGTACGAGATGCACCGTTTGCAACGATAAACTGGAATATGATTAATACTGTAAAAATAACGATACCAATTAATAAGTTTCCGCCAATTACGAACTGGCCGAACTCTTCAATAACATGACCTGCATTTCCATCTGTCAAAATCGCTCGCGTCGTCGAAACGTTAATCGATACGCGGAAAATCCCGATTAATAACAACATCGTTGGAAATGACTTTAATTCATCCCACTCGTTAATACTTGTCGCTCGCATATAAATAAGCACTGACATACTTAGTAGAAAAACGATAATGATATCAAGTATAAATGGTGGAAGTGGAATTAAGAGCGCCACTACGAATGACGCTGCTAAAAAGATAGAAAAATAGGTTCTTGCAGACTCTATCTTAAACAAAGAGATCTCCTCCAAACGCGCTATTACACTTCAAGTTCGTTCGTCTGAATTAAATAGCGCATAACTTCAATTACAGCTACGTATAAATCTTCTGGAATCGTCTCATCTTCCTCGACCTGATAATATAAAGAACGAGCAAGCGGACGGTTTTCCACCATTGGTATTTCTTGTTCACGGGCAAGCGTTCGTATATATAATGCGAGCTCATCTTCCCCTTTTGCAACGACAATTGGTGCTGCATCAACGTGTTTATTGTAACGAAGTACAACCGAAATATGCGTCGGGTTGTTCACAATAAACGTTGCACCATCCATCTTCTTCGCGATTGTCCCTTGCAAGATGGCATGCATAAAGTTTTTTCGTTTCCCCTTTACTTGCGGGTCCCCTTCATTATCTTTATGCTCCCTTTTTACTTCTTCTTTTTTCATCTTAATATCTTGCTCGTACTCCCATCTTTGATAAATGAAATCGATAATAGAAAGAACGATTAAAATAATTAAAATGGCTAAAAAGATAAATTTAATTTGGCTAATAATTTCAGTAAGTGACGCTGTCCAGTTAAATCCAATCATACTAACAATCTTCTCTAAATTCTTTTTAAAGAGAACGTACGAAACGTAACCGATTAATCCCATATAAAACAGTGATTTCAAAATATCTACTAAACTTTTACGACTAAACAATCTCGTAAAATAGTTTTTCGGATTAATACGTGACGCTTTCGGTTTAATGACTTTAGAAGAAAATAGGAAGCCGACTTGAATCATATAATTGAATAAATGAAAAGCATATACGAGTATTAATATCGGAGCCGATACTTTCAGTAATAAAATCCCCATTAAATAAAAATACTCGGTTGAATCTGTATTTTTTCCAATTTGATCAAACAGCACCGCTACGGAATTCGCAATCTCAAACCCTAGCCAATCTCCGAAGAAATAAACGACAACTGCTAATACAAGTATGGAAAATAAATTATTTAAATCTTTACTCCGGGCAATATTCCCTTCTTCACGCGATTTTTTACGCTTCTGCGGGGTGGCCTTTTCTGTTTTATTATCCTTTGCCATGCGCGTCCCCCTACTTCGTTAAGAAAAAGTTAAATAGTTTCGTATACTCTTCAAGTAATACATCCGTCATATTTTTAAACACATAACCGAGCATCGGTACACTCATCGCAATAAACAAAATCCCACATGTAATTTTAATTACGTATGCATTCATAAAAACGTTTAATTGCGGAGCATTTTTTGCAATTAAAATAAGAACAAAGTTAATGATGAATAAACTTCCCATAAGCGGCAGAGCAATTTCAACCGCTGATGTGATCGCAAATAATAACGTTGCGAGTAGACTATCTAAAAAACTAGTCGTCAACAATTTTGAAATCGCCTCTGTATATTGAAACGACTTTAAAATAGTGGCAACGAAATAGTTAATGCCGCCCAGTGAAATAAAAATAATAAGAAAAAATATATCAAAAATTGTTGATAGCAAAGTGGACTGTGACCCTGCATTTACATCAAACAAACTTGCTTGTGATAAACCAATATCAAAGTCTAAAATATGCCCTGCCATTTTCGGAATGTTCCACAGCATTTCTACAATTTTTGAAAGTGATAATCCAATTACAATTTGCGTTCCTGCATAAGCTGCAACGTCCCAAACTGTCTTGATGTGAGAGACATCCACTTGATCCGCCACTGTAATTGAAAGAGCGAGTCCAACTGTAACCTTCGCCATTGCTGGAATGGATCGGCCTGAGAAAAACGGTAAAAAATATAAAAATGAAGTAATGCGACAAAACGCAAAAAACGTTGCCGCCCATAATTCCATATTCATTTCAGTTCACCTATCTTAGTACGAACGCAATAGCGATGGGATTTTATCAAATAAATCTAAAATAAGCATCGTTAACTCTTGGAACATCCACGGACCTAAAATGATAATTACGAGCACAATACTCGCCATTTTCGGTAAAAACGTCAGCGTTTGCTCTTGAATTTGCATCATTGCCATAATAACCGCGATAATAATAACGACAATCAGACTTACAACGGCAATCGGCATTAAAATCATAACCCCTTTATAAAAAAAGGTTTGGAAAATATCTATAATTGGTGACGTATTCATTTATATGACTCCTATCACATAGCATCAAACGCTTCAGGCGACCGTCTTAAACATAATATCGACAATTTTTGTATATCCACCTAAATATACGAAAACGAGTATTTTAAACGGTAAACTTAAAATCATCGGCGGTACCATCATCATCCCGAGGTACATTAAAAGTGTACTAATAATCAAATCTATAAATACAAACGCTAAATAAATGAACATCCCTGTTAGTAAACCTTTTTGAATTTGCGTTAACGTAAAGGATGGCACGAGTGTAAATAAGGAAAGATCTTTCAAATCTTTCGGCAACTCTTCTCCGCGTACTTTCAGCATCATTTTCAAATCATGCTTATACGTATGCTTTGACATATATTCTTTCATAATAGGAGCTGTCGTTTCCGCAGCTTGACTTACTGTTATTTTCTCTTTCGTCATCGGATCCCACACATCGCTCTTCAGTTGCCCGAGTACAGGCTGCATCGTAAAGAGTGATAAAAATAATGCAAGTCCAACAAGCACTTGGTTTGGTGGTAAATTCATTACCCCAAGTCCTTGACGTGTAATCCCTAGAACGATCATAAAATAAGTAAAATGTGTAAATAATAGAACGATAGAAGAAGATAATGATAAAAGGGTAACGAGCGCAAATAGTTGTACACTTGAATTACTCGTAAACTCTTTTCCATTTTCAAAATTAATAAAACCGTTCGGGGCTGCATACGCTGGATTTACAAAAATAATTGAAAAAACGATAGAAAATACGAAAATAACGGCTAATACTGATAACTGTTTCTTTATTCTCATGATGGATCCTCTACTTTTTTCGTTTCACTCTTCACCGCGTCTTCTAGTGCTTGTTGAAACTGATTTCCTGTTCCGGTTAATTGCACAGACTGTACACCGTTATTACTAATAACAGTGAACACTTGCTTTCCGTCCACTTCAAATAAAAAGGCACTCGTTTGATGATTTAAATAAACGCCGTCTTTTACTTGAATATGGCCATTTTCACCCTGCTTAAAAAACTGCTGTTTGCGCGTCTTTTTCGTCATATAATATGCACCGTAACCGAGCGCACCAAACAGTAAAACGACTTGAAATAAGGTCGTCATATACGACATATGACTCCTCCTCTACTCTTTATCTTGCATTTGACTTTGCGCTTTCATAAGCGCCGCTTGTTTCTTATCAGCTTCAATTTCAGAAATGATAATACCGAATTTCTCGTCCATTACGATTGCTTCACCGATGCCGACTTTCATATTACTTAAATACACATCTACTTTATGTCCTAAGTTTTTCTCTACTTCAAGAACATCGCCAACCTTTAGCTGCTTCACATCACCAAGCGTAATAGATGACTTTCCAAGCTTTACACCAAGTTCAATCGAAATATCTGAAACAGTATCAATATGTGCTTTACCTGCTTCATTTCGCTTTCCTGCAAAATCTTCTAATCCCATTAATGACACAGGAGATACTTCATGCTTCATATGGATCCTCCTACTCTACAAAACTTTTAAATAGGAGCGCCTTACGCGTTCCATCTTTTCCAATAAAACAATTAAATTTATGCTTTCCATCTACATAACCAAGTAATTCATCCGAAACTTTCGTATGAAGCGGAATAATATCGCCTTCTTCAATTTGTTCAATCTCACTCATTGTCATTTTCTGCTCACCAATTGCAACGTGAACAGGTTTGTACACTTGATTTACTTTCACTTCCACTTCAGACGTATACTTCCTACGTTTGTCCGAAGAATGTTCGACAATATTTTCAGACGTTAACTTATCCATAATTTCTTCAACAGATAAGAACGGAATCCCGATACGCACCGTCGTATTCCAAAAATCTGTTTTCATATTTACGTTAAGTAATGAAATGATATCGCTCGCTGTCGTAATCTTTAATGCATTCGGATCTGTTTCCGTCGTTACAAATTTCGGTTCAATCGCAACAACACTTTCAAATGATTGCTCTAAATTTTTACAAAGAAGCAAGAATATATTATCAAGCGTTAAAAACTCAAATGCTGTTAACGGTCTGCGCATCGTAAAGTTACGCTTACTATCTCCGCCAAGCCAACATTCATGAATATAAATAACGAATGCTAAATCAATCTCAATAACAATTTCTCCAAGCTCTGGTAAACCGAGATCAATCACGCAATATAAATAATAATCTTTCGGCATTTTCTCCACATACTCACTCGTAAATGGAACTTGCTCAACTGTTGAAGGCTCTAGTTCAATTGGAATACGCATACGCGCTGATAACGTCTGTGACGTCTGTTTTCCAAACGTAGAAGCAATCGCTTGCAAACTACGTAAATGCTCAACACCGAACTTCTCTGGTCTATTAAAATCATACTCTTGAAATTTCTCTTGCTTTCCTGCTTCTTGTGCGAAAGCTGGCATTTCCTCGCCTTCATTTACCGCCTTCAGCAGGGCATCAATTTGCTCTTGGCTTAATTTTTCGCCACTCATGACAATCCCCTTCCCTACCTTTTCAATTCAACGATTTCAACGTACATCTTCCCATTCTTCGTTAAAATCTTTCCGGTTCCAATCTCTTCATTCTCAAGCATAAGACGCACCGTATTTTTCGTTGAATTTTCAAGACGATACAATGTACCTTTCGTAATATGAAGCAGATCTTCAATTTTCTTTTTCGTATTTCCGATTTCAAAATAAATTGTTAACGGAATATCATCTTGTAATTTCAAATCTAGCCAACTCCCATATCATGTTCACGAAAATTTCATGTTCTCTCTATATATGAAACTCCCTATTTTGAAACGTCGATATTTAATATTTTTTTAATATATCCTTGCGTTTCTTTAAATGGCGGCACGCCTCCGTACTTTCTCACATTCCCAGGACCAGCATTGTAAGAAGCAAGCGCCAATACTAAGTCGCCATTATTTTTCTTTAAATAACCACTTAACTCTTTCACGCCACCTTCAATACTTTCAGCTGGTGAAAAGGGATTCTTCACACCCATCTCCTTCACATTCGCTGGCATAAGCTGCATAAGTCCCATCGCACCGGCATGTGACACCGTTTTCGGATTAAAATTAGACTCTACTTCAATCATTTTTTGAATTAACGTTTTTGGAATTCCGTATGTACGACTTACACGATCAATAATATCCTCATACTTCCCTTCATTGGAAGAACGTATTTTTTGAATATTATACTTCTTCGTTAATTCCCACGTATCAACAGCCTCATTTTTCGTTTCTGGGAAACGTCGTTCAAACTCTTTTTGCGCAACTTGCACTTCATCTGCTTTCTTCGTTTCAGCCTTTTCTTCAGGCTTACTCGCTTCCTCTACTTTATTAATAGTTTCTTCAGGCTTATTAACAACCGCTTCTATTTTCGTAGATTGTACCGGCTGACTCATATCTTCTATGTTTGCCGGCTGCGTAGTAGCCTTCGTCTCCTTCGCAGGTTCACTCTGCAACTTCTCTTGAAAACGACTACTAACAAATGCTTGTGGACTACTTAGCTTTTGCTGAATTTGTCCTTTTTTATATGCAAGCACTTCTTTTACTATATTTCCAACTATCATAATATCACCTTTTCGGTAAACAAAGATAATCTAATATTAGAGTTTTTTTTTAAAGTTTGCAATAATCCTTTTAATAATTATGTAATAAAAAAATGAATATATTGTTAAACTGTTATTTTTTTATATTTATTAATTCGAATTTTTAGTTGACACCCGCTATGACAGGGATTACAATAAATCTCGAAATTGATTTTTTCGCATATTACCGTTTTTCAATTTGCAGAAAAGTCAATATAAAAAAATGGGGGTTCTTAACATGAGAATTAATACAAACATTAACAGCATGCGTACGCAAGAGTACATGCGCCAAAACCAAGCTAAAATGAGTAACGCTATGGACCGTTTATCAAGCGGTAAACGTATCAACAACGCTTCTGACGATGCAGCAGGTCTTGCAATCGCAACTCGTATGCGTGCTCGTGAAAGTGGATTAGGAGTAGCCGCTAACAACACACAAGACGGTATTTCATTAATCCGTACAGCTGATTCAGCAATGAACTCAGTATCTAACATCTTACTTCGTATGCGTGACCTTGCAAACCAATCTGCAAATGGTACAAATACATCTGAGAACCAAGCAGCTCTAGATAAAGAATTCGGCGCATTAAAAGAGCAAATCAATTACATCTCTACTAACACTGAATTTAATGATAAAAAATTATTAGATGGTTCTAATGAAACTATTGCAATTCAAACATTAGATAACGCTGATGAAGGTAAGAAAATTGATATTAAATTAGCAAACGTTTCTACACAATCACTAAGTATTGATAAACTAACAATTGGTGGCGCATCACAAAAAACAATTGATGATGTTGCAGGCAAATTTACTGCACTTAATACAACAACTACTACTGACAAAGCTGATATTCAAAAAGAAGTTGATGCTGCTATGAAGGAATTCGATAAAGTTAAAGGATCTATGTCTGCAGCAGATGCTAAAGCCGTTACTGACAAATTAGCAGACTACAATAATGCCGCAGATACAGATGTAGCTAAAGCTGCTGCAGCTAAAGCCTTAGGCGGTGCGTTCGATAAAACAAAAGTAACTGTTGCTAATCCTAATGCTGCTGTCGCTGCAATTGACTCTGCACTAGAAAACATTGCATCTAACCGCGCAACTCTAGGTGCTACATTAAACCGTCTTGACTTTAACGTAAATAACCTGAAGAGCCAATCTTCTTCTATGGCTTCAGCTGCTTCTCAAATCGAAGACGCTGACATGGCGAAAGAAATGTCTGAAATGACTAAGTTCAAAATCTTGAACGAAGCTGGTATCAGCATGCTTTCTCAAGCAAACCAAACTCCACAAATGGTTTCTAAATTATTACAATAAGCCATTTGAGTTAGTTTCCTGAATAAACCTCTCTGCTTGCGGAGAGGTTTATTTTTTCTATATAGATGAATTATTTGTAAAATATTTCTTTTTTCAGGCGGCAGAGAGCCTATGCGATTGTGTATAAGCGGTCAGTACCTATTTTAATCCTCCTCTTATGTTAAAACACAAACAGCAAATGAGCATAAGCCTTTTTTATTTTTTCATGACCGTGTATTAGCTTTAGAACACTAACTATATCAATCTATAAGGAGTGTCTATTATGCGTATTGGTACGAATGTTTTAAGTATGAATGCTAGGCAGTCGTTGTATGAGAATGAGAAACGTATGAATGTTGCAATGGAGCATTTGGCGACTGGTAAGAAGTTGAACAACGCTTCGGATAATCCCGCTAATATTGCAATTGTGACTCGAATGCATGCGAGAGCAAGTGGTATGCGCGTGGCGATTCGTAATAATGAGGATGCGATATCAATGCTTCGCACGGCAGAAGCTGCCCTTCAAACTGTGACGAATATTTTGCAGCGTATGCGTGATTTAGCTGTTCAATCCTCAAACGGTACAAATTCAAATGAAAATCGTAATTCGCTGAATAAAGAGTTTCAGTCTTTAACAGAAGAAATTGGCTATATTGTCGAGACGACTGAGTTTAATGATTTATCCGTATTTGACGGTCAAAACCGTCCTATTACATTAGACGATATCGGTCATACGGTACATATGACGAAACATATTCCCCCTTCCCCTACCCAACATGACATCAAGATTTCAACAGAACAAGAAGCAAGAGCAGCGATTCTTAAAATTGAAGATGCTTTACAAAGTGTGTCACTTCATCGTGCCGACCTTGGTGCTATGATAAATCGTTTACAATTTAATATTGAAAATTTAAATAGTCAAAGTATGGCGTTAACAGATGCTGCATCTCGAATTGAAGATGCAGACATGGCGCAGGAGATGAGTGATTTTTTAAAGTTCAAATTATTGACTGAAGTTGCACTTAGTATGGTTTCACAAGCGAACCAAATTCCGCAAATGGTCTCTAAACTACTACAATCATAAAAATGAATCTTCCATCTTTGGAACGATTCCATAAAAACAAAAGGGAAATACATATAAACTATGTATCTCCCTTTTATTTTGTACCCAAATTTTATTACTGTGTTACCGTCATAACTTGTCCGCTACGGTCAACCATTATTTTCATTTTTCCGTCTTGTGCATTATATAGCCCAAGTTTATGTAATTCCATTTTACAATCTTGTACGAAAGTTGGTAATTTACGAATTTGATCGATATCAGAACTTGTAATGAAATGAATTAAAAGCTGCGTCATACCTTTAATATCTTGTACAAGCTCTTCTTTCTCTCGTTTTAACCTTTCATTTTCTAGTTGTAACGACTGCAATTCACCTTCTAGACTACGTGTATTCTTTGCTTCTCTAAAACGCCCTGCCGCCATACTAGAAAGCTTATAAATACCTTCCATAAACTGATGTAGTTCGTCTTCTTTCCTTTCACTACATTGATTAATTGTTTCAAAGTTATCAACGATACCAGATATAACTGTTACAAGATTTTTTTCATCCTCTTTATGCTGGATTTCTTCTTTTAATTCGTACTCGTTTTCTTGTTTTCTTGCAACGATTGTTTCTTTTACTGGTATATATTTTCGCTTTCGTCCTGGTTTTTGTTTTTCAATATTTTCAAACGGTATTTCACGTTTTTTCAATTTATAATACGTATTTTGCAATTGACTTTCTGTTTTTGGAAAAAGATTTAGTTCATTTTTACTTACGTATTTTGAAATATTTAAAATGTTTAAACCGTGACGTTGACAAAATTGATACACTTCATACAATAGCTCTAGTTCAGACTTCAGCCATGTAATTGCTGATTTTTCGTACGCTCGCATCCCGCCATTTTTTTCTATATCTATTTGAAATAATACCATTCTATTATGTAAATCAACTAATTCTTCATACTTTACTTGGAATTCTTTTTCTATTTTTTTTAATTCCACCTCTAGTTGCATATCGTTCATTTTATTATTTGACATGTTTTGTAAAAGACCTAATACATTAATTGCTGTGTGGTGATACATAATCTGTGCCACTCCCCCTCATCCTTTCACAATTCTCATCTGACTCCCATGTCTTTTAAGAAAATAGCAATTTTTATATATCCATATTATAACAGTTCGAAATTATCTGTCAAATGATAAACATACAAAAATGTATAGAAAGTATAAAAATTTGGAAAATGTTTTTTATTAATATGTAAAATTGCATATTAATTACATTTAATTATATTATATGGTATTTTGAATGTTTTTTCACCGAAAAAATTTGCGTTACCACGAAATGTTACTAAAGTAATCAAAAAAATACGTTCACTTATATTTTCAAATCAAAAATCTCTAAATAAAGATTATTCACACATACAGCGACAAACACCCAAGAAACCTTTCATTTTTCTACCAATTTAAAGTATATAATACTAAAAAGGAACTAGCCAATGCTACACATGGCTAATTCCTTCCCCTCTCTAACAGAATAGAGTTATAAACCCAGTCTTCAAATCCTCAATCGAAGTCTCACTTCTTCTTACCTAAAACTACTTCATACCTTTGAACTCACATCGCATGAGACTCTATTAAGCACTGAAAACTTCCTTACATAAGTAGTTTCTCTATTCCTACTCAATAGAAAAATGTTATACACCAGCTCTTCTACTTACCTATAACCACTCCATATGTCTCGTCTCAACATCGCATAGGGCTCTTATTAAGCACTGACCGCTCAACACTTGGCTAGAGCTTCTATTCCGGCTAAATAGAAGCTTTTAAAGCACTAACTTATCAACTAAACCAATTAGCTCTTGAATATCTGGCTTACTTACTTGAGCATTTGCTCCTACAGCTTCACCTTTATGGAATAATTCATTTGTAATTAATGAAGAGAAAATAATGACTGGTAAACGATTCATTACTTCACTATCCTTAACCACTTTCGTTAAATGATGTCCATCCATTTTTGGCATTTCAATATCCGTAATTAGCAAGTGAATATGTTCAAACATTTTTTCGCCTTGCTCTTTCGCTAATTTTTCAATTTGCGCTAACGCTTCTGCACCATTGCTGAAGAAGTTCATTTTCGTATATCCAGCTGATGATAATGTTTCTTCTAATATTTGGCGAAGCATCGCTGAATCTTCTGCAATGTAAATTACT
This sequence comes from Bacillus sp. AFS012607, assembly GCF_002558005.1. Classification (NCBI taxonomy): domain Bacteria; kingdom Bacillati; phylum Bacillota; class Bacilli; order Caryophanales; family Bacillaceae; genus Bacillus; species Bacillus sp. AFS012607. The sequence goes on from NZ_NTVM01000013.1 coordinate 158,998, forward strand.
TTTTCAGCTCGATCTGTTTTTTGTTCTAATCCTGCAATTGATTTATTGTCATAACCAGTGCCGCTAATTTCACATACAATTTTTTCATAATCTAATAGTAAGATGATTTTTCCATCTAGTTTTACAATACCAGATGTCGTTTCTTCTAGTCCCATAGATAATGAAGCTGGTTCATCAATTTGTTCCCACGAAATACGTTGAATACGATGCACTTCATCAACGCGAAAAATAACTTTCATTTGGTTTAATTCTGAGATGATAAATTTCGTTTGATCAAGTGGCTTTGTTGACTTTAAATTAAGAGCCATTGCCAAGTTAATAACAGGTAAAATTTCACCACGTACTTGAACAACACCTTCAACTGCATGATGAGATTCTGGCACAGTTGTAACAGGGAATGGATTAATGATTTCACGTACTTTCATTACATTAATACTAAATAGGTTTTCACCAACAGTGTACGTAACAATCTCTAATTCATTTGTTCCGCTTTCTAATAAAATACTTTGTGCTTGTGACATAAAGGTGTCGCTCCCCTTCCATTAATTCCGTATATCTAATTATTAAGCTTTATAAAAGAGAAAAAGTCAACTACCTATATAAAAAATATAGATAGTCGATCGATTCATTTTATTAAAAAACAATTAATCTTGTATAAAAGAAGCAAGTGCTTCTAATAACACTTCTTGCGCCCCTACAATTTCTGTCGGCATTGCTTCCCATTTTTTCGAAAGCTCCGTCTCTACTCTTATTCTTAGCTCAGAATTCATTTCTGCTAGCACATATTCTTTCGTTGCTATATCAACATCAAGTAGCGCGAGTGCATATAATTCCGGGTCATTTATTTTTTCGAATAATCGTTTTAATACCACCGGTGCTATATGTTTTAATTTTTCAATATGAATTTCCTTATCCGAAAATAGTAACTCATATTGAATAAACGTAACATTTTCTTTAATCACTTTAAAATAGCAATTATTTTTTTTATCATTCACAAAATAACCGTTTGGATCGGCAATAATACTCTCTACTTTACGGATTAAATCTGGCAAACTATTCGCCGCCATTACAGTCCGCTGCTCAACCTCACTCGGCGAAATGAATGTAACGCGATACTTATTTTGCGCCATCCTCCTCACCTCTCCTTTTATAGAAATTCAGTCTAATTGTATACTACAACTACCTTAAATTAACTTAAAACTATTTTATACTACCACTTCTTACACTACCACACTACTCTAGTAACGCTACATATCTCTGGTCTTACACATCGGTCGGGACTCTATTAGGCACTAACCGCTCCAAAACATCGCCAGGTCCTCTCTCAAAACCTAAAAAGTGCTTTTAAGAACCTTTCAATAACTCTATGTTATTAAACCAAAACGCTATCTGCTGATCCGTAATATTTGGCAACATAACAAAAAACTCACGACACTTCATCTCATCCTTAAACAGTTGATACTTCCAAACGCTATCGCTACCAACACTTATGAAATAAAACTCATGGATACGGCCAATGATTGCTTGTTTTTCGCCAAATGAATACGGAGGCACTTGCTTAATTTCAAATTGATCTGGTAAATATACATGCTCTTCTCGTTCTATTTTTAATACTTGCTCGGCAAGTTCACGTTTATTTTCGAAAAAAGGCAATTGTAAAATTCGCTCTTGTCTTGTCATACGAATAAAAAACCCTTTCTACTCCATTACATTTTTTCTTTACGATATATTATCGAATTAAGTTTACAACTTCATTTAATACTTCATCTGAAACTTTAATCACTTTCGCATTTCCTTGGAATCCGCGTTGGTATAACATTAAGTCAACGAATTCTACAGATAAATCTACATTGGCACCTTCTTGTGCACCACCACGTACTTTACCTGCACCGTTTTGACCAGATGCACCAAGAGCTAAAATACCTGTTGTATTCGTCGCTGTATAGTTACCATTACCTGTTTTCATTAGTCCGCCTTCGTTCGGGAACATCGCAACAGCTAATTGACCAGCTGATTTCATACTTCCATCAGAATATTTTACCATCACATATCCACCGTCAGCAATGAAACAATCTTTAACCGTCGCTGCTGCTCTACCATCTACGTCTGTTACTGATAATGTTTTATCTGTTGGATGGTTTGTTAAATGACTTAAGTCTAATTTTATAGAGCCGCCATCAAATGGAATATTGGCCCCTTGCTCTTTCGGATTTGGATTTCCAACAGCATCAAATGTCATATTACCACCTGCACCTGGAACATCCTTAAACTCTGTTTCTTTTTTCGAGTCATTACGCATTTGTACTTTATATGTATAATTATGTTCGCTCGTTTGTTTAAACTCGACACGCATTGTCCATGTATTCCCCGCATTATCATATACAGGTAAATCTTGTGTAATTTGTTTTTCACCAGTTGGAATATTACCTTTAATTGTCCCTTTCGATGTTCGAATACCACCAATTGCTGTTCCCATTGGAATTTGCAACGGTCCTGGAATTCCAGATAAATCAACTTCACCAGTTGCCTCATTCGCAGGGTATGCAAATACATATTGACCTTCAGTATTCGTAATATAGTAATCTGAAGATATCCCAAACGTACCTTTACGAGTAAATTCCATATTTCCGCCTTTTGAATCACCTACAACGAAGAAACCATTACCTTCCATTGCGGCTTGTGTTTTGCCACCTGTTAACGTAATTGTACCATCACTATAATCGGTAACTGTACCACTCATTTTCACACCATTACCAATACTTTTCGGATTTGTTCCTGCGTATTTACCGTCACCTTTTGCACCAATCGAATTGTTATATAGTAAATCATCAAACATTGCTTTTTGTTTTTTATAACCTACTGTTTGTGCATTGGCAATATTATTTGAAGTTACACTTAATGCATTTTGTGTTGCATTCATCCCTGTAATACTTGTATATAACGCTTTAATCATAACGTATGGACACTCCTTATGAATTTGTAGTTTTTACTTCTTCAGTTACTTTTTGATCGTCTTTCTTTGCGTCTTCTGGGTTCGTTTCCCCAATCGGTTTATCAGACACTCTCTCAACGAAACGAAGAGATACAACCTTATTATTAATAACGAGCTGTACATCGTTATTTTCCGCAAGGCGAACTGTTTCTACTTGACCGGTTACTTTGTTTCCGTCACCGTCAACACCTCTTACGTATTTACCTAAAAACTTCATTCCACCATCAAGTGCTGTTGAATACATCGTTGATTGCAGCTTATCTACTGCTTTCGTCATATTCTGTACTTGTTCCATAAGAGATAACTGCGCTGTCTGATTCATCATTTGATTCATATCCATCGCATTAAATGGATCTTGATGTTGGAAACTTGATAAAAACAATTTTAGGAAATCATCTTTCCCCATTACCCCAGGAGTCTTTTGCGCTCCTGCCGAAACTCCATTACTTTGTTGCACTGGCGATTGTACACCATTAACAGGTACATTACTTTTTTGCGCTCCTGCTTGTAACGGAATATGATTTGTACTCGTTGTATTTAATCCAACTGTTGGCACGCTTTATTCCTCCAATAATCCCGCAAATTCTGTTGATTGTTGTTTTTCATGATTTGTATTTGCTAATTTCTGTTTTTGCCTTTGCTCTTGTTCTCGCTGTTCTTTACGATTTTCATCTTTATCTGAATAGCTAATTTGAATATTGATTTCTTTTTCTTTTAACTTTAATTTCAATTCATCAAAAATGATTTCAACACGTTTTTTCGCATCGTGTTTTTCCATTTCTACGTGAACATCAATTTGATCTCCGTGTTTTTTCATAAACACTGTTAATGTACCAAGTTTTTCTGGATTTAACTGAAATAAAACACGTTCTTGTTTCACTACAAATTTTTGCAGCGCTTCTACTTGTGCTTCCATTTTCTTTCCTAAGTCAGGTAATGAAACTTTCTCAGCACCACTATTTGATTTCCCTACTTGTTCGGTACTCGTCGTTTTATTTAATAACTCTGCACCTGCAGAGCTCGAATCATTTAATGCATCAACCTCTGGCAACTCTACCTTTGCATCATCGCTCTCAAGTTTCGGAAGATCTACCTCTTTAGACTCTTCTTGTTTCTTTGCAATATTACAAGTTTCTGTTTCTACAACTTTCAATGCTTGCATCGTTTGCTCTGGCATCTTCATTTTGTCTAATACCATTTGCATTGTATCTTCTAAACATATAGCATTTTTGATATTCATATTTGAAAGAAGTTCTTGTAATTGTTGTAATTCAGCTGCAGGTAATTCATTAAGTTTAATATTGCCATATTCTTTATATAGCTCTTGTATTTTTTGTATGTATTGATATAACAATTCCGGCTGCACATGTAATTGCTCAATTGCAACCATTTGCTCAGATACAGCTAATAACAACTGTTCTGTCTCTTTTTTTTCTTCTTTCTTTACAATAGGCTCTTCTTTCGTTACCGATTTTTTAGAAAGAATATAATCTTTTTTCTCTTCTGTTGGTGCTTCTTCTCGTTTCGTTTTCTCCGTTTGCGGCTGTTTTTTATTTTCCATTCTCATCGTACGATCGAATGAAGAATCTTCATTTTTTGATTGTACTTCTAGCCCTTTTTCTTTTTGCGGAGGTAAACTTTGTTGCACCGGTAATACAGACTGTATCACTACATTCACCTCATCCATTCATACACATTTTCAAATCCAGAAGCATTTTTTCTTCCAGCTTTTCTTGTGCTTTCGCAAGCTTTTTGCAATCTTCTTGATACATCTCATCAATGACACGTTCTTTTTCTTTTACTTGCTCTAAAAGGCTTTCATTTTTTTGAATAAAACCTTCCGTTTTTTTAATTTTTCGATTCCATTCTTCTATTCTTTCAGGTGAAAACGTATGTGAAGAAAGCATGCCCGCCATAATACGTTGCCCAGTTTGTACGACTTTACTACGCGATTTCACAACATATAAATCATATTCTTTTTTTTGTTCTATTTTTCTTTTTTCAGCTGTTAATTCATACACTTCTTTTAAAATATTTTCTTTTTCTTGATTTATTTGCAATTTTATTGTGTCGTACTGCTGTTTATCCACCTGTTTTCATAGCCCCTTCCTATTATAACGTTCTCTTTTTCTATTATATAGTTTTTTTCCAAAAAAATCTGTGAAATATTAAAAAACAAAAAAATAAGACCTCTTAGGCAGAGGCCTTATACTATATGGTGTATCGCTTGAACGATATCATCAAATTGGAAACTATCCGATCGACCTTGCTTTAAAAATGTATTTATACCTTCTACTTTATTTTTACATTCAAAAATATAAGCATTTTCTTCATTTTCTTGAATCGTTCCTAACTTAAAATACAATTCATTTTCTTTATAAATTGATAAAATTTTCCTCATTTCATTTGCAAGTTGCCAATGATGTGGTGACACGATTTCTTCCATAATCCTACTTACTGAATCTAATACTGAAATTGCAGGATAATGACTAAGCGTTGCAAGCTCACGCTTTAATACAATATGTCCATCTAAAATACCACGTGCTAAATCTGGTACAGGGCCATTTAAATCGTCCCCATCAACAAGCACCGTATAAATACCTGTTATAGATCCCTTTTGTGTTTTCCCGGACCGCTCTAACAGCTTCTTCATATAACTTTCCATTAACAGTGTTTTACCACCAATCGGTAACTCTTTAACAGCAATATCAACACTTCTTCGTGCATCGGCAAAACGAGTAACAGAGTCCATCATAAGTAATACGTTATTGCCTTGATCACGGAAGTATTCAGCAATAGACGTTGCAAGCTTCGCTGCACGAAGTTGCATAAGATGACTTTCATCTGACGTCGCTACAACAACGACGCTTTTTCGCATCCCTTCCTCGCCTAACTCTTTTCGAATAAAGTCTTTTACTTCCCGGCCACGTTCTCCTACTAAACTAATAACGTTTATATCAGCTTTTGCATTTTTTGCTATCATTCCAAGTAAAGTAGATTTACCAACACCTGACCCAGCAAAAATACCAATCTTTTGACCGATACCAATTGTTAGCATAGAATCAATTGATTTTATTCCTGTTTCAAATACATCGGTAATCTCTTCACGTTCAAATGCATGTATAGGCGGTGCATCTAGTTTTATTTTCTGTAATGGAATGTTTTCAGCTTCCTCATTTAATACTTCACCATTTGCACTTAACACTTTTCCGAGTAAGTGATTACCACGTGGTACAACAACATCTTCTGAAATTAAAGTCACTGAATCTCCATAACATACTTTTTCTGTCTGTTCAAATGGAAGTAGCATATTATTTTCTTTTTCAATGGCAATCACTTCACATAAGACCTTATGTTCTCCAACGAAGCAAACATCTCCAATCTTCGCTTTCGGCCCTTTTGCTACGAAAAACTGTTCTTGTACACTATGAACTTTGCCTACTTTCGTATACAGTGGTGTTTCAATGAACTTATTCCATTTTTCGTTCTCATTCATTAACAGACGGCTCATACATTTTGCTCCTCAAATAACTTCTCTTCTTCCCATTTCTGACGAAGTTTCGCAAATATAGGTGCAAATTTAAATTCAAAGAACTCTTTCTCTTCTTCCAGAACAAATTCACCAAACTGCAAGGAGAAATCATATTTCCATTCTACTAATTGTAGTAACCAATATTCTTTCGTATTTTCCTTCTCTTCTTGAATACGTTCAAACGTTTCTGGATGTACTGTAATGATTAATTTTTCAAATGAAGTTGGCAATGTTTGCACGATGCCAGTTAAAATAGGTAACACATCAAGCGATCGTGAATCTACCGCTTGATTCACGATTTTTTCTGCTAGATGAAAAGATTGATCCCATAATAACTCTGTCCATTCATATGCTGTTTCTTGTTGTTCTTTTTGAAACTGCACACGCGCTGCTTCCATCTGTTCCATTTGTTCATGAATATGCATTTGAAATTGTTCTTTATCTTGTAATAACTGCTGCCGCTCTCGTTCTAGCATTTGCTTCTCTTGCCTTAGCTGATTCATTTCCATATGTAATGACTCTTGCTGGGCGCGAAGCTCTGCATGATCAGCTTGTAATTCTTCCTCTTCTATTTGAACTGAAGCTGGTTTTGGAAATTGTAATTCATACGTTTCTTCAGAAAAAGAAACAGAATTCTTCGGAATTCTGTTTTTAAATAAGGACATCCTCTTCACCTCTTTGAACGATAATTCTTCCTTCTTTCTCTAGCTTTTTCACTGTACCAGTGATCGTTTGCTGTGCTTTTTCAGCATCCGTCATCTTAAGCGGTCCTAAGCCATCTAATTCTTCTAGAATCATCTCTTTACGGTTTGAAGACATACATGTAAATAGTTTCTCTTTAATTTCTTCTTTTGCAATTTTAAGTGCTTTCGCAAGAACACCGTTATCTGTAATTTCTTCTAATACACGGCGAAGCGCAAGATCTTCAAGACCAAGTAAGTCTTCAAAGACAAACATATTTTCTTTAATTTTCTCAGATAACTCATAATCGACTTCATCCAGCTTTTGAAAGACTGTTTTTTCAACACCACGTGAAACATTATTTAAAATGTTTACGATTGTTTTCAAGCCATCAGTTTTATTAATTGCACTGAATGCCATATTATTTAATTTCGATTTTAACAACTCACCAATTTGATTAATTAATTCACCATCAACTTGTTCTAACTTCGCAATACCCATTACCGTCTCTACTCGTTTATGATCTGGCAATCTCTCAATTAATTGAGAAGCAAGCTGCGGTTTAATATAAGAAGCGATAATTGCAATTGTTTGTGGTGATTCATCATTAAGCACTGTAAGAAGTGGCTCTAAATCTGTAAGTGAATTTAAGAATTCAAATGGATTATCTTTGTTATACCAAAGATCTTCCAATAATTTTTCCAGTTCGTCTTCTGGCATGTTTTTAAATATGCGACGAATGTATTCTTTATCTGGAGTGACTAAGTTCAATTCTTTTACATTTAGTTCATATAAGAACTCTCCCAGTACATTTTCTAACGTTTCTGGTTTATATACACGAAACTTCGCGATTTCACGAAGTAATACTTCTTTTTCCTCAGCTGTCATATATTCAATGACTTTTGCTGCCACCCCTTCTTCTAATGTACGAATAAGGATGGCAGCTTTTTCTTTGGAGGAGATTTCATCTAACATCGTTGTTCCTCCCTTACTGTCCGTTTAGCCATTTTTTAATTACTTTTGCAGTACCTTCTACATGTTCTTTCGTAGCATCCTGCACTTGTTCATCTAACGTTGGTTCTTTCGGTTCTTCTGGTTCAGGTTTTGGCTCTGGCACTATTTTTTCTTCAGGAATTTCCAAGATACTTTCATTACTTGCAGCAATTTCATCTTCTGCTAAGTATTCTTCATATTCCTCTTCTTCTTCTTTCTTTCTCTTACGTCTTGCTAATAAGAACCATACTAGACCACCGATCGCTAATAAGCCAGCTGTAATTCCACCGAATAACCACCAGTTCATGCCACTTTTTTCTGGCTCTTTCTCTTTTTCGACTTTCGGCTGATCGAACTGAACAGTTACAACGTTAACTTGACCATTTATAAAGTTACCGTTCGGATCAGCTTGAAGTCCTGCCGCTGTTCCGATTGCTTCTTTAAAAGTTGTCATATCCATTCTACGTTTTACTAGCGTATCATTATCTACCCATACAACAACATTTGTTTTCGTTAATTCTGGGTGTTTCTTAATTGTTTCAACTGTTTTATCTATTTCATAGTTTTCGATTTTGTTACCATTTTTATTATCATAGACAACTTTACCATTTTGATTATTGTTCGTACCGTAGTTTGGCACTTCACCGTTCGCTGTAATACCAGCACCTTGCTTCGGATCTGCCCCTTCTTGCGCAGTAGAGCTTTCCTCTTGCTCTTGTTTACTACGAAGTACACCTTTATCACCATATTTCTCTGACTGACGTGTAACTTCATCGTAGTTTACAGATACTTTCGTATTCACTTTATATTCATTCGGTTTAAACATCGTCATTAACGTTGCATCAATATCTTGTTTTAATTTACCTTCAAGTTGGTGCTGCATCTCTACTTCTTTCTCATAAGAAGAAGAACTACTAGAATGTGCTTCATCTGTCCCTTTTGAGATAACACCTTTTTTACTATCAATAACGCTTACTTCTTCTGCCTTTACACCAGGAACTGCTGCACTTATCATTTGCTGTATACCTGCAACTTGATCAGCTGTTAACAATTGGCCACGCTTCACCCCAATTGTAATCGCCGCTGTTCCTTTTGCTTTTTCTTCATCAAAAATTGTCTCTTTTTCAGGCAATGTAATTTGAACATTTGCCGTTTCAACTGTCGCAAAGTTTCTTACAATATCTTGCTCCAATTGCTTCTTCGTACCGACAATTTGCTTCATTTTTTTATCTTGCTCACTTGAACCGAGCGAGCTTTCTAATAAAATTTCCTCACCGCTTTTAGAATTAAACGGTAAGCCCATCCCATTCATTTCTTTTCGAACCCATGGAGCATCATTCTTTTGCACACGAATCGAACCATCGGTCGCTAATTGATAATCGACACCTAACTTCGATAATTCTGCTGTAATCTCTTGTTTATCTGTATCATTTAAATTTTGATATACAACAACATATTTATCTGGCAAGGTGAAGTATAAAAGTGCTCCTGTTACAATCGCTAAAAGCGCAGCACCAATTACTAACTTATGCCACGTTTTTAACGATCGGATAACATTTTTCATCTTTTCCATTTAAACACACCCGTCTACTTTCCTAAATTTGCATATTAATTAGTGACTTATAATTTTCAATAAGATTATCACGTACGAGAGCAGCTGTTTTCATTTGAGACTCAGCTTTCTTTTGCTGAATTAAAACGTCATGTGTTTCTCCTACCCCTTTAGTTAGTAAATCATATACTGCTGTTTGCGCATTGTTTTGCGTTTGATTCATATCTTCCAATAAATCAATAAACTTTTTCCCCTCAACTACAGATGTTTGAGAAGTTTTCGGTGCACCAATTGACTGAATTGCTCCAAATGGTTGTGTATGTAACATTGGTTGGATTTTCATATTACTATCTTCCCCCTTATCCTCGGCCGATTTCTAAATCTTTATCAAGCATTTTTTTATTCGCATTTAATACACTCGTATTTGCTTCATACATTTTTTGAGCAACCATAACATTCGTCATTTCAGCAGTTACATCAATATTTGGATAACGTACATATCCTTCTTCATTTGCGTGCGGATGCGTCGGATCATACACTAAATTTTCCGTTTTGTCTGCTTCAATACTTTTTATCTTTACTCCGTTAGTAGGAGCCCCATCTAACATACTTGCAAAACTATTGTTTGATTCTAGCACCACACTACGACGCTCATATAAATCTGTCCCCGGAGCCGCCGTCGTATTTGCATTTACAATATTGTTAGAAGTAACTTCCATCCACTTTCTCGCTGTCGTTAGCCCTGAGCCACTTGCATTAATTGCCTGAAACATCCGTTGTCTCTCCTTCTACCTTTAACGTCCGCGTGCCGCTTGGTTAATTGCATATTGTGTATTAATTGCGTTAACTGAAATACCGTATAACTGATTTGTTTTCATTAAATCTAGCATTTCTGTCGTTACATCCACACTATTTCCGTCTTTATTCGTTTGCATTGATTTTGTTTGAATCTTTGCATATGTATTTTTCGTATTTACTGTCGGCAAGTGCATTTCATTCGTTTGATATAAATCTGGATTGCTCTTTAAATCAGCCGCATTGTTTTTATATAATGCACTACTTTTATTCATCTGCTCAGCAAATGTTACATCTTGTGCTTTATAGCCAGGTGTATTTGCATTTGCAATATTACTAGAAACAGTATTTCGTTTCGTCACTAAATAATTCATATAATGGCTTACATCACTCACTAAATCTGGCATATTCCACACCCTTTCTTTTCTAAATTAATGATCCACTGATAGAAGTTTCACTTCATTATTTATTTTCTTATATGCATTTATTAAAATATTTACTTTTATGTACCCCTACATATTTTATTCCATTTTTCCATTGTTGTCTTTAGAAAAATACAAAAATATAAAAAAGAATGCAAAAAACTGTATACACACAGTAATCTATACAACATTTCAATATATGAACTATAAACTAAAGTCCATTTTTCTATTATTTAGATTACTATTATTTTTCATCACAGTCATAAAATGAAACCTCAATCAGCGGAGTTCTTTATGTAAACGAAGGAATAGACCCCCTTTTAAAAGGGGAATCTGTTTCCAAACGTTATTATTAATATTTACCGTAAAATGAATTAGCCTTCATTCGTCCATCATTTGTCATAATCATTTCTTCCAAAATCTTTTGCTTATCCCGAATATGCTGTGCTGCCTTAATAATAAATGGGCTTACTTCTGCTGCAACTTGCGTACGCGTTTCTTCATCCAATGTCATCATCCAGCGATTTAACATCTCACTCTTCTCAGCAAACTCTCTGTCTGACACTTGCAATTCACCGATTTCATTAAAACAGCTGACAAACGTCCGATAAATATCATTGTTCATTTTCAAGTGCTCCGCGGTAACCGTCTATTAAATCTTGCAACACTTTCACAATTGCATCAATATCTTTCGCTTCACGCGTTACTTTCATCGTTTGAATTTGAATGCTAATCCAATCGTATAAACCATATAAGCTATCATATAAATCTTTCGTAATTTCAGGATTCAATTGAAGTTTTAATTCTTCAAAAATACGTTCTAACTTTTCAAGAAGTGCGTCCCCTTCTTGTAAGTTAAAAGTATGTAAAAGTTCTTCTAAATTACGAAACTCTACAATACATCTTTCATAAATAAAAATTGTATTTTTAATCGGATTACTCGTCATAATATCATTTTGCATATAACGTTGCCATGCTTGCATATGATCACTTCCTCAACTTTCATTAATCATCACTTTTTTGTTTTGTCATTGCTTTAATTGTTTTTAGTTGGCTATCAAGCGCCGCCAATGTACTTTCTAGCTTTTGATACTTCTTCACAATTTCATCTTGCTTTTGCAAGTTTTGCGTCTCAATATCTTTAATCTTTTTATCTAAATCACTTACACGTGAATCAATGTTTTTAACTCTCTCGCCGACTACGCCTTTATCACCGAATAGTTTATCAAGCGGTTCTTCCATCATTTTTCCTAAACCGTTAGAACTAAAGAAAAATTGCTTCGCTGCATCTGGCTTCTCTTTTAATGCTTTCGTTAACTTTTCGTCATCAATTTCCATCGTTCCATCTTGCTTTAATTGAATACCAAATGTGAATAAATAATTACCATCTTGAGAAAATGTTACGACATTGTTCATCGCTTGACGTACACTTTGCATAATAGCTTGACCTTGGAAAGCTCCACCTTTTCCAGCAAAGATATCTACTGTAGAAACAGCTTTATTATAATCAGCTACCATTTTTTTAATAACATTCGATGCATCTGTTACGTTTGAGTCATTTACTGTAAATTTTAGGTCTATACCTTTTGTTTTGGGATCTGTTGTTGTACCTGCATCTGGCGCCCCTTCTACTTTCGGCTCAGTTACCTTTAACAACTCAATTTTCACACCGGGAAGAGCTTCAATTGTATTCGTAGAACTTTCATCTGTAATACCATTAATACTATATTTAGCATTTTGTGCTTCATTGATTGTATTGAGCGCTTTGCCATCCGCGTTAGCTAAACCAATATCTTGAAATAGCGTAGATGTGTTCGCCTCAAACTTAATCTGTCCATCTGTTCCCTCTTTTTTAGAGGTCATGAAAATTTTATTTCCAAGTGTATAAGCTGATACGCCATAATCTCCATCATTAATCTTATTAATTAAATCTTTATATGTCATATCTGTTGTTACTTTTAATTCTTTACCGCCTAGTTTTAATGTTTCATCTTTAGGAAGCTTTGCATTTATATCTTTAATTTCATTAGAAGCTATTTGATGACGTTGCGCGAGCTGTGTAATTGTCATATTAAAAGTTCCTGCAATTGCACCACCATCAGCTTTTACATTAATATATCCGTCTTGTGATGTTGTTACTTTTTTCTCATTCCCTTTAAAAGCCGCTAAGTTTTTAAAAGTTTGCGTGAAAGAGCTAAATTCTGATTTCAAACTTGTATATAATAATTTATCATTTGTAAGGTCGTTCTTTTCTTTCGTATACGGTGTCTTTTTCATATCTAACGCATTCATTTCTAATTCAACGAAGTGAGAAGTATCGATCATATTATTTCCAAGATTCCAAATCTGTTGTCTACCACCAATGCCTGTCATCGTTCCTGCCATATTTATCACTCCTTATTATTTACATATAATCTAAGATGCTCGTTTTACTCATCGTACTAACAGCTTTAAGCGTCGCTTCATACGTTGCATTTATATATGCTAAGTCAGAAATTGCGACCGCTAAATCAACATCCTCAATTTCTTTACGGTTTTCTTGAAGCGCTAAGTTTTGCTCGCTTAAAATTGTTTTAAACGTCTCCATTGTATTCATTGTTGAACCAACTTCAGTTGTACGGTTAATGATGCCATCTAAGTTTGTCTTATTTTCTCCTAATAACGGTTGTAACGCTTTTTGATCACCTTTTTGCATCGCTTCGCTCATCTGTTTTAACGTTTTTATAACCGGAGATAATAATGCTTCTCCGTTACGAAACGCTTTTAATTCATAACCGTCATTTAGTTGCCAATTCACATCATCTTTTCCACCTTGATATGTACCATCTTCTGTAAATGGTTGCTTCTCCGCACTATCACCACCGAAAATATAACGGCCTTGCTCTTTCGTATTTGCTAAATATACAACTTGTTTTAAAATTTGATCAATCTCTGCACCAATGGCTTTCAATTCTTTTTCACCATTTGGCTCATTTAATGCCTGTACCGTTAATTGATCTGCTCTCGTTAAAGATTTAAAAATACCTTGTAAAGTATTCTCAGTTTGTGTTAATACATTTTTCGAATCCGCTATATCTTTTTGCATTTGCTCCATATTCGCCAATGAATGTTGAATCGCAAATGACTTACTTGCCGCAAGTGGATCTTCACTCATAAGAAGGTTTTTCTTCCCTGAAGTTACTTGATTTCGATGATATTGCTGTTGCACGTTCAAATCCATTAACTGATTCTTTGCCCAGCTTGCATTTTGAAATGTTGATACTCTCATTTCTATCTCCTCCTTATATATTTTCAATCAATTATTATCACTTATCGAATAATCGAAAATAGACTATCAAACACTTCATTCATCGTAGTAATAGCTTTAGAGTTTGCCACGAAGTATTTTTGGAAGGCCATTAAATTTACCATTTCCTCTTCCATATTTACCCCTTCGACGCTCATTTTTTCTTGCTGAATGCCTTCTAATAAGTCCCCATGAATTTTTTGATAACCATTCACTGCACTTTTATCAGATGCAACACGAACTATAAATTGGTCTAATGCTGCTTTATAAGAAAGACCTTCTTTATAATCTCCATCTGTAATTGCTGCTAGTTTATTTGCTGTTTCAGCAGATATTTTCATTTTCGAAATATCTTTTTGGAATTCTGGATTTAACTTCATATCCTTCGCATAATCTCCAACGAAGAAATCTTTTCCCATTACTGTATTCACTTGACTTTTCACTGAACTCATTAAGTCTTCAAGATTTTTTTTATAATCAACAATTTTCGCTTTCGTATCAATCGCTGATTTTATTGCTCCGCTAGTTACAGAGATTTCTGAACCGTAAATCTCAACTGACATTGGGTCTTTTTCTTTATTTAATTGAAGTGGATATGTATCTTGCCCATTTACTGTTAAAATACCATTCATTCTAACGCTCGCGATATTAGGATTCATAGATTCATAAGATACTTCGATGTTTGCATACTTAGACATCTCTGTAACGATGCGATCTCGCTCATCTAAAAGTTGATTCGGTACTTGTGTACCCGCTTGTCCAATTTTATGATTCGCTTCTGCTAAACTAGCAGCAAGACGATTAAATTCATTAACATGCGCTTCAATATCTTCTGCCGTCTGCGCTTCCACTGTATCTAAGTTTTTCGCAAGACGATTTACTTGACTTGTGAACTTCCCAGTTTCAGAAATTAATGTATCGTAGTAGTTTGGTTGTTCTGGATTTTTTGCCACTTCACGAAAGGCATTAAAGAAACCGTCCATTAAACTAGATAATGAATTCTTTCCTGTCGTTCCAACCATAGACTCTACACGTGATAAAGTCGAATTCATATAGTTATAATAAGAGAGCTGAGATAATTGATCATTAAACTGCTTCGTCTTTACCTCATCAGTAATACGGTCAACACCTAGCGTTTGTACACCGTAACCAATTCTCTGTTCTGGCGTATGACCATTACTTGCTCCAACAGATCCGTAATTCACCATTTGACGCACATAACCCGGTGTATGAATGTTAGATAAGTTTTGTTTCGTTGTTTGTAATCCCATTTGAGCCGCTAGCATCCCTGATAGCGGTGTATTATAATCAGATAATCTCATAAAGCTTCACTTCTCCTTTACAATAGTTCATTCATAAAGATTTGCGAATTATTGTTTCGCTCTAAATTATATTCAGAAACAGAATCCACAATACTTTCTGTAGTTTTTAATAGTACGTTTAAGTAATATTGATTTTTCAAAAGAATCATTTTTACATTCTCTTCTAATTCAGTTACGTTTTTTTGTAATTCTTCCATTTTTTCAATTTCTTCTTGAGAAAAATACGAAAATAATGCACTTACACGAGATGCTTCAACATCTTTTTCTTTACAAAACTGAACAACCATTTCTTCGAATGAGCTAGATAGTCCTTTTAAACCATCAATGTACTGCAATTGTTCTACTTGTAACTTTTGAACTGCATTTATATCTTTATTTTTTAAATTCTCATATATTTGCTCTCCAAGCGCTTGAATATTTTCATACGCCTTTTGTATAATAACGAGCTTTTCATATAATTGTATGTACATATAGCTTCCTTCCTTTTACAAGACTAAATTCACAATTAAACCATGGATTTCTCCAATTTGATTTAACATTTCTAAATGTCCTGTTTTCGTATTAATTAAATTCATAACATCTTCTAATTCATTCAATCCCATTTCTGCCTGTTTCACAATCGTCATTTTCTGTGAATATCCATAACGTGGGTGACGAGACATGACATCTTTATACTGCAATACATTATCAACGTAAAAATTCAAAAATGATTTTACTGTATTTTTGTATTCCATTACATTATCAAGCGTTAATTCCATTTCAATTTTTTCTTTAATTTCTCCAATATTATCGACAAACGCTTCCATTTGTTCTAGTAATTTATCTTTTTTCGGATCTGCATGCAAATTATCCGAAAATGCAAGTCCTGTCCTGACATTTGCATCTTTCGGCATTTGAGTAGCAGGCGGTATATGCGATAAAATTGGATTATGCGAGATAGAACGTAGCATACATATCACCTATTTATTTTTTTATTTCTTCCTAAACTTAATCGTAAAATCCAGTTATTTATAATTATACTCTGAACAGTAATATTTTGCAGTTATTTTTTATAAAAGATATGTTACAATTTAGCATGAGGTGGCACAATTCTATGAATATTTTCCTTTGTGGTTCAAATCAATTAACAGCATTAGATCAAGAAGAAATTAAAAAATTTTTAACTGACTATGCTCACAAACATAAAATTTACATATTATGTTATAAATCTATTGAAAATGAGGTTCTTCGTTTTTTCGTTGAAAATGAAAGACTCGCTCAAAATTTATGCCTTTACACGCTGCAACCATTGCAAGCAATAACAGATGAATTTCAAGAAGTCGTTGATTACTTAAAAAAACACGGAGCCGAATATGTTGCTTTCGATCATCCTTCTGACTCCATTTACCGATCAGATTATATGTTTTTTGTTAAACAAATTATTGAAGACACTGATCTAGTTCTCTGTTTTTATAATGGGGACAAACATACATCTGTCATCCCTGTCGATGTTGCAAAAGAAGCAGGTATTGATGCTGTCATTTATGATTTACCAGGATTACATGAAAAGCAAATGAAAAAAAGCTTTGAACAAAAAATTCGTATGATGTAAAGGGGGCGGCACAATATCATTATTGTGCCCATTGTAAATATGATAATTGAACAAGATTATGATCATTTTATCGCGAGTTTTAAACAACAATTCAATATGGATATCGCTTCGTATAAGCAAGATAGAATGCGCCGTAGAATCGATGCTTTCATTTCGAGAAAAGGCTTTGAAAACTACACTAATTTTTTAAACAAATTACGTGCTGATCAAAATTTATTTTTAAATTTTATTGACTATATTACAATTAACGTTTCAGAGTTTTTTAGAAATAAAGAACGATGGCAAACTTTAGAGTCGAAAGCACTACCTAAATTACTCGAACAAAATAGCGGAAAATTAAAGGTATGGAGTGCCGCTTGCGCTGCTGGTGAAGAACCGTATACACTTTCTTTAATTTTATCAAAGCATCTAGCTCCATTTCGTTTTGAAATTCAAGCAACAGATCTTGATTTTCATATTTTAGAAACTGCAAAACGCGGTCAATATACAGAACGTTCGTTAAAGGAATTACCTAATGATTTGAAAGAACGTCATTTCACAAAAGAGAATGATCTATATTCATTGCATCAAAACATTAAACAAAACGTCTCGTTTAAACAACATGACCTTTTAATGCAGTCGTTCGATACAAATTATGATTTGATTATTTGTCGCAACGTAATGATATATTTCACAGAAGAAGCAAGAGTAAAACTTTACGAAAAATTTAGTCGTTCTTTACGAAAAGGCGGTGTACTATTTGTTGGTAGTACGGAACAAATTTTAACACCCGAGCGTTACAATCTTCAGCGATTTGATACATTCTTCTACGAAAAAATATAAAAAAGGTCGTCACAATGGAGTGACGACCTTTTTACATAACTCGAATTAAAATAATACCGACAATCCATATGAAGAGAAAAAGAAACGTCATAGACCATTTATGTTCTTGCATCGTTTGTTTCAATGCCTGTGATAATTGTGTCATGTTCATTTCCGCAAGCGCTCTCCATACACTTACATCCCGATCTTTAGCAATGCGGTCTGTAACGCTAATTAAAATTGTTTCGTTAGACAATTTCGTTATATAAGCAGTAATAACCGTTACCATCAAATTTATATTTCCTTCTGAAGAATCACTTTCCACTCTAGAAATAAGTGCGCTCACATCTAGTAACGGAATATGTACTTTTCTACCAAATGATAGTTGTACTTCAGCGAAATCATATGTTCCATCTAACAAAGGAAGGTCTTTTATATGCGCCTGCTTAACAAGCCCTTGTAGGCTTCTAATTACTTGTTCAAATATTTTTTCTGTTTGCTTACCTTCTCCAGATAACGTATGTAGCTTTTTAAAAAGTTGTAACACTGTATCCATCTCTTTAGAAAGCATTTCCTTCATAATCTTTCCATCACTTAAACTTGCAAGTAAAATACCTATTTCATTATTTTTCGAAATAATTTTAGACTGTCCAGTAAACACTAAATTGCTACGCTTTCGTTCTTTCTGGATTTCATGCTCCGAAATAGCTGCAGGCTGTTTTAATGGTTGTAGCGTCTTATCTTCAATTGTCGTACGTTTAATCTCCATTTAAGCGCCTCCACTACTATGAAATAATTAGCCCCATTCTTTATTACTCTTTAAAACTAAAAACAGTACGAATAAACCTGACATGATAGTAAACACATCCGAAGCTTGTACTCCCTGTTCACCTTTTTCTTCTTTCTTGTCTTTTGATTCTTCTTTTTGTTCTTTCTTTTTAGAGGCAACTTGTTTGTTATTTTTCTCTTTTTGGTCCTTCGCCTTATGTACTTCCTTGTTGTCTTCGAACGGCTCTTTTATGACGTAAGTAAATTCCTCTTTCTCTTTCAACGGTTCTTTTATAAACTTATTTACTTTCTCATCTTGCTTCGGAATTTGAACAACTGGTAATTTTTCTTCTGGAAGCGGGTTTTTGACTTTCAAATCCTCTTGCTTCTCATTTTCTTTCTTATCTTCTAATTCATTTTCTAGTTTATTATCTAATTTATCTTCTTTCTCTTTCTCTTCTATCTTTTTGTCATCTTCGTTTTTTGGCGCCAAAATAGAAATGGTATATTCACTTTCCTCAACAAGTTTATTACCTGCTGCATCTATTATCTCTACATGTAATTCGTATGGCCCAGCTGGCAATTCTTCTGTTATTTCAAATACTTTTTGCCAATCCATATCATACTTGTTGTAGTCTAATAAAAACGAAAGCTCTTTATTTTCTTTCCCTTTTAATGTAACGCGCACTTCTTTTACAGCCGATTCTATATCTGACGCTTTTACTCGTATATGTATAGAATCTCCCTGTTTTCGTTCAACTAAGTTTTCTTTTACTTCATCAATAGTAACTTCCTGTAACTTTGGCAATTCTTTATCTATAGTAGGCGTTTCATTTTTAATACGAATGAGCGGGACTTTCAATTCATTTTTTATGAGGTCTTCTTTCTCATTCTCTTTGTAACTTTGAAAGAGCTGAAGATTCCAATCACCTTGCAAATCAAAATCCCCTGCTTTATAGTTAGCAACCCAGCTCTTCGTTTCTTCATCATACTCAAAAGATAGCATTCTTTCTTGCGCATATTGCTCGCCATTTTTTTGTAACTGCAATATACCTTTCATGCTTTGAATGTTTTTCCCATTTGGTTCTACAGCAATTCGCACTTCTTCGCCAACTTTAAGCTCCGGCTTATTTACTGTAACAATTCCTTGTTCCGTTTCTATCTTTCTTCCACCCAATTGTTTATTTACTGCTTCTTGTTGTTCTACTTCTTGTTGTTTTACTTCTTTTTGTTCTACTTCTTTTTGTTTCTCTTCATCTTGTTTCGTTTCCACTTGCTCTGACTTTTCTTCTTGTACATTCACTTCATTTATTTTTTGATCTGGCTCAATTTGTTCCTCAGCCTGACTTTGCAAGGGGAAGAACAAGCACACATGTATGCATAGCCAACTCATTAGAAAAAACTTTACGTTTTTCATCTACTAGTTCAAACTCCTATTTCAATGCCTTATAATGATTTCGTTACTTTTACTCCGAAAAATCCATCTACATTTACAAGTTCACCATACGCCACTAATACATCATTTACATAAATACGAATCGGTTCATCAATATCCTCATCTAGTACAACTGCTTCATTTTCTTGTAAACTTAATATATCTTGAATCGTTTTCACTGTACTTCCAAATACAAATTTCACGTTCATTTCTACATTTTGTAGAATGGACGTGTCCATATATACTGGCTCCATTTGTTTTACTTCTTTAAATTCAATAGGTTGCACAACTGGTTCTACAATTTTTTCTTCTTCAATTTCTTCTGTGGCAATCTCTTCTTCTTCCACCATTGGATACAGAAGTCGCCTTACCATTTCTTTCGCTTCAGAAATCGGCAAAATTTGATACATTTTCGATTGAAGCAGATCACCAATTTCAAGATTGAACGTAATTTGAACGAGTTCGTCCACTTCCATTGAATCTCCCAAATACTCCATTTCTTCTTTTAACGTTACAAATTTAACATTTGGCGGCGTCATGTCCATTTTTTCTTGAAACATTTCTGACATCGCCGTAGCAGCATGCCCCATCATTTGGTTCATAATCTCTTTAATACCGCTCAGTTCTAATTCAGTCAACTCTTTTTCCGGATCAACTTCCCCTGTTCCCATCATCATTAAATCTACCATTGTTAAGGCGACATCTTTTGTAAATACGAATACATTCTCATTCTTTAGCCCTTCAACAAAGTCGACATTTAAAATAACAAATGGTACTGGTACTCCATCATAATGCCGAACATTGATTGCTTCCACATTTGGTGTACTAATTGTAACTGGCTGATTTAAAAGCGTTGACAATACTGTTGAAGCGGAACCAATTGAAATATTTGCAATTTCACCAAGCACATCTTTCTCTTCTTGTGTTAAATGCTCTTTTTCAACTTCTTCTACAATCTCAGTTTCCACTACTTCTGCTGTCTCGTCTTTTTCTTCTACTCCACCAGATAATTGCATTAATTTATTTACCATTTGTTTCGCATGCTCAACAGAAACAATTTGTACAAGTTTAGAGTTTACAAGATTATCTATCTTTAAATCAAACGACACTTTAACAATCGTATGATTTCCATCGATTTCAGAGATTTTCTCCATTTCTTCTGATAACTTTACAACTTTAATCGTCGGCGGAGACATATCTACTGTATCTTGGAAGAATTCCGACATAGATGTAGCTGCGAATCCCATCATTTGATTCATCGCTTCTTGTACAGCACTTAGCTCTAATTCACCAAGTTCTTTTCCGTCCTCCACCTCGCCTGTTCCCATCATCATTAAATCAGCAATAGACAATGCAACATCTTGCTTAAGGACAAGAAGGTTTTCCATATCTAATCCTTTTGTAAAGTGAATGTTTAATACAACATGTGGAACTTCGACATCTCTTGAATCATATAAATCTACCAACTCTATGCGAGGAGCAGTAATGCTTACTTGCCTATTTAAAATTGTTGATAATACAGTCGAAGCTGAACCAAATGATATATTTGCAATTTCGCCAAGAATATCGCATTCTTGAGGCGTTAAATGCTCATTTTCTTTTTCTAGCACAATCGTGCTCGTATCCCCTTTTGTGTGTTGCTCAGGCATTTTCCCTGCCTCCTCATTTCTGTTTTTCTATCAAATGATATAAACTCTCATTTGATTTTAGCAAACTTATTATATAAAACGTTAATATGTATTTATTGCCATTATTAGAGTAGTAACGATTAGTCAAAAAGCTCCCCAATTGTATACAAGTGGGGAGCTTTCCTTCATTCCTATTATAAACCTTCTGGGTTTAAAATGAGGACCACTCGTCCATCACCGAGAATCGTCGCACCAGAGAAATAATTAGAACTCTCTGCAAAGAAGTCACCTAATGACTTTAAGACTATTTCTCTTTGACCGATAATTGTGTTTACAATAAGTCCATAGCTGCGATGTGTATTACGAACAATTAACACAGGAACCATTTGACCATCATATGACGCAAACGCCTCATCTACTGTTTTTTCACCAAATACAGTACTTAAATGTTTCACTTCAATAATTTGATTACGATAATTTAACACATCTTTTCCTTGTAAGGATTGGATGTCTTCTTTCTTAATTCGAATTGCTTCAACGATATTTCCAAGAGGTAAAGCATAACGCTTATCATTCGTTTGAATAAGCATAGATTGAATAATAGACAACGTTAACGGAAGTTCAATTCTAAATGTACTTCCCTTTCCTTCCTCAGAATCAATAATTAAATGTCCACCTAAACTATGAATCGTATGTTTTACAACATCTAATCCGACACCGCGTCCAGAAAGATCTGATACAACTTCAGCTGTACTAAATCCTGGTTGGAAAATAAGATCAAACACTTCACGATCTGTTAATCTATTCGCATCTGCTTCAGTTACAACGCCATTTTTAATCGCTTTTTCTAATACTTTCCCTTTATTAATACCGTTTCCATCATCCGTAATTTGAATAACGACATGATTTCCACTATGAAAAGCTTCTAATTTAATAGTACCTGTCTCATTTTTACCTGCATCACGTCGTTTTTCAACAGTTTCAACACCGTGATCGATTGCATTTCGAATTAAATGAACGAGCGGATCACCGATTTCATCAATAACAATTTTATCTACTTCAGTATCTTCACCTGTAATTTGTAAATCGATTTTTTTCCCTAAATCTTTCGCTAACATACGTACCATACGCGGGAAACGATTGAACACAGTTTCAATTGGCACCATACGCATATTTAATAGTACATTTTGAATATCTTTTGAAATATCGCCTAATCGATTTAAATGTTCAATTAGTTCCTTGTTTTGAATCGTTTGAGCCAATTCATCAATGCGCCCACGTTCAATTACACTTTCTTCAAACATATTCATTAATCTTTCAATTTTCTCTAATTGAACACGAATTGAACGATTCTCCACTTTAGCATTTTTCGTTTTTGTAGTACTTTTAGCTGGCTGATTCGTTGCCACTATCGGTGATTCTACCTGCGTAGCCACAGCTGGTTGTAGCGTTTCTTCTACTTGCACAACTTCTTGTGTAACGACTTTTTTAGAAGCTACTTCCCTCGATATAGGTTCTCCTTGCTTTACTTCCACTTTCTCAATTTCAGAAACATGAAGTACTACTTGTTTCAATTCTTCTATACTACAATCCGTATCCATAAATACTGTAAATTCAAATCCGAAAGCATCTGCTTCAATTTCTTCAATACTCGGAGCTGTTTTTTGTATATTCCCCACATTTTGTAATGCTTCAATACACATAATGGCACGTACTGCTTTTAAAATTGCTTGCTGTTCAACTGTTATATGCACTGCATGCGAAACTGCATCATCGTTGTCTATATGATTTTGCTCTATATGTTCCGTAGTAGTTTCTACATTACCGTTCAATAATGCTTCTAATTTCTGTTTAGTTGAGACTACATCAATATTGCCCATTCCACCTTGTTGCACATCTGCAACCATCTTCTCCAAATTATCAATGCACTCAAAAATCACATCAATAATATCCGCATTTACAACTATATTCCCATGACGAATTTCATCTAACACATTTTCCATCT
This sequence comes from Bacillus sp. AFS012607, assembly GCF_002558005.1. Lineage (NCBI taxonomy): Bacteria > Bacillati > Bacillota > Bacilli > Caryophanales > Bacillaceae > Bacillus > Bacillus sp. AFS012607. The sequence goes on from NZ_NTVM01000013.1 coordinate 182,801, forward strand.
TATGTGTTAAATCAGCCATCTCCGTAAATTCCATACTCGCAGACATACCTTTGAATGTATGAGCGGAGCGGAATATTTCTCCTACAACATCCATATCAGCAGGATTTTGCTCTAACACTAGCACATTTTCATTTAGCGACTGTAAATGTTCTTCTGACTCTTCAAAAAATATATTTAATAGATCTGTTTGCATTTTTATCCCCTACCTGTCTAACAAACATTTCATTTATGTATAACAATTTAGTGTTTTATAATGAGAAAAAAGGGGGCCACACGTCGATCCGCTATCACTGTTTTGATTCCTTGTGGCACCCCTTCTATATTAACTATTTGCTACTTTTGTTAAAGCTTCAATTACACGATCCGCTTGGAATGGCTTTACAATAAAGTCTTTTGCCCCGCCCTTAATTGCATCTAATACCATACCTTGTTGTCCCATTGCAGAACAAATAACAACCTTTGCACTTGAATCAATTTTAATAATTTCTTTTAATGCTTCAAGCCCATCCATTTCTGGCATAGTAATATCTAATGTTACAATATCAGGTTGAAGTTCTTTATACTTTTGAATTGCTTCTACCCCATTCTCTGCTTCGCCAATAACTTCAAATTCAGCATTACTTTTTAATAAGTTTTTAATCATCGTTCGCATAAACATCGCATCGTCTACTACTAAAATTTTATGTGCCATTCTTTTTAATTCTCTCCTTCTATGTATAAATATATCTTAATATTTCACCTTATCATTCTCACTCATTATACAAAATAAAATGATAAAATTTAATATTTTTTTAAAAGAATTTTCGTATTTTTATTATTTTATTATTAAAATAATAATATACTACTCTTTTATATAAATAACAACGCGACGGTTTTTTTCCCAGTTTTGCGGTGAATCATTTGGTACAATTGGCTTTGTGTCTGCATATCCTACCGCAGCTAGCCTTTTATCATCCACATTATACACTTCAATTAAATGGTGAATCATATTTGCCGCTCGTGCTGAAGATAACTCCCAATTTGAAGGGAATTTCTCGTTATGAATAGGTCTACTATCTGTATGTCCCTCTACAACAATTGGGTTAGGTACGGATTGAAAAAATCCAACTAATTGACTTATTATCCCTTTCGCTTCGGGCTTAACGTTTGCATCGCCTGTATCAAATATTAAATTATCTACTATAACGACGCTTACCCCTGTATCCTCTCGATATACATTCACTTGACTAATACCGTTATTATCTACATACGCTTTTAACTTCTTATATAATTCATCCATTCTCTTTTTTGAGATCATCTTTTCATCATTTTTTTCATGTGAAATATCCGGTATTGTATTTTCCATTACTTTTGCATCTACTTGCCCCGTATCACTAAACTTTTCAAGCATCTTTGACAATTTTACTGCATCTTGCTTTGATGTAGCAACTAGTAATACAAAGAAAGTTAATAATAACATTGTTAAATCTGTAAAAGTCGTCATCCAACGAGGCGATCCCTTTTGCGGTCCTTTACTCATCATACCACTCCTTGAAATATTAGGCTGCTCCTTTTACCTTTTTTACCTTTGTTTCGTATACGTATGTATCCAGTTTCAACTTTAATTTAGAAGGGATTTGTCCACGATACAATTCTGAAATTGCTTCTATTACAAACTTCTTCTCTGTATATAAATCTTCAATACCACGATATACTTTTTCCGCAAGAGGGATTGCAATCATATTCGCAAGTACGGACCCATATAATGTCGTTAACATCGCAACTGCCATCCCTGTACCAATTTGCGATGTATCTTGTAAGTTTTGGAGCATAATGATAAGACCGATTAACGTACCAATCATTCCCCAAGCTGGAGCAAAATCACCAATTTTATCTAATAATGCTGCTCCTTTTCTTAACTCATACACTTCCGTTTCAATATCTTTCAGTAACACTTCTTTTAATTCATCTTCATCGTAACCGCTTAACATTAATCGAATTCCTTTCTGAATAAAAGGATTGTCTACTTGCTCTCCATCAACCTCTAAAGAAAGCAAGCCGTGCTTTTTAGACTTTTTCGAAAAATCGACAAACAAATCCGTTAACTGTTCTAAATCTTCTTCTCTTCTATGTAAAACAGTAAAAATGCTTTTCGTATATTTTTTTATTTCTCCAAATCGATATGCCACAACAATTGTCGCTGTTGTTCCCCCTATGACAATTAAAATAGATGAAACATCTAAAAAGTTTTTAAAAGCTTTTATTCCACCGCCGCCAAGCATAATTGCCGCTATCACTATAATGAAACCTACTATAATGCCCACTGGGCTAGAAATATCAAACTTCCTTTTTCTTCTTTGTGGTCTAGCTAATACTTGATTTTTCTCTCCCATATTTCTGCCCTTTCCTTTCCATTTTTATATAACATTTTTTTATTTTAATAATACGTTTTCACATATAACATGTATTATACGCTTATCATCTGTTTATCGCAATATACTCATAAAATTGACACATTTCATTTCTATATTAGAATTATAGTATGGATAAATGAGGAGGATCACGATGGAACACAACATTTTACAAGTCATTGCATTAGCAGAAAAACTAAAATATGAAATGCGACATAGCTGGCTTTCTAACGGACGTCAAGAAAGTGTTGCCGAACATACATGGCGTATGTCTCTAATGGCTATTTTAGTTGAACCTTATTTGGATCAAAAAGTAAATATTGAGAAATTACTTAAGATGGTTATTATTCACGACCTAGTCGAAGCCGAAGCTGGTGATATCCCTGCTTTTGATACGATGAATAGTCACGAATTACAACTACAAAAACAAAAAAATGAACTAGAAGCTATTTTAAATATTAAACAAACATTAACAAGTTCTCTCGGTGAGGAATTATATGACTTATGGATGGAGTTTGAAGCGAAAGAAACGTACGAAGCAAAAGTTACTAATGCACTCGATAAACTTGAGGTGAAAATCCAACATAACGAAGCTGATATTGATACGTGGTTACCAATTGAACATAAAATGACATTCCAAGTAGCAAAGCATACAAACTTTGATTCTTTCCTATCTAAATTACAAAAAATTATTGAACAAGATGGAGAAAAGAAGTTAATTGCTGCCGGTATTGATGTTGAGGCATGCAAGCAATAATGAAATAAGACACTCAACAAGAGTGTCTTATTTCATTATTGTTGATATAGCCTGCTTATAAATAAGCTGTTGTTTTCCATCCACTAATATTAAAACTGTAAATTTATCTACTCCAACAACTTTTCCTACTATTCTAACGCCACTCTTTAAGAAAATTGTAACTGTACCTTTTTCTTCTTTTATTTGTTTATACAATTCTTCCTGTAAATGTTCCAATTACTGTCCTCTCCTTCTCGTGAAACATCTTAATATAAAAAACTATAAATTTTTTATTTATGCACTTTGTCTTTTCCATTCATAAACTTATTAATTAGTATATCTAAATCTCGGCTAAATAACAAAACTTTATCATGATCCAATCCGTGTCTCGCAACAAGTTGAATTAACTCTTTCTTTTTGTTTTCTATTTTATTTTGTAATTGTCCCATCTCCATCTCTATACTAAAACTCCCTTTTCCCATAATATTACTTGTAAAATTATAGTACATATTCTCTCATAAAAAAATAAAAAAATGGTTTTTTTTACAATTTTTTATTTTTTTATGCCTAAATTACGAATCACGTAAAGGTTCATTTACAAATCACTAACATACAATCCTAATGAATCTACAGGCATTTGTCTAATTATAAATGAGACTGGCTCGTTTTCTATACAAAAAACATACTGTATATAGTAGTCCATGAACCATATAGATTAACTTACTAAAAAGGAGGAAAACATATGAGTTATGGTGGAAGTTGCGCTGGTTTCGGCGGTGGATTTGCTTTGCTTATCGTACTATTCATCCTTCTAATCATCATCGGATGTAGCTGTTGGGGTGGCGGCGGATACGGATATTAATATATCCTATCCTTGACAAATGAACTAAAAACTATAGAAAAACAGCTCATATTTGAGCTGTTTTTTTCATACTTTCGTATGAATTTATATCCCTCTTATTTGCGATTTCAACTAACAAAATATCGTTTAATATGGAATAAGAAACATTTTTCACTGATATAAAAGATCGTTATACATACATATTACAAACAAAAATTATTTTAACATTAATTCTTGTCGGCATTTCATGGGGCATTATTGGAGGCGCTTATCAGCTACTCCTAACGATCTATGCCGAGAGAATTTTCCACACTAACATTGGAATTTTATATACAGTTCAAGGCATTGGGCTTATGATTGGAAGCCTTCTCGTTAATCTTTATATGTCTCATAATAAAGAAAAAATGAAAAAAGTATTCGGTTGAGCCTAATTATTACAAGGAATTTTCTTTCTCGGATTCATTCTATCCGATCAACTTATTATCGGTATCGTTACTTTATTCTGTATGCGCATAGCAGGAGGAATCCTCGTTCCACTTGATACGACATTACTTCAAACTTACACACACGAAAATATGATGGGTAAAGTTTTTTCATTCCATTATTCCGTTTACGGATCTCTTATTCAGTTATCTATGTTTTTTACAGGAGGGCTGTTAGAAATTCTTTCTCCTCAAATAATTGGCAGTTTATTAGCTACATGCTGTATTTTTGTAAATTTTATATGGCTTTTCTTGTTTATCGCGGGGATCTCAGTGAATAATCTAATGATAATCAATAGATTATTCACTGAGATCCCATTCATTATTTGTTTCCCAATAATAAAATTGCTTAAAAATGTCAGTCTAATTTTTTAGTTAATGATCCTTATATGGCAACACTATTTGAGAAAAAACTAGATATTTATGTTAAAATATAAATAAGTTTGTGAAAGTTTGCACTTAAATAAGAGACTTCAACTAGTTAAACTTGATTAAAGAGGAGGGCTGTTTTGGGTATCACATTCATTTTCATATGTATTATATTAGTGGCTTCTATTCTGCAAGCAAGTACAGGTTTTGGCTTTTCCATAATGGCAACCCCTTTCTTACTTATGTTATTTTTACCACAAGAAGCTATACAAATAAACATTATTTTATCTTTAATTATCTCCATTTCACTCATTTGGAAAATAAGAATGGACGTTGATTTTGTTCTACTGAAAAGGTTTATTTTGGGAAGTATAGTTGGTGTACCTTTTGGTATTTTAATCTTCATTTCCGTTAACATAAACACTTTTAAATTAGCAGTTAGCATCCTACTCTTACTATTAACATTGTTGCTAATATGCAAAGTTAAGGTTAGATCAACACAATCTAGAGATTTCATAGTTGGTGGATTATCTGGTCTTTTAACGACAAGTATCGGTATGCCAGGTCCTCCCCTGTTACTTTATTTTACAGGAACTAATACTGAAAAAGAGAAGTTAAGAGCAACTACATTAGCTTTTTATCTGTTTATATATTTCATTAGTCTAGTAACTCAAATACTCTTTACTGGCACAAACAAAACCATTTGGGAATCAAGTTTTTATGCCATTCCAATTTTATTTTTAGGTTTGTTTATAGGTCAAATTATTTTCAAATGGCTTAATCAACGGATTTTTAAAATATTTACGTATATCCTTTTAAGTTGTACGGGTATGTATCTTCTTATTGAAAGTTTGCATTTATTATAGAAGTTGCTTTAGGTTATGCATTAAGAATTAGGTTTCGAATGAAATATCATGATGTATTTTTAAACGTGATAATGTAAAAAGCGGCTATTATGCCGCTTTTTACATTATCAAATTGGTCGATATTAAACCAAATGACAGTAAATACATCGTTATAACAATCATCCACATATTGTTTTTCAATAGGGTTACTTAATGATTTATGAATAATGTACAAAATTAATTTTCCATATTGATCAATCACTTCTTTCAAAGCATCTTGATCATGTTTTTTCATAGCTATAATTAAATCCTCTTCAGAATTGAAAATCATAAGCATCTTCCTTCCTCAGTTCCCCTTTAGCAGCTGCTTTTACTTACTATTGGCATTTCATTCTCTTTTTCTATCACTTTTGTAAAAAATTATTAATTTTTATTTCTATGTATATGATAACAAACAAAATACCTAAGTTCAGAAAGAATAAAGAACTTTCTGGCCTTAGGTATTTCTCCTTCCAAAAAAGGCAAACCCACATCACAGGTTTGCCTCTTTACTCACTTCTTATTTAAGCCTTTTTCACTTAAAAACTCTTTCATATGCATTCTTTTTTCTTTGGACATAAATGAACTCATTGATTCCGTCCACGTTACGTTTTTTTGATTTGATGATCTTTCTTTGTAATACGCGCTCATCGTTTCATCATATTCATTTAGTAATTCATCATATTTCTGTTCATTATATCCATTTTCATGAAGAACTGCTGCTACTGGTAAACGTGGTTTAACTCCATGTTCTTCATCTGGTACACCGACTGTCATTCCGAATACAGGATATACTTTATCCGGTAAATGAAGCAATTCGCTCACTTCTCTCGGATTATTACGAATACCACCAATATAACAAATACCGTAGCCTAATGACTCTGCCGCTAGTGCTAAGTTTTGCGCAAAAAGTGATGCATCTACCGTCGCAACGATAAAGTCTTCTACTCCCTCATGCTTTATCTCTGTACCATGTTTTTCACATGCAATTTCAAGTCGTTTTAAATCTGCACAACAAATAAAAAATGCTGCACAGTCTTTCACATGGCGATTTCCGGATAGCTCTGCTAGTTTAGCTTTTAATTCCTGATCTGTTACATATATAACAGAATACGCCTGTACAAAATGTGATGAAGCTGCATGTTGTGCAGCGTGCACCATCTTTTCTACTACATCTTTCGGAATGGATTCTTCTTTATATTTACGAACTGAAACATGTTGCTCCATCTTATGTATCATCTCATTCATGAAAATCACTCCTTTTTTCTCTTCATAATGAAAAATTAACATACCTTTTTCAATATTCACAACTTATAAGCACAAAAAGAGCAATTCAAAAAGAATTGCTCTTTTTTAAAACGTTTATCAATACGGTAAATGAAATTATACTTATCTTATTACGCCGTTTTCAAAACTTTAATACCTCTGACGATATTCCAAATAAAGTAATAAATTCCTACAAGAATGAACACTGCATATGTGATAATCATTCCAATTCCAGCACCGTCAGATTGATCGAAACCTAAACCGTACATTCCTGATACTGCTAGTCCTCCAAATAAGATTGCGTATGGGAAAACATGTGACCAAAATGCTTTTTTTGCGTGATACTTCACTTCATCTTCTGCAACAAAGTACACGATAATTGGTAGTAAAAATGGTGCAAAAAATATACTAAAGTAACATAACGAAGATAAAATATTATTTCCTTTCATCCGATTCACCTCTAAATAGTTTTTGTTACCTTCATTATGTCAGGAAACCATTCCAGAAACTATCGCTTTACCTTTCACGAACGTGACATATTTGTAAGATTTTCCTCTAAAATAATCCCGCCTGAAATTTCAGGCGGGATTATTTTCTCTATATTCGATTCATAAACCAATATTGTGTAATTGCTAAATATTCTCGTACATTCGATGGAATGATGATTGGTTTCGGTGTTTTTGCCGGAAGACCTTCTAATTGTAAACCTTGTTTGGCCGCTATTTTTTTCGCTCTAAACATATGAAAATCGTTTGTTACGATCATACCTTTTTTCATATCGGCTGGTATTAACGGTTTTGAGAATGTAATGTTCTCATCTGTGCTCGTAGATTTGTCCTCCATTATAATACGGTCTTCTGCGATGTTTTGTTTTATTAATCCTTGTTTCATTGCTAATGCTTCTGAAATGTCTTCACCTTTTCCTTGTCCGCCAGATACAATAGCAATTGTTTTCTCATGTGATTTTAAATATTCAGCTGCTTTATCAATACGATATTGCAATGAATAAGATGGTTTCGTCCCATTTACTTTCGATCCTAGTACAATTATGTAGTCAGCATCGTAGGTTGCATTCATATGCCCATGCTTATAAATGTGATATTGTAAAAAACCCATATACACGGCGCAAATCATTATGACAACTAAAATGCACTTCATTATTTTCTTCTTTCTCATATTCATATACTCCTATTTTCTTTTACTTCCTTCATGATAATATCCATTTATTTGTTTGTATACAGACAGATTTCAATAAACCCTAATTTATCCTCTGAAAGGTAATATTTATATTACTTTCGGGAATAGTAAGTACAACTTTACACGAAGGAGTGTCTCTATTGCTTCTCTTTTTATGTAACGTGTCGTTCTTTTTTATCTTATTTTTACTATCGCTTAAGTTACTCGGTAAATCCGCGTTAGCACAACTAACTCCTCATGATTTTGGGGCTATAATTTTTTTATCTTATTTAGCTTTCCAGGCCATACCCGTCTCTGGTGCTTTACAAGCATTTCTCGGTATGGTTGTTATCACATGTTTACATTTACTCCTTACAAAATTAAGCCTATTTAACAAACTAAATCGCTTTATTCTCGGACACCCTATCATTTTAATTAAACATGGTGATATTATTTTTGAGAACTTACAAAAAAGTAGATACCCCATTGCAGAACTCCTTTCTAATCTTCGCGTTGCAGGTTATCCAAGTGTTCATGAAATTGAATACGCTATTTTAGAAGCGAACGGCGCTATTAGTATTTTACCAAAAAGAGAACTTGTACCATTAACTCCAAAAGATTTAAACATAGATGTTAAGTATGCTGGGTTACCAATTGCCCTTATCGTCGATTCACAAATTCAATATGATAACTTAAAGTTAATACATAAAAATGAAAAATGGTTATATAAAGAATTAAAAGAAAAAGGAATTACAAATATTAAAAACGTTGCCTTTGCTTCTGTTCAAGAAACGGATGGATCTTTTGCGATTAGTTTAAAGGAATAAAAAATCCCCTTAATTGCTTAAGGGGATTTTCTTCATCATATCGCTTCTTTCTCTCCTGCCATATTTAATGGAACAGGATGTTTTATACGATTCATCGTAAATACGATAATCGCTGTCATTACTTCCGCAACTGGCATAACGAGCCAAATTCCGTTTATCCCAAATAATTTTGGCATAATCCATAACAATGGAAGAATAAATAGTAATCCTCGGCTCATTATAATAAGTACTGATTTCTTCGTTTGTCGCACTGATTGGAAGTACTCTCCATACACAATGTTATAACCTAAAAATACGTATTGGATAAAGAATAAACTAATACCTGTTAAGGTTAACTCCAATAATTCTGGAGATTGAACATCAAATAAACCAATGATATATTTCCCGAAGAATAATCCGACAATTATCGCAACGCCTCCGAGGACAACTGCAATTTTCACAGCAAACTTCAATCCTTCACGCAATCTTTCTGATAAGTTTGCACCATAATGGAAACTAGCAATTGGTTGCAATGCAGCACCTACACCGAAGAATAGTAGTAATGTCATTGCATGAATACTATTCACCATCGCATAGGAAGCTACTCCTACTTCTCCTGCATATTGGACGAATGCGATATTAAAACCAATCGTTACAATTGCAACCGTACTTTCTGCTGTAAAACTTGGGAAACCAATCACCATAATTTGTTTGACAGTATCCCATTCAAAATGGAATTTCGTCCACTTTAAGATACTACTTTTTCTAAAGAAATGAGTTAATAATACAAGGAAACCAATCGCTGCCGAAAGAATAGTCGCTGAAGCAGCACCTGTTACGCCCCATCCAAAAATAAAAATAAAGATGTAGTCAAACACGATATTTAATACAGCCGTTACAACAAGACCTGCCATCGCTAAATTAGGATTTCCATCATTTCGAATAAATGTACTTAAAATATTTTCTAAAACGTATATCATTCCAAATGTTAATAATACGTGTAAATAGTCTAATGCATACGGTAAAATCACTTCATTTGCACCAAATAAGTATGCTAAATCTTCTATTCTCCATAAGCAAATAGCTGCTAAAACACCTACGATAACAACTGCTACCGTCATTGATTGAGTAAAAATAGACCTTGCTCTCTCTCGTTTATTTTCACCTAATGCAATGGAATATAACGTTGCCCCGCCCATTCCAATCCATAATGAAATAGAGAAGAAAATCGAAAAGGCTGGAATAGCCACGTTCACTCCTGCTAAACCGTTCGCCCCAACTCCTCTACTAATCATAACCGCATCAATTACAATATTCACTGACATTAATACCATTCCGAGGACGGCTGGTATTAAATATGAAATAAATAAGCTTTTTATCGGTTTTTCTCTTAACTTTTCTGTTGCTTCCATACTCTAATATGCTCCTTTTTTTCAACTCTCTTTTCTTAGTTTAAACCTTCAAGTAACTTGAAGGTCAATAGAGAATTAAAAAATAAGTAACTTAATTATCGTGTTTGATCCTCATTTGTAATTATACGAGTCTTACAACTTATTGCTTTATTTTTTCATTATAGGAATTTGAATTTCTGTTACTTGCTCCTCAGGATCTTCTGTTACAGACCAATCAATCAATCCAATCTCAATCGAATCTCCATGTACTTCGTAACCTTCTTTATCAATGTATGTAAGTAACTCCTTGTACGTTGCATCTGTTTCTTCATATGGTCCATGATGATAAGAACAAGCATATAAACCTTCTTTAATTTCATCTGAAGTATGCACTTCATACGGCATATAATCCAAAAGAATAAATACACTGCTATATGCTTGAAACTCATTTTGCATTAATCCTTTTTTCGCAACAGTTACACCAATATCTCCAGAAAATAAACTATCATCCATTTGCCTCATATTTTTTTGCAACGAATGGATGTAGTACTCAAACATATCATCCGTCGTATTCGGGGCAACCGCAATTGCTGTAATTTTCCGCTGCGGGATCTCTTTAATTACCATTTGTTCAGCTTTTGCTTTTGTTGCTTCCTTAATTAAATGAATTCTATGCTCCATTTTCGCCAAAGCATACTCAATTTCTCTTTGTTTTTTCAACATCATTTCTTGTTGTTTTTCCAGTAAATTGAGTGCGTATGCTGGATTTCTTTCATCAATATATTTTTTAATTTCCTTTAATGGAATGTTTAATTGGCGTAAAAACTTAATCGTATCTAATAGTGAAAATTGATCGATTGTATAATAACGATAATTCGTTTGAGGATCAACAATGGACGGATGAAAAATTCCTTTTTCATCATAATACCTTAATGTAGATTCTGCGATATTATGCATTTTTGCCATTTCTCCAATTGTAAAACGTTTATTTAATAACATCTTTTATTTCCTTCCATTTCTATTTATTTCATTATATGTTCATTTTGTCTTCAAAACAAAAAAGAATTCCCATACGAGAATTCTTTTTTTACTATTAAACCTCTATTATTATAGGAAGAATCATCGGCTTTCGTTTTGTATTTATATATATATACTTCCCTAACGCTTCTCTTACCTCCCTTTTCAAAATACCCCAGCTATTCACATTCTCTTTCTTTAAATTATTAATTGTAATAACAGCTAATTTATTTAATTCTCTTAAAAATTCTTCTGAATCACGAACATAGACAAATCCACGAGAAATAATATCAGGACCTGAAATTATTTCTCCATCCACTTTATTAAAAGTAATAACTATAACGAGCATTCCATCTTCTGAAAGTTGTTTACGATCACGTAATAATGCATTTCCAACATCTCCAATTCCTAATCCATCTACATATATATTTCCTGCCTGTATTCTTCTAGATTGAATTGCCACTTCATTACTTATATCTACAACATCTCCATTACGTACGATAAAGATATTTTCCTTTTCAATACCAATTGATTCTGCTAACAAACTATGGTGATGTAGCATTCTAAACTCTCCATGAATTGGAATAAAATATTTTGGCTTCATTAATGTAAGCATTAACTTCAACTCTTCTTGATATGCATGACCGGATACATGCACTCCAGTAGAACTACCTGATCCGTAAATCACCTTTGCTCCTAATGCAAATAAATTATCGATAATTCGAGAAACGTTACGTTCATTTCCTGGGATAGGGGTCGCGGCTATAATAACCGTATCTTCTGGTAAAATATCCACTTGTCTATAGTTTCCACTCGCTAAACGCGCTAAAGCTGCCATCGGTTCTCCTTGACTTCCTGTACAAAGTATCGCTACCTGCTTTGGATCTAAACGATTTACCTCACTCGCTTCAATTAACATGCCGTCTGGAATATGTAAATATCCTTTCTCTAGAGCAACTTCTACTACATTTACCATACTTCTCCCGAGCAAAGCCAATTTTCGATTTGTTTTTATACATGCTTCAACTATTTGCTGAACACGATTCACATTAGAAGCAAACGTAGAAATAATTACTTTTCTATTTGCTTTCATAAATATTTCCTCTATCCGTTCTCCTACTGACCTTTCTGATGGAGTAAAACCTGGGCGTTCTGCATTTGTGCTTTCAGATAATAAAGCTAGTACACCTTCACTTCCTATTTTAGCCATTTTATGAATATCAGGATGTTGATTATTTACTGGTGTTAAATCAAATTTAAAATCACCTGTATGTACTACAGTACCTTCTGGTGTATGAAAAACAATACCGAGACAATCCGGAATACTGTGGTTCGTTTTAAAAAAGGTTGCCTTAATAGAACCACAATCAATTTCTGATTCTGAATGAATAACGATTAATTCCGTATCATTTTGAAGATTGTGTTCCTTTAATTTAATTTCAATTAAACCTAACGTTAACTTTGTTGCATAGATTGGTACATTTAGTTGTTTTAAAAAATATGGTATTCCGCCAATATGGTCCTCATGCCCGTGCGTTACTACTAAACCGCGAATTTTTTCTTTATTTTCTTGTAAATATGTGACGTCTGGAATTATTAAATCAATCCCTAATAAACTTTCATCTGGAAATTTAGACCCACAATCAATGACGACAATATCATTTTCATATTGGATAGCATACATATTTTTTCCTATTTCATTTACTCCACCTAAAGCAACAATAGACAAGTTATTTTTTAATGAATTCAAATGATAAAACCTCCTTTTCACATTTATAATTCGTGAAATAGCATTTAGGCTTTATTATTTGTAATGAAAAAGGACTTCATACTATTTTATACATATAAAATTCACACGCTACTCTTACACCTATATCTCAATAAGACAGCTTCTTCCCCAAAAAGCTCCCATTTTTTCATTGATTTTTTATAAAATCTATTATATATTAATTACAGGTTCAAATTACAAGTTCAAAAGAACTTGTAATCAGACCCTTTTGTTTAATGGGTTTTACATATTTTCATTAGGCAAATTCCGAGAAATCGTATGATAAAATTAAAAATGACGAGGAGAGGATCAGATGGAATTCGAATTTTTCTTTCAAATTGCACTTATTTTATTAAGTACAAAGCTTGCTGGTGATCTTAGTGTTAGATTAGGTCAACCTTCTGTGCTAGGTAAATTAATTGTCGGTATCGTTATCGGCCCAGCTATATTAGGTTGGATTGAAAATTCAGAGCTTCTAACTCAATTAAGTAATGTCGGTGTTATTCTTTTAATGTTTATGGCAGGACTTGAAACAGACTTAGATGAATTAAACGCAAATCGCAATTCTTCTTTAGCAGTTGCACTCGGGGGTATCATTCTTCCATTCGTAGGTGGTTACGTTTCCGGTCTTGTTATGGGAATGGAACAAGGAAACGCTGTATTCTTAGGGTTACTTCTGTGCGCGACAAGTGTTAGTATTTCCGTTCAAACACTTCGTGATTTAGGTAAAATGAAAACACGTGAAAGTACGACGATGCTTGGAGCCGCTGTATTTGATGATATTCTTGTTGTTATTTTATTAGCATTCGCAATGAGCTTCTTAGGCACAGATGATGTTAACTTAACAATGATTATCTTGAAGAAAGTAGTATTCTTCGCTTCTATTATTTTAATCGGATGGAAAGGTGTACCAGTGATTATGCGCTGGTTATCACCACTACGCGTATCTGAGTCTATCGTGAGCGCAGCTCTTATCATCTGTTTCTCATTCGCATATTTCGGCGAATTATTAGGAATTGCTGGTATTATCGGTGCTTTCGCTGCTGGTATTGCAATTTCTCAAACAAACTACAAACATGAAGTAGAAAAGAAAGTAGAACCAATTGCTTACGCTATGTTCGTTCCAGTATTCTTCGTTAGTATCGGTATGAATATTACATTTGACGGTATTGGCAATCAAATTTGGTTCATCCTAGCATTAACAGTAATCGCTGTATTAACAAAACTAATTGGTTGTGGTGTTGGTGCACGCATGACTGGATTTGATGCAAAGTCTTCTGCAATTATCGGTTCTGGTATGGTTTCTCGTGGTGAAGTTGCACTTATCATCGCAGGAACAGGACTCTCTTCAGGTCTATTAGCACAAGATTACTTTACAGCAATCGTTATTGTCGTTATTTTAACTACAATGATTACACCACCAATGTTAAAATACACTTTTGGTGCTAAAGATAAAGCAATGAATGAAAGCAAGTAAATAAGTTTACTATAATAAAAGGAGATTGCTATCTTATAAAATAGCAATCTCCTTTTTGTTTTACCCTTAAACAATCTCGTTCTTTTTTAACCATTTTTCAAAAATAATTCGTGCTTCTTCATCATCGATATCATTACTAAATGAATACACCTTAATGCCATAATCATCTATATATTCGCCTAGTTTCATTTCCTCCACTTTCTTATAAAAACCGTCTACCTCATAGTGCGGAAGATAAGCATCCCAAACTGGTTCATTTATTCTTTTGTACGCCGTCACTTCTAAATCATATCCATCTTCATAATATCCGATGTGATAATGTTTGTTCGGATCATATTTCTCCATTAAAAGTCCCCTCCTACTAAACAAAAGCGAGCCTTATATTACAGCTCGCTCCTCTCTCTATTTATTAAATACGTTCCATCGCCGTCTTCAACGTTCCAACAACAAAGGCAATTTCTTCACTTGAAATAATAAGCGGCGGTGCTAATGTTAAGACGTTATTATATCCTGCTGTTGTCATACCGTTGCGTCCTATAATTAAGCCCTTTTCTTTACAAGCATTTACGACACTTGCAATTTTGTCGTTATCAATTGGCTCTTTCGTCTCTTTATCATTTACTAGTTCGATTCCAACTAATAGACCTTTTCCTCTAATATTCCCAACAAGCGGATGTTCTCCAATTTCATCTTTTAGTTGCTCTAATAAAAGGGAACCCATTTGCGCAGATCGCTCGATTAAATTTTCATTTTCCATAATCTCTAAGTTTTTAAGTGCTAATGCACAAGCTGCTGGATTTCCACCAAATGTATTAATATGTCGGAAGAATTCATACTCTCCCTGCCCTTTAAATGCTTCATATATTTCTTTTTTCACAGCTGTTGCAGATAATGGTAAATATGCGCTCGTAATGCCTTTTGCCATCGTAATAATATCTGGCTTCACATCATAATTCATAAATCCAAATGCTTTTCCTGTACGACCGAAGCCGCAAATCACTTCATCACTAATAAGCAAGGCACCGTGTTTTTGACACGTCTCATGAACAGCTTTCATATAGTCTTGTGGTGGCATTAAAATGCCCCCACCTGTAATAATTGGTTCCATAATAAAAGCGGCAATTGTTTCACTTAATTCCCACGTCATAACACGATCGACTTCTTTCACACATTCTACATCATAAATATGCTGCCCTTCAATCCCAGGCATACGGTAACAATCCGGTGGTGTTACGTGTAAAAAGCCTGAAGCAAACGGCTCATATTGATATCTACGCTGCGCTTGTCCCGTCGCTGCCATTGTCGCCATTGTATTCCCGTGATACCCACGATAACGTGACATAAATTTATAACGATGTGGTTCACCTTTTTGCGCATAGTATTGCCTTGCTATTTTAAAAGCTGTTTCGTTCGCTTCTGAACCACTATTTGAGAAGAAAATAACATACTCTCCCCCAAGCCACTCATTTAACTTTTCAGCAAGCTTTATAGCTGGTTCATGAGATTGTGACATCGGAAAGTATGATAATGTTTGTAATTGCTTATAAGCCGCTTCTGCGAGCTCCTTTCTTCCATATCCACTATTCACACACCAAAGACCACTCATACCATCTAAATATCTTTTTCCTTGTATATCTTCAACCCAGCACCCTTCAGCTTTTGCCCCTACCATTGTACTATTTGGACTAAAGGGACGCATTCCGTGCCAAACATATTGCTCATCTTTTGCTAATAATTCATCAGTTTGCTTCGTTTTCATCATTACTTCCACCTTCCATAACAACTTATTTTTCACAAAAGCTGCGCTGGTGCCATGATGACTTAAATTTCTCCCTGCTATTTTCATTCCACAAAATTAAGACAAATCCTACTTACAAATCAGTAATATTTACAAGAAAATGACAAAAGAAAAAAGAGCTTTTCTTATCTATCGAAAAGCTCCTCTTTTATTTAATGTGAAGACGCATCACTAATACCGTGACCAGTATTAGATTTCACAAGAATTTCATCAAATTTCGCTGCATCTTCTTTCTTACTAGATAAAACAGTTCCTAAATATGCTGCAAGAAATCCGAGCGGAATTGAAATAATTCCTGGTGTCGTATATGGGAATATCGCTTCCCCAACAAAAATAGCTTTTCCAGCTACAGGGTTCCAAACATTCGGACTCAACGCTACGAGAACAATTGCTGATACGAGCCCTACAATCATACCGGAAATAGCACCCGTTGTATTAAAACGCTTCCAATATATTGTAAATAAAATCACTGGTAGATTTGCACTCGCTGCAACTGCAAATGCTAATGATACTAAAAATGCTACGTTTAATGTTTGGGCAAATAATGCAAGTATGATAGATAGTATCGCTACGCCAATAGATGCATACCGAGCCATAGATACTTGCTCTTTTTCTGTTGATTTCCCTTTGCGAATGATCTCATTATAAAAATCATGAGCGAATGCTGATGCTGCCGTTAATACGAGACCTGCCACTACAGCCAAAATTGTTGCAAAAGCAATTGCTGATACGAAAGCAAATAAGAAATCTCCACCTAACGCTTTTGCTAATAAAGGTGCCGCCATATTACCAGCTGGGTTCGCTTTAATAATCGCTTCATTTCCTACAAAAGCCGCCGCACCAAATCCTAAGAAAATCGTCATAATATAAAATGCACCAATTAACCACGTCGCATATACGACAGATTGACGTGCAGTTTTTGCATCACGTACTGTAAAAAAGCGGACAAGTATATGTGGTAATCCAGCTGTACCAAGTACTAGTCCTAAATTTAAAGAAAGTGTATCAAGACCATCCTTATACTTTACACCTGGATTTAAAAATGAATCTTTTAATGGTGTAGCTGTTTTCATTTGAGCGAACATTTCAGTCACGCTGAAGTTGAATTTTGCGAAAACGATAACAGAAATAATAAACGTACCAGCCATAAGTAATACAGCCTTTACAATTTGTACCCAGCTCGTTGCTGTCATACCACCAAAAATAACATACACCGTCATAAGTGTTCCAACGATTAATACAGATGTCGTATATTCAATTCCTAATAATAATTTAATAAGTGCACCCGCGCCAACTAATTGTGCAATCATATAAAAGATAGAAATCGTCATCGTATTAAGAGCTGCGACTCCGCGAACTTTTTTCGCATCAAAGCGTGCTGCAATCATATCCGCCAAAGTGTACTTTCCTAAATTTCTAAGCGGTTCTGCAACAAGATATAGTACAACTAAATAAGCAACTAAAAAACCGATACTATAAAAGAATCCATCAAACCCAGTTAATGCGATTGCTCCGGCTATACCAAGGAATGAAGCAGCAGACATATAATCTCCAGCAATGGCCAGACCATTTTGCCAACCAGTTAATCCCCCTCCAGCCGTATAAAATTCACTCGCATTTTTCGTTTTTTTCGATGCAAAATAGGTTATGACAAGCGTACCAAGAACAATAATTAAAAATAGTGCAAACGCAGTAGTATTCAAGTTCAGCCCCTCCCTTTTTGCATATCTTGCAGAATTTTTCGGGAGATTTCATCAAATGATTCTGCTTTTTTGCTATAAATCATACATAGTGCCCATGTCATGATAAATTGGGAAAAAGCAAATACCCACGCCCATGTAACGTCACCAAATGCAGGTGTATTGAGCACCTTTGAATACGATGTTAAAATAGGTAATGCGATAAAAAAACTAAAAAAGAAAATACTCATTGGAATGATAAACTTCTTTTTCGTATTTAATAACAATTGAAATTCTTCCGACTGAACGACCTCTGTATAATTCACCTCATTTTGCAACTTACGTGCTGACGTATCATCTCGTTTCATTAACCGATCCCCTCTCTTACTTGAAATGCAATTCCCCCTTGCATACCTAAAGACTAAATTTTATAAATATTCAGAAACTTATACTTATTGTAGACAATCCGTGCATTCATGCAAAGATTTTTTGATAGACATTTTTCGGCAATTTCCCCTAAATTTTTAATATACTTTTTCAACATAAAGTGACACCTTACTTATTTTTTCCTCATTAAGACAAAAGCAGTGCTTAACGCACTACTTTTGTCTTTTTTTCCTTTTCTAAATTACGAGCTGTTTCGCTTAACTCAACCTCTTTTCCGTCTTTAAGTGTTCCAAATATAAAATCGAATACTGGATTTGAAACACCGAACCAAAACTTTTCGTTTTTATAATGGTGTAATATATGTTGTTTTTTTAGCCATCTTCCAAACTTAGTGACGGGACGAATCGGTCTATGGGCAATATAATGTTTCCATTCGTAAACGAGCAGCATAATAATCATTCCGATTCCAAATGAAAGTGTAATAGTAAGACTTTTTGTAATACCATATGCTATAAGTAAATATATAGTAAAACTAGGTATACTAAACCATACAGGTAAAAACAAAAGTTTTAAATCATCTGGATATACGTGGTGATCATAATGTAATCTTCTTAACATTTTTAATAGAAATGTGTTTTTAGGTGGCTTTATATGGAATAAAAAACGATGTGTCATATATTCATTCAGTGTATAGAAAACAATTCCAAACATACATGCTAACATGCCAAACCACGTTAAAAATTGCATTTTTAAAATAATAATGAAAATAAATAGAATGCTATACATAATGACGATATCATATTGTAAAAAGAACTCTTTCCCCACTTTCTTCATCTTGTTTCCCCCTTTTCCAAAAAAACAGCCGCAACATATCGTTACGACTATTTCTTTTCTATTCTTATTCTATTCACTTTACAAATTTGCCTGCTGTTCTATTGTCGAGAAAAAATTGTTTGGTCCAAATATATTTTGCTTTGGAATAATATGTTCCACTGCAAACACTGTTACTTCTCCTCTTTGCACTTCTCCAATAATGAGACCAAATATTTGATGATTTACTGCAAACGTCGGTTGCTTTGTTTGTAGCAATCTTGCAGCATTATGAAATACTGCTTCATATAGTGGATTTCTATCAGTAATTTCTTTTCGGATTTTTGGCGCTAACGTAATTATAATTTCTTTTCCGTCAATAGTGGTTCGATACATAAAAATCTCCCCTTCAATCTTATGTGAACAACTGTAAAGCTTTGTATGCAAAATGTATAGAGTAACCTACTAAAATAATACCTGCTCCGGCTGTTATGTAGCCAAGCGCTTTTGGTTTTAATAAAGTTCTTCCAAAATGTACAGAAAAAGCAATATTTAAATTCCATAAAATAATACCTGCAATAATGCAAAGACTGTACAAAAAAGCTTCTTGTTTCGTTACCTTCGTAAGTAATGAGCTAAGTGTACTTCCGTATATACCAAACCAAAAAACAAGATTTAATGGATTGGATATCGCAATTAAAAATCCTGCCATAAACGATTGCTTAAGACCACCTACCTCTTCTTTTTTATATTCCATGTTTGAGTGGGAAATTCCTTGTTTTACACTTTGAAATCCTAAATAAAATAACAAGAAAAAACCCGTGCAATACATGAAGGCTTGTACATATGTATACATAAACACAGAAGATAAACCGAAATAAATGAGAAGCATAAATAAAACATCTGCAGTCATTCCACCAATTCCAACAACCCAAGCATGCCAAAACCCACGTTCAATTCCTCGTTTTAACATTTCAATATTAATCGGCCCTACTGGCGCAGCTAATGAAATACCTAATACGATTTGCTGAATAATTGCTCCAATCATCGCTCTATCCTTTCTACTCTCTTTACTACTAGTTAATGATGTAATTTGAAAAAATAGACTAGCTTTCATAATAAAATACCCTTTTTTATCCAAAATATACAAAAGAGCCATCTAGGTGATGGCTCTTACTTTTCTATCCTATGAAGAAAAGGACATTTCCCTTTTATTGGTTCTACATCGTCTCCTATAAAATATTGTTTCCATTCACGATGCTCTGGGTCACCATAATGACTAATGTTAGGATGTTTCGGCAATTGATCCCACTTTTCAACTCGCTCACGGACCATTTGTCTTGAATATGCTCCTTTAGGACGATCCCCCTCTAATCCATCAAAAATAGTGCGTGGCTGAAACCCAATAACGAGAGAATTCCCTAAATGTCTAGTTTTTCGCTGTTTATAAGCTGGCGCGTTTCCAAATGCGAATATTGGCTCACCACAAAATGAAAATTCCCATAAATAATGGTCTGGATCTTCAGGAATTTGCTTTGGCCATGCTTGATTATCGTTTTCATGTAAATACTGTAACACTTTCCAAAAGGAATCACGGTAATATTCGAGTGATCGTTCTTCACATTCCGGTTCTACAAAAAGGAAAAAGCCCCTTCTTACAATCGGCCTCTCTTTCATTAACTCTAAAAAAGATAACATTGTATGCGGCAAATGACTCCAATCATTATGAGAAAGAAATGAATAACGAAGTTCATTCTTTTTCAAAGCTGTTAAACCGAAATAACATGGAAAAGTTGGTTCTAACACGACACTTGAAAAAATCTCAAATTCTTTTGCAACCCAATCCGGTATGTCGGTTCTCGTTCTCATTCCTTCATTATCTAATAAGTACGACCTATTCATTCTTTCACCTCGTTATGTATAGCATTCAATTAAGAATATTACATACTCGGCCTGTCCTATACCTATTTAAAAATTTGATTGGAAAATTATTTAAAAATATAAAAAATAAAACCGCTTACTTGACTAAATTCTCCCAATTCGTGTATATTTAAATTAATCATTTAGCAGAATATTCAAGAATATAGCATTTTTAGTTTATATTATTTCTTTAAATGAATTTCACTAAATGAAAATAGTAAACGCTTTTAGGAGGAATTGTAACATGCAAGGAAAAGTAAAATGGTTTAACAACGAAAAAGGTTTTGGATTTATCGAAATGGAAGGCGCTGACGATGTATTCGTACATTTCTCTGCTATTCAAGGAGACGGCTACAAAGCTTTAGAAGAAGGTCAAGAAGTATCTTTCGACATTACTGAAGGTAACCGTGGACCTCAAGCTGCTAACGTAGTAAAACTTTAATCCAACATATAACAGGAGGTTACCTTACTTGGTAACCTTCTTTGTTATTCCTTTGTATATTTCCGTTTTACAGAGCAAAAACTATGTAAAATGCGCACTATACAAAGGAGGAATTATTAATGGGATCAGAAGTAAATGATTTTGAAGAAGTAAAATTCCGTGTAGAAACAGCACAAAAGATGGTAGGTTCTGCAACAATTTCAATGGATCCAGACACATTAGAGCATGCCACTACTGCAGTAGAAGCAGCTCGCTCACAGCTTGAAATTATGAAATCTGTTGCAGTAGATTTAGATGAACCATTTTTAATGAACGAGGAAAAGAAACTAAGCAAATGCGAGCAGCAATTAAACGAAGCAAAGCACTAAAAAACATCCAGAGAATTTTCTCTGGATGTTTTTTTATGACAACTGTTCTCCATACTTTTTCAATGTTTCTCCAACTGTACATTGTCTTATACAAAATGAATGTGCATAATATTTACTATTTGTCTTTCGATTATGTTCTCGCAAGAAACATCCTTCACAATATGTTTCTAATAAGTCATTTACCTCTGTAATGAGTTGCTTTTTATCCACCTTTGCACCTCTCTATTCGGTTATTTCTTTATGACTATCAATGACTGTCCCTTCTAATGCTTGCGTTGCTAATTGATGTGCTTCTTTATTTTGTTTTCTAGATATCGGATCACATACAAGTTTTAATTTCATTTGCTTCGCCTTTTGTTCAATTTGATCTAAATAATGGTTTAAATGCTCATCATAACAAGGCCATTCTCCCGCCAATTGCTGCAATACAACTTGAGAATCTCCGCGAAGTGTAACTGCTTCATATTTAATCCCTAATTCCTCGAGTATATTCATACCGTATAATAGTGATGCATATTCCGCTTCATTATTATCATCTATACCTTCTATATATGCATTGCGGCGAATGCGGTAGTTTGTATTTCCTTTTTTATAGTACACACATATACCAACGCCAGCTTCTTTCGTTTGCACATCATACCCCCCATCAAAATAAACGAGTATTTCTTGGGGCTCTTCCTCTACTTGTTTACTCAGTTTTTTCATTTCCTTTAATGACCATTCTGCATCCATTTCATCGTAAAATAAAAGTTCCTTAGCTCTTCCTGTTTTCTCAAAATCCTCTGCAAATTGAAGTATTTCTTCTATGTTCATATAATCTGTTGTTAATTCCGTCTGCAATCCTCGCTTCGTTTTATACAACCAATGAATTTTATATTTCATACTAGATTCCCCTTATATAAGACTTCTTATATGTAGCCAGCTAATGAAAGCCTCACTTTATTTTATTATATTTTATCTAGAGTCACAGCATTATATTCAATATGATTACATACAAAAAGAGCTATCCCTATAGGAATAGCTCTTTCATCTATTACATAAATCTTTCAAATTGTACTCGCTTATTAATCCAGTACATTACAGGCATACCAATGGCCATTACAACAAATTCACCGACTGCACATGTTAACCAAGACAACATAAATGGTAAACCCAATGCAAGATGAAGTTCAATTGCAATCATAAACATTGTAATCGTAAAGATAACCGTATTAAAAATCATACGAGCCCAAACACCTTTAATAAATCGCATAGAAATAATCGTTGCAACTAATGCAAGAATAGATTGCCCTACTCCAAATACTAAATCATAAGCGATCATAGGTGAGAAAAAGAGATTCGTTAAAAATACACCTAATACAATTCCGTAAATTGCTTTCTTGTTAAATACAATGAGATGATTAAACATCTCTGAAATACGAAATTGTACATTCGTAAAGCCAAATGGCTGAATAAGCATAGAAACAGCAATATATAATGCCGCTAAAATACCATTGCCGACTAAAGTTCTAATATTCATGACAAAATCTCCTTAGTTTTTTTACGTGGGATGGTTTCGAACCACGTTATTCTTTTTTTTAGCAACAAGATTATATTTTACGTGGTAGCCCCTCTTTCGTCAATAGATTCCTATCATGAACTACCTTTTTTCTTTTAGACAACGTATAATGAAACATATGAAAGATTTAGGAGGTTTCACTTCATGATAGCAACAATCCAAAATGAAAAAGTGATCGTTTCCATTTCTGACAAAGGTGCAGAATTACAAAGCGTTCGCTTAAAAGAAGACAACACACAATATTTATGGCAAGGTGATTCTACATATTGGGGACGCCGTGCACCAATTTTGTTCCCAATTGTCGGCCGATTAGTAGATAATACATACTACGTAGACGGTAGACCATATTCATTAACACAACACGGTTTCGCTCGTGATCTTACTTTCTCTGTGAAAGAACAAAGTGAAACAAAGATCACTTATATCGTTACTAATAATGAAGAAACGTTAAAAAAATACCCATACGAATTCGAATTACTCATTTCTTATGAGCTAGAAGGACAAAGCGTTCATGTAACATATGAAGTAAACAATCCTACTTCTAAAGAGATGTTCTTCTCAATTGGGGCACATCCTGGATTCAACTTCCCTTTATTGGATGGTGAATCATTTACAGATTATCACTTATCGTTTAATGGTTCGGAACGCTTAGAAACAAGCGTATTAGAAGGACCTTACCTTTCAAACAAAAAGCAATTAATCGCTGAAAATACAACTGAATTGCCACTTACATATGATTTATTCAAAAATGATGCGCTTATCTTTGAAAATATGAATACGAATGAAATTTCGATTCGTTCTCATAAACATAATAAATTTGTAAAAGTAGAATTTGATGGCTTCCCATTTGTCGGCGTATGGACACCAGGGGATAACGCACCTTTCTTATGTATTGAACCTTGGTATGGAATCGCTGATGAAGTAAATCCAGCAAAAGATTTCAAGGACAAAAAGGGAATTCAATCTTTACAAGCGAATGAAACATTTACATGTCGTTACAGCATCACAATCGGATAACTACTCTATCCCCTACTTCAAAAAAATATTTAAGTAGGGGATAACCTTATAATTTGGAGGTTTCTCATTTTGATTGAAGTATATATTGATGGTGCATCAAAAGGAAATCCTGGTCCTTCTGGTGCAGGAGTGTTTATTAAAGGCGTTCAGCCACCTGTACAATTATCATTACCACTTGGAACAATGTCCAATCATGAAGCAGAATACCGCGCTTTACTTCTAGCATTAAAATATTGCATCGAGCATAATTATAGCACTGTCTCTTTTCGTACAGATTCCCAGCTTGTCGAACGGGCTGTTGAAAAGGAATACGCAAAAAATAAAATATTTGCACCTCTTTTAGATGAAGCACTACAGTACATAAAAAACTTCGATCTCTTTTTTATTAAGTGGATTCCAAGTAGTCAAAATAAAGTAGCTGATGAATTAGCTAGAAAAGCTATATTACAAAATTAACGGGGGTATGAGTGTGAAAAAAGATTGGATTGCTCCTCTTGCTTTATTATTTGTCTCTTTTATTTGGGGAGCTACGTTTGTTGTCGTTCAAAATGCTATGTCTTTCGTTGGTCCATTTACCTTTAATGGTATTCGCTTTTTATTCGCTGGAATTATTTTATTATTCGTTCAAATGATTTTCTCAAAAAACACTTCAAAACAAGATATAAAACAGAGTAGCCTCGCTGGATTAATCGTTGGGTTCTTTTTATGTGTTGGCTATGTATTACAAACATTTGGCTTACTTTATACAACTTCTTCAAAAGCAGGTTTCTTAACAGGGCTTAGTATCGTTATGGTACCAATTTTGTCTTTTATCTTTTTAAAACAAAAAGCTACCATTTTTATCGTACTTGGTATTGCTGTAGCAACAGCAGGTTTATACTTATTAACAGTTGCTGATTCTTTCCAATTAAATATAGGAGATATACTTGTTCTCGGTTGTGCAATCGCTTTCGCTGCCCATATTCTTATTAACGGCTTCTTTTCTAAGAAAATATCACCTTTATTATTAAGCACATCTCAAGTATTAGCTGTTGGTATATTTTCTTCTATTTGCGCTTTCTTGTTTGAAGATTGGGAAAAATTATTTTCAGTATCACTATGGACGAATCAATCTTTTTTATTCGCACTCTTTCTAACTGCCCTGTTTGCAACATCTATTGCTTTTTTCATTCAAACATCGGCCCAAAAGCACACTTCTCCAACGAGAGTAGCAATTATTTTCGCAATGGAACCCGTTTTTGCTGCATTAACAGGCGTTCTCGTTGCGAATGAACAACTTTCTATTTCTGCTATTATCGGATGTCTATGTATTTTCCTGGGCATGATTTTTGTTGAATGGCCTTCCAAAACAAAAAAAGAAGCGCAGGCTGCGTGAAGTTATGCTTGTAACTTCCGCATAAAAGCCTTAGCGCTTTTTTTATCTGTAATTTCTTCCTCTTTCAATCGTTCTAATAACGCAACGAAATAACTACCATCAAACTGCAATTGATGTTTAATTGTCGCTTCTATTGCTGCGTTCACAATCCCATCAGACGCACCAGTATATCCTTGTCCGAACATAATAAACCCTTGTGCTTCCTCTGATAATTTAAATCCTTTCGTATGTAAGAATGAAAGATAATCTTCTACTGTTTGCATGTTATTCCCACCTACTCAAAAATTCTCCATCTCCTATCATACATGTTTTTACACGCTATGAGAATGAAATTTCTTTGACAACTTTGTAAATCGCTCTTCTAATTCGCTTGCAATGGAGGATTTCCTAACAATCTGAAGGAATATGTACAGTGGAACTTATTTCATATTAAAGGGGAGACACGATGAAACAAGCACTATTAATTATCGACGCTCAACAAGAATTAATTGATGGAAATGAGCAAGAAAATGAAGTTTTTCGTAAAATCGAGCTATTATCTACACTAAATACAGCCATGCAGAAAGCAATAGATTCCAATGCTCTTATTGTTTTCGTAAGAGATATCGATGTTGCTTCTGGCAGCGGAGAAGGATTTGAAGTACATAATCAAATTCAAGTACCTCAGTCTGCAATCTTTATTAATAAAGCAGCAACCAATTCATTCTACGGCACTTCTTTACTTGAACTTTTAAAAGAAGAGAAAATTGGCCATATCGTTATCGGTGGATGTAAAACAGAGCATTGTATCGACACCGCAGTTAGAACTGCGACTGTACAAGGATTTGATGTTACATTAATTAAAAACGGTCATTCCACAACTGATTCTAACGTATTATCTGCAGAGCAAATTATTGCTCATCACAATAAAACTTTACACGGTCATTATAACGTTGATCATTTTTCTATGGTGAGAGATATCGAGGAAGACCTCTTTCAGCCAACTCATGACCAATATCGTGATTAAATTAGCTCAAAAAAGAATCCTTCATTTAAAAGGATTCTTTCTTTATCCAAAAATTTGTGCTGCAATACTATATAGTTCACTATTTCTTTTTATTAACCGATTACTATTTTTCATCATAATTGGTGGTGTATTCACCTTTTTAAAACCAGCAATCTCTAATTCTTTCATGAAATCGTTCTTTCCTTCTGGTACATCCATTCTTAATTTTCCATTATGCCCTCTTGCTAAATCATGTACCATTCTCATCGCCATCGCATTATTTTTAGCAACGACTGGTCCTATTATTTTATTTTCTGGCGTTTGTATACTTATACCGTATCCTACTACATTTTCTTTCGTATCCTTTACAACGACACACTGCTCACTTTGCATAATTCTTTGTTTTAAAAACTCGTTTCGGCTTGTCCCAAATGCGCCTTTATCTATTTTTATTATTCCTTCTAAATCACTCTCTTTATAAACCATCATATATTCTTCATTTTCTGCACATTTATGATTCGCATTGTACGAGTTACAAATATATTTAGAAACATAGCTTACTACCCTAAATCCTAATGTTTCATATAAGGGCTTCCCTTCATCCGTAGCAATAAGCATACATGGAGTTTGAGCTGATACGCTATTCATACATGAATTCGTTATCATCTTTCCAATCCCTCTCCCCTTATAATCTGGATGTACAATTACCATTCCAATAGATGCCAACGCCTCCCCGTATAATATAATTGCTGCGCTAGCAATAAGTTCCTTTCTCTCATTCCAGACGCCGTATACAATACCTGAGTTAAAAACTGCTTCAATTTCTTCTCTGTTATAATCCCAGCCAATATAAGAAGATAACGCTACAATATCGCCTATTTGTTCTTTCCTAAGACGCTCCACCCTAATTTCCAATTCAATCATACTCCATCCCCTTATCTAGACATTTAAATCATTATTACTAAATCAACTTGTACATGTTTCCCTTTATTTGTCACACACATATGTTATTTTGACCAAGACTATATTGTAAATGAGGTGACAACATGCCCATTACGAATCGATTTTCTACCACCACTAACGGCGCACTCGCTATTACAGGTAATACTTTAGGCTTAAGTAAAATTAGTAATCAAAACCGTGCTGGTACAATCGGGGCCATTGGTGCGTTCGTAACTACGAATACAGCTTTACAAGTTCCTACTTTTCCTGCTGGTACAACATTAAACTATACACAAAATAGTTCTACCGCTATTTTAAATATCCCTGCTGGCAGTACTATTCTTTACGCAGAACTCATATGGGGAGGAAATTATTTAACTCGCGATCAAAATATTACAAGTGTTCTAGGAAATCCCGTTTCATTTACGACACCCGTTTCAACATACTCAATTACTCCTTCAGCTGTTACAGCTTCAAATCAAACATTCGTTTCAAACTCTATTACATTTGGCTTTTATACTCGTTCAGCAGACGTAACAACTCTTATTCAAGCGGGAGGTTCTGGTTCCTATACTACAGGAGCTGTCCCTGGACTTGTTGATCCTTTAGATGCTTCAAATGGATCTATTAACTCGGCTGGATGGACACTCATTGTCGCTTATCAAAACGGAACATTGCCTGCAAGAAACTTAACCATTTACGTAGCTGGTAACCGTGTTTCTGCTGATACTGGTAGTGCAGATGTAGCTGTTTCAGGATTTTTAACACCCGCAGGAGGACCTGTAAGCGGGAGATTATTCTTAAGCTCCACTGAAGGAGATGCAGATTTAACCGGGGATCAAGCATTATTTGGACCAAATTTCAGTTCATTAAATGCTTTATCTGGGCCAAATAATGCTGTAAATAACTTCTTCGGTTCTCAAATTAATAATGCTGCTGGAAACTTAGATACAACTGGGACATTTGGAACGCGAAATCAAAGTGCTTCTACAGGCACAAACATCTCCGCTGGGAGACAGGGCTGGGATATTACTTCTATTGATATTTCTCCTTATTTAACAAACTCACAAGTGTCCGCCGCAATCCGTTTAACAACTAACGGAGATGCGTATATGTTAAATACAGTCGGTTTACAAATCAACATAAATTCACCTACTATACAAGCAACGAAAAGCGTGAATAAAAGTGTTGCTGCAATTGGAGATATTCTCACTTATACAGTTACGATCCCTAACACCGGACTTCTTCCGGCGAATAATGTTACCTTTACAGACATTCTCCCTAACGGGACTTCCTTTATACCTGGCACTGTAACAGTAGATAATGTCCCGCAAACAAACGCAAATCCCGCCGCTGGTATATCTCTTGGAACAATCAATAATGGTGCTTCTCGTACAGTAACTTTCCAAGCTACTGTCGTTTCTCTTCCAAGTCAAAACCCTATCTCTAATACCGCTAATATTACATTTCAATATACACCTATCGCCGGAGGAACAACCTTTAACGGTCTTGCAACAAGCAATTCTGCTGGGACACAAATTAACCTGGCAGATATTAATGGAACAAAATCAGTCAACAAAATTTTTACCGATATTGGTGAAACATTAACTTACAGTATTGCCTTAGCTAATATAGGAAATATCGCTGCAACGAACGTTATATATACGGATCCAATCCCTAGCGGAACTACTTTCATTCCAGGAAGTGTAACTGTTAACGGAGTTACTCAAGCTGGAGCGAATCCCGCTAATGGTATATCAATTGGTTCGATTGCCGCAAATTCCACTACTACTATTTCATTCCAAGTGCTCGTTCCTTCTATCCCTCAAACAAATCCAATATTAAATAGTGGAACAACAACATATCAATATATTCCTATACCAAATCAACCTGCAGTAAGTGGGACTGATACGACAAATATCGTATCTACTCAAGTGAATAACGCTACTGTAACAATGGTAAAAGCAGTAGATAAAAATTTTGCAGATATTGGTGATACACTAACGTACACCGTTTCTTTTACAGGTACAGGTAATACAAATGCGAACAATATTATTTTTACAGATGTCATTCCTACTGGAACAACTTTTGTTTTAAACAGTTTAACAATAGATGGCACTACACAAGTGGGCGCAAATCCCGCTAACGGCGTGAACATTGGATCCATCCCAAGCGGCACAACAAAAAATGTTACATTTCAAGTAGTAATAAACACAATACCCGCGTCAAATGTCGTATCTAATGGATCAAATGCTTCTTATCAATATACCGTCAATCCTATCCAATCACCCGTTACAAAAAACATTTCTTCTAATCTCGTTTCCACTCAAATTAACAATGCGAATGTAACATTAACAAAATTAACTAACAAACAATTTGCCACAATTGGTGAAACGATAGGTTATACAATTCTTATTACAAACAGTGGAAATACAGCCGCTAATAACGTACAACTAACAGATCCACTTCCAAATGGAACGATATTAACATTAGGTTCGGTAACGCTCAACGGCGTTTTGCAAAATGTAGATTCTCTCGTTGCTTTACCTATTGGCACAATTCCTGCTGGAGCTACTTTTATCCTCTCTTTCCAAGTAACAGTTATTAATATTACTTCACAAAATCCTATCCTTAATAACGCTTTTGCCTCTTACATTTACACTGTAAATCCAAGTCTGCCACCAACTTCAAAAACAGCAAATTCTAATTCTGTTACATCTACAATTAGACTAGCAAATCTCCATGCTAATAAATCTGTAGATAAGACGTTTGCGGAAGTTGGCGATGTATTAACTTACACCTTTGCTCTTACTAACGATGGAAATGTTGCAGCAAACAACGTATTACTATCCGATTCCATCGCGAATGGCACTTCCTTTGTACCGAACAGTGTTATAGTTAACGGTGTTACTCAGCCGGGCATAACACCAGCTAGCATCAATATTGGTAGCATCAATGCTAATACTACAATTACAGCTTCATTCCAAGTAGTAATAACTAGCATTCCAAATCCAAACCCTATTTCAAATAGCGCTTTCGTCTCCTACAACTTTATCGTTGATCCAAACGCTTCACCTGTAAATAAAAACACTACTTCAACCACTACGTTTACTCAAGTAAACGATGCAAATGTCATTTCAGCAAAAACAGTGGATCAAGCGTTCGCTACCGTAGGGGATATATTAACTTATACTGTTACTTTGACGAATGCAGGAAGTGTTTCTGCTGATAGTCCTACTTTCGTAGATACAAATCCAGACGGTACTACCTTTATTCCAAACACTTTTCTTATTAATGGTGTACTCCAAAATAACGCAGATCCAAATATAGGTGTTCCACTACCTTCCATTCCTGCTAACGGCTCACTTACCGTCTCTTATCAAGTAACCGTCACCTCTTTACCAACACAAAACCCAACGATAAATTCATCTAGTACACAGTATAGTTTTATTCTAAATCCGGGAGATCCACCAACTATAGAAATATCTGTAAGTAACACTGTAAGTACACAAATTAATTTAGCTAATGTAGTTATTGTCAAAGAAGTAGATTTAACTATCGCCGATGTAGGGCAACCAATCACATATACAATTTCTTTAGCTAATCTTGGCAATACTACAGCAAATAATGTTATTGTTACTGATATAATCCCTAATGGCACCACTATCGTACCAAATAGTATTTTTATAGGTGGTGCTTTACAACTAGGTGCAGATCCCAGTACCGGTCTTCAAGTCGGCTCCATTCCTTCGGGTGGTTTTACAACGATTGTTTTTCAAATAAGTGCAAATGGGCTACCTTCACCAAATCCAATTCAAAACAGCGCTTCACTTCAATATAGCTTTATCGTTGATCCAAATTTACCCGCTCTTGTTAGAAACGCTGCTAGCAATATAGTAACTACACAAATTAATACTGCTAATATCATTGCTACAAAGCTAACAAGCACAAACTTTGCTGATGTCGGTGATATCATATTATATGCGACTATTTTAACAAATAACGGGAATATCCCTGCTGCTAATGTAACGTTTACAGATATCATTCCAGCGGGTACCCTCTTCATTCCTAATACTGTAACGATTAATAATGTCCCTATAGCTAATGCAAATCCTGCTAACGGCATTTCGATTGGTACGATAGGAGCAAATTCATCACGCACCGTTGCATTCCAAGTTTTTGTACCAACTATCCCTGCTGTAAATCCGATTACAAATCAATCAGGCACAACATTCCAATATACGTATGATCCATCCAAACCCGCTGTGATGCAGATGGTTGCTTCTAACACTGTACAGACAACTATTAATAACGCCTCAATTGCCGCTACTAAATCGGCAGATAAACAGTTTGCTAACGTAAATGATATTATTACGTACACGACTACTTTAACGAATAACGGGAATACACTTGCATCAAATGTAATATTTACAGATGTAATCCCAAACGGGACATCGTTCATTCCTAATAGTGTTACTGTAAACGGGAATGCACTGCCTAATGTCAATCCAGCTAGCGGAATTGCAATCGATCCAATAGATCCGAATACAAATACGATCATCTCGTTCCAAGTACAAGTAAATTCTATCCCGAACCCGAATCCAATCCCGAACCAAAGTAATACAACGTATCAGTATGTCATAGATCCTAACTTACCTCCAGCATCCGCTAATGCGCTGAGTAACGTAATAACAACTCAAATCAATAATGCCACGATTATCGCTACAAAATCAGTGAACACACCGAATGCTACAATTGGAGATATCGTTACTTATACAATTGCAGTTACGAACACAGGAAATATCCCTGCTAGTGCTACAGTTTTAACAGATGGGCTTGGACCTGGTGCATCCTTCATCCCAAATTCCGTTACAATAAATAACGTTTCCCAACCTGGATTAGATCCTTCATTAGGGATTCATTTAGACGATATTTCACCAGGAAACACTACTTTCATTACATTCCAAGTGAAAATTCTGGCTATTCCACCTAGTGGAACTTTAACGAATAATGCTCTTGTAAACTACGAATATGCAGTGAATCCAGCTGAAACGCCAGCTATTGGTAGTACCGTTACAAACACAACAGTTACACCGATTATTGACGCTACTTTAGTAATAAATAAAAGTGCTAGTACAACTTTCGCTACGATTGGTGATACAATTACATTCACTTCATCTGTTACAAACACAGGAAATACTACTGCGAACAACATTGTTTTTACAGATACAATTCCAAACGGTACTACCCTTGTCCCAAATAGCTTTAAGATAAATGGTGTAACCGTCCCGAATGCAAATCCACAAAACGGTATCAATATTGGTAACTTAAATTCAAATGCATCGGTTACACTCAGTTTCCAAGTAAACATCACAACGCTTCCAAACCCTAATCCAATTCCGAACAAATCATCGCTTCAATATAGCTTTATTGTTGATATAAATGAACCGCCTGTTTCACGAACAGTTCAATCCAATACAACTTTTACGCAAGTAAATTCAGCTTCCGTTATCGCAACGAAAACTGCGAGCAGTGCATTTGCCGCTGTTGGCGATACAATTACGTATACAACTACTCTCACTAATAGCGGAAATACTACCGCAAACACACCTGTTTTTATCGATATATTACCAACTGAACTTTCATTCGTTCCTGATAGCGTACAAATTAATACCATCCCACAACTTGGATTTAGACCAGATAGCGGAATCTCTTTAGACTCAATTCCAGTTGGAGGAACGACAACAATTAGCTTTCAAGCTATCGTTGGCTCAATACCAGCTACAAATCCAACTTTGAACCAATCCAGTACGACATACTTGATCATTGTTGACCCTACCCAGCCACCGGTGACAGAAACAGCTACAAGTAATCCAACTTTAGTTCAAATTAATGAAGCAATTATTCAAGCAACGAAAAGTGTGGATCGACTATTTTCTGACGTAGCACCTGGAAATTCATTTTTAACGTATACAGTTTTATTAGAAAATGTAGGGAACACAACTGCTACGAATATCATTTTTACAGATCCTATTCCAAATAACACAATATTTATAGAAGATAGCGTTCGAGTCGGCGGAGTTTTATTGCCTGGGGTAAATCCAGCGAATGGAATACCAATTGGGGATATTATTGCAGGAGATTTTACAAACGTCACCTTCCGCGTTCAAGTAGTTAGTATTCCAAATCCAATTTTCACAATTGGACCTGGTGGACCAAACTCACCGGTTGTAAATAGTGCCTCCATTGACTATCAATTTATTACAGGACCTAATTTACCACTCGTTTCAAGAAGTACGACATCCAATCCCGTTGCGACACAAATAAATTCCGGAGAAATTGTGGCAATCAAATCTGTAGATAAAACTTTCGCAACGATTGGCGATACAATTTCTTATACAATTACATTAAGTAACCCTGGAAATGTCACTTCACAAAATATAATTTTCACAGATATTTTACCTGACGGAACGACATTCATATCTGGCACTCTTACAAACGATTCTGGTACACAGCAAATCGGAAATCCAGCTAGCGGGATACAGATTGGAAATATAAACCCAAATGGAACGGCCGTTATTTCTCTCAACGTACTTGTTACAAACATTCCAAGTATAAATCCTATCTCTAATTTTAGTTCCATACAATTTGAACATGTGATTGATCCTAGCCAACCTTCTGCATTACAAACAGCTGTATCTAATACAGTTTCAACGACCATTAATAGCGCAGTATTAACTACAACAAAAAGTGTTGATAAATCTATTATTTCCGTCGGGGATACACTTACGTATACAACGACTATTACGAATACAGGAAATACACCAGCTACAAATATAACTTTTACAAGTGCGATTCCTCCTAGTACTACTTTTGTACCAGATTCGGTCACTACAAATGGCATCCAGCAGCTTGGTGCACAGCCAGCACTCGGAGTAAATATACCAAATATCGCTCCTGGTGAAACAGTAACTGTTACTTTCCAAGTAAATGTGATTTCTGTTCCCCCTTCAAGCTCAATTATGGGTAACGATACAATTTTATATTCTTATACTGTTGATCCAAACGGAACTCCTGCTACTACTTCTACTTCAACAAACATTGTTACAAACCCTGTATTAGATGCTATGATAATGATGATTAAATCAGTTGATCAAACAATTGTAACGCTAGGTGATACCATTACCTATACGACAATTTTAACGAATAATGGTAATACAAATGCAACGAATATTACTTTCACCGACCTTATACCAGATGGTACAACGTTTATTACTGATAGCGTTACAATAGATGGCATCACGCAAATTGGTCTTAATCCTAATACAGGTATAACGATTGGAGCAATTGCTCCTAACAGCTCAATATCTATAGCATTTCAAGTTACCGCTACTTCTACACCTGTTCAAAATCCTATTGCCAATTCCGCTAGTGCTTCTTACACATTTATCGCTGATCCAAATGCCCCTATTGTTTCAAGAAATGTTACTTCAAACACAGTGTTCACTACGATTAATACAGCTACCATTCTTTCATTAAAACAAGTCGATAAATCCTTTAGTCGTATTGGAGACACACTCACTTATACTGTCGCTTTAACAAACAATGGAAACTCATCCGCACAAAATGTTATATTTACAGATACAATGCCGAGCGGAACTACTTTTATTGCAAACACATTCTCTATTAATGGGGTTCCTCAAAGTGGTGCGGATCCATCGAATGGTGTGAATATTGGGACTATAACAGCCGGGACTACAGTAACCGTTTCGTTCCAAGTTACTGTAACGTCATTACCAACGGAAAACCCCATTGTAAATTTCTCATCAACATCGTACCAATTAGTCTCACCACCTGATGCAGAAACTTCAATTAGCAATCCTGTTTCAACGCAAATTAAAGAAGCCATATTATCCATGACGAAAAATGAAAGTGTATCCTTTGCAGATATCGGGCAAACTGCTTTTTATACTACTTCTATTACCAATGTAGGAAATACCGATGCAACTAACATTGTTTTCACAGATGTATTACCAAGTGGACTCACATTTGTTCCTAACACATTAACTGTCAATGGCGTTTTACAACCTAACGCGAATCCAAATACAGGTGTATTACTTGCAACACTTCCACCAAATGAAATATATAGTATCGTCTTTCAAGTGACAGTGAACAGTATTCCTCCTAGTAACCCAGCACCAAATACAGCATCAACGACGTATGAGTTTACTGTTGATCCAGGTAATCCGCCAGTATCGAGTACAGCTACTTCCAACACTACACTCCTTCAAATAAACAACGCAACTATTATTAGCACAAAAACAGCAGATCTTACTTTCGCGGATGTTGGTAATACAATAACATTTACACTTAACCTCCCTAATACCGGGAATGTGACTGCAACTGATGTAACTATTATTGACATTCTTGATAGTAATTTAAGTTTCGTTCCAAATAGTTTCACAGTTAATGGGCAAACCATTCCAAACGCTGATTTATCTACTGGTGTAAATATTGGTTCCATTAATGGTGGTAATGCGGCAATCGTTACATTCCAAGCAACTGTTATTACACTTCCA
Source organism: Bacillus sp. AFS012607 (assembly GCF_002558005.1). Taxonomy (NCBI): domain Bacteria; kingdom Bacillati; phylum Bacillota; class Bacilli; order Caryophanales; family Bacillaceae; genus Bacillus; species Bacillus sp. AFS012607. The sequence goes on from NZ_NTVM01000013.1 coordinate 219,264, forward strand.
ACACTTAATCCCATTTCTAACTCTGCTTCTATCACATATCATTATGTCGTTGATCCTAGCCAGCCACCTATTACAACTTCCAATCAATCTAATACAACGACAACACAAATTAATAGCGCTACCCTTACTGCACAAAAAAATTCAAATGTATCTACGGTAGATATCGGGCAGGATATTACCTACACCGTTACAATTACAAATAGCGGAAATGTTAGTGCGACGAATGTTATTTTTACCGACCTTATTCCAGACGGAACTTCCTTTGAACCGAATAGTTTTACACTGAACGGAACTAGCATCCCAAATGCAAATATCATTACAGGCGTTCCAATTGGTGATATTGCGCCAAACGAATCTGTCATCGTAGCATTCCATATTAATGCCAATGAAATTCCGCCTATAAATCCAATTACTAATCAAGCTAGCGTTAGCTTTCAATATATCGTTAATCCAGCTAATCCTCCGGTTTCAAAAAACATTACTTCTAATAGCGTTTCAACACAAATTGAAAGTGCTATTTTAAATACGATTAAAATAGGAGATAAAGCATTTGCAACGATTGGTGATACGATTACGTATACAACAACTATTACGAATACAGGAAATATCCCAGCTAACAATGTTGTATTCTCAGACCCTATACCATCGTGGACACAATTTGTTGCAGGATCAGTTGTTGTTGATGGAACTCCATTAACATCCGCTTCTATCATTGACGGCGTTGGCATAAATACAATAACTCCAAATCAAATCGTAACAATCGTATTCCAAGTTCAAATTGTAAGCAACCCAACAACGCTCACACCTGAACTCCAAAACTTAGGATTTGTTAACTTCCAATATAACGTAGGCAATGCATTACAGGCTCAACCTGGCAATGTGGAAACGAACGTCTTCGTTACCTCTATTAATTCAGCAATACTTTCAGCTGTAAAAACTACTAATACAGCCTTTGCAAATATTGGAGATACAATCACTTATACAGTTTTGATTCAAAATAATGGCAATACAAACGCTACGAATGTAAATTTCTCAGACATGGTTCCAGCAGGAACAACCTTTGTTGAAAATAGTTTTACTGTAAATGGAAGTAGCCTTCCAGGCGCAAATCCAAATAACGGAGTTAATATCGGAACAGTTAACGCGGGTAGTTCCTTAACCGTTACTTTCCAAGTCATTGTTACATCAACCCCACCTTCAAATCCGATTACAAACGTAGCATCTATTCAATACGCATTCATCGTTGATCCAGCCTCTCCTCCTGTTACAAGTACGATAAATTCTAATAGCGCTTCAACACAAATTAATAACGCGACTGTTACAACTGTTTTACAAGCAAATCGAACAATCGTATCTATCGGAGATGTAATTACGTATACAGCAACATTAACGAATACTGGAAACTTCCCTGCAAACTCTGTATTACTCATTAACGGAGTTCCTGAAGGAGCATTATTTGTTCCAAATAGTGTTACGCTCAACGGGATTTCACTTCCAGATGCAAGTCCAACTCTTGGTATTCCAGTTGGTATTATCGCACCAGGTGATTCCGCTACTATTACGTTCCAATTTCTTGCAAGTTCTATTCCACCGCAAGGAGCGATTATAAATCAAGCACTTACAAGTTACACGTATATTGTCGATCCAAGTCAACCTCCTGTTACAGCAACATCCTCGTCTAATACGGTTAATACAGCTGTTGTTGATGCATCGTTATCCGCAATTAAAAGTACAGATTCTCTCGTACAATCTACTGACGGTACAATCACTTACACAGTAGTCGTTCAAAACAACGGAAATACTACTGCAAATACAGTTACTTTAACAGATTTGGTCCCAGAAGGAACTGCATTTATTCCGAATAGCGTAACTATTAATAGTGTTTCCGTTCCAGGTGCCGACCCTAACGTAGGAATACCATTAAACCCCATCGCACCGTCAGAAATCGTCACTGTAACATTCCAGGTTATCGTTCAATCTATTCCAAGCGTGAACCCAATTTCTAATACAGCCCGTATTGACTATACTTTTATCGCCGATCCAACTGCTCCTATCATCTCTCGAACAATTACTTCGAATCCAGCTTTCACACAAATTTCGGATGCGACTATCCTTTCTTTAAAAGCAGTCAATGCACAACAAGCAACAACAGGTGATATTTTGACTTATACAATAACATTAGAAAATACAGGAAATATCCCAACTACGAATCTCACATTTTCAGACACTATCCCTCAAGGGACTACCTTTGTAGAAAATAGTTTTACACTTAACGGAACAGCTATACTTGATGCCAATCCTAATGTAGGTGTTACTTTGCCTAACCTAGCTGCAAACGCTACGCACCTTATTTCGTTCCAAATTCTTATTAACGATTCATTCTCGCAAGAATCAATTACAAATCAATCCAACACAACTTATACAATTCAGCCAGACCCAGGGCAACCGCCTATTACTGAAACATCTACTAGTAATATCGTCATTACAAATTTCGTGCAAGCACAATTGACAATTACAAAAACATCCAATCCAACAACTGTTGATATTGGCGGAACTATACTTTATATTTCTGAAGTAAAAAATATCGGCAATGTTGACGCAATAAATATTAATTTCACAGATTCTATTCCAGCTGGGACTACATTCGTTCCCGATAGTGTCACAATTAACGGTATCCTTCAGCCAGGTGTAAATCCAGAAAACGGAATACCGATTGGAACAATTCCAGCAAACAGTTCCAAAACGATACTATTTCAAGTGCAAACAAATAATCCACCTACTGAAACCGAAATTGTAAATCAATCTTCAGCAACTTACCAATATGTAAGTATTCCTGCAGCCCCACCAGTAAATCGTTCTGCAAATTCTAATATCGTTACAACATCACTTCAAAATGCAAATATTATTTCTGTTAAAAGTGCGGATGTAACTTTCGTATCAATCGGGCAAATTATTACCTACACAAATACACTTCAAAATATAGGAAGCGTTCCAGCTAACAATACCGTTTTCATTGATAACATTCCAGAAGGTACTATATTCATTGAAGATAGCTTAGCAATAAATAATGTAATTCAGCCTGGCGCTAATCCTGAAAACGGAGTAACTCTCGGCACGATACAACCAAATGAAACAGTCACTATTTCATTCCAAGTACAACTTACAAATATACCAGAGGGCAATACAGTCATTAATATTTCAGACACTTCGTACGAATACCAAATTGACCCTAGTTCTCCAATTATTCAGCGTAGATCGTTATCAAATGCAGTAAATACTGAAGTGCGGACGGCAAATGTTAGTGCCAGTAAATCCGCCAATAGATCCATTACACGCATTGGTCAAATCATCACATATACAGTCGCAGTTACAAACGCCGGTACAGTACCTATTACAAATACTCTCCTAATTGACGCAATTGCAGCTGGGACCACATTCGTTCTAAATAGCATTCTTGTAGATGGCATACCGAGACCTAATGAAAATCCAATTACCGGTATCAACCTTGATATTATCCTTCCAAATAATACAATTATTGTTACTTTTCAAGTAAGCGTAGTCTCTATACCGCCACAAAATAACATTAATAATATCGCAGTCATTCACTATGAGTATGAACCAGACCCAAGCGCACCACCAATTTCAGAAACGACATCTTCCAATAGTACAAATATACAATTTATTGATGCTATTCTTATTGCTACAAAATCCGCTAATACTGTATTAGCTAACATTGATGAAACCATTGAATATACAGTATTCATTCAAAATAACGGATCGACTACAACTAACTCCATCTTTTTTACAGATACTATAGCGGATGGAACAGTATTTATTCCAGGAAGTGTAATAGTTAACAATACTGTACTTCCTGCAGCAGATCCGAATATCGGCTTTTCCATTCCTAATGTCGCAGCAGGTCAAATAGCTACAATAACATTCCAAGTTTCCGTTACGAATTTACCTGTTGTAAATCCAGCACCTAATACTGCAAACATCGTCTACGACTTTATTTTCAATCCTGACTTTGCACCAATTCAAAAATCTACTACTTCCAATACTACTTTCGTTCAAATTAATGATGCTGATATCGTTTCACTTAAAACTGTTGATTTGACCTCTGTAACAATTGGTGACATTTTAACTTATACAACAACTTTAACGAATACAGGGAATACGGATGCCACTGCTGTTGTATTTACAGACAATATACCTGATGGAACAACTTTTATTGACGGTAGCGTTTTAGTAAATAACATTCCTCAGCTTAACGCCAATCCAAGTGCAGGTATACTTGTAGGAACGATTACTCCTAACACTTCTATCCCAGTCACATTTTCTGTTACCGTCGTAGCTCTTCCTGCTAGCGGCCATGTTCAAAATCAATCAACTTCTCGTTATACAATAAACGCGGAAGAACAAATATCGACTAGCAATATTACCTTCACTGAAGTTATTTCTGCTAATGTAATTGCGACAAAAACAACGCCTATCCAATATGCTGACTTACAAACTATCATCCCTTATACAATTTCCATCATAAATAACGGAAATATACAAGTCGAAAACATTATTGTTACAGATATCATCCCAGCAAATACGAGCTTTATAGAGAATAGTGTTATCGTGAACGGCAATGCTCGGCCAAATGACAACCCTCTTAACGGTATACAAATTGATAACATTCCGCCTAATACGACAGCAACTATTCTATTCCAAGTACGGGTTACTTCGATTCCACAAACAAATCCAATCTCTAACACGAGTACAATTGAATATGAATACACGGTACCAGATCGACCACCTATTACCGAAACTATTATTTCATCAGCTGCCGCAACAGAAATTAATCACGCGAATTTGAATAGTAATAAGGCTGTTGACCTTGCATTTGCAACGGTTGGTGATACGTTAACGTATACGATTACACTAAATCAAACCGGTAATGTTGCAACAAATGATGTAAACGTTCAAGATATTATTCCTCAAGGTACTACGTTTATAGAAAATAGCGTCATTGTAAACGGAGAAGCTCTTCCAGGAGTGAATCCAGTAAGCGGCATACCAATTGGCACTATAATTGTTGGTGGAGATGCTATCGTTTCATTCCAAGTAACTGTGACTTCTATTCCAACACCAAATGAACTAAACAACAACGCAATTACTACTTTTAACTATATAGTCAACCCAAATAACGTACCCGTTACAAATACGACTACAACAAATACCGTCACAACTACTGTCCAAAATGATAATGTCATTGCCATAAAATCTGTTGATGTAACGAATGCCTTACCTGGTCAAACTTTAACGTATACAATTACGATTACGAATAGCGGTAATGTAACGATTGAAGACCTTCTTGCCATAGACACCGTACCAATAGATACGACTTTTGTTGCTGATAGTGTTACGATTAACGGAATCAATCAGCCTAATGAAAATCCTGAAAATGGTATTACGTTAGGAAATCTTGCTCCTAATGAATCTGTTATTATTACGTTCCAAGTGACAATATCTTCTTCTACTCTTCAATCTACAATTAATAATGATGCTTCTGTTTCCTATACCGTTATCATTGATCCAACAAAACCACCTATTACAATTACAAAACAAACAAATACCGTTACAACGACAGTCATTGATCCGATGGTTCGCATTGAAAAAACAACTGACAAATCTATTGTCGTTATAGGAGATATCATTACATTCACATTAGCGGTATTTAATCACTCCCCCATTCCGACAATCAGTACTTCTGTTATAGACAGCATTCCAGCTGGTACAACATTTATAGAAAATAGCGTAACAATTAACGGTACTTCGGTTCAAAATGTTCGTCCAGACACTGGTATTAATATTGGTTCTTTATCTGCAGATACAGTAGCAACTATAACATTTCAAGTTCTCGTAACTTCTATTCCTTCAAACAGTACAATTATAAATTCTGCAACAGTTACCGCTGCTTTTCAATTGACACCACAGGATCCAATTATTACTTTCATTGTTAATTCAAATATTGTTCGTATACCAGTTCAATTTGTAACTGCAACAGTCACGAAAAACGCTTCCGTCAGCTCCGCTTATTTAAACCAATACTTTGATTACACGGTGCGTATTACAAATACTTCCGAAATTTCACTCTCAAATATTTCTTTACAAGATACCATTCCAGCAGGTTTACAATTTATAAACGGCACTGTCTTTATTAACGGTGAACGCTCTCCACTAGCGAACCCAAATATCGGTTTCCTAGTTGCCACTAATTTAGAGCCAACTGAAACAATTATCGTGTTATTCACCGTACAAGTAATAAGTCCACCTATTAATAATCAATTTAAAAATACGGCCAATATTTCGTTACAACTTCAAGTCTCGCCTACCGATCCACCAATTACAGTAACCGTTACAAGCAACGAAAACATCGTCACCTTTGTTCCAGAAAATCCAGACGAAACACTTCCAAATTTAAATTGCTTCTTTGACGGTGAACGCTTCATACGGATTACTCCCCAAAATGCAAGAAATTACCTTTGGACTTGGATTTGGTGGAATTAAATTAAAAAAGAGATTGTAGTTTGGTTGAAACCAAATTACAATCTCTTTTTCATTGCCTTTATCACACTACGTTATAACTCGTCCAAGGATATACAATTAAGCATCACCTCAAGTTATTTTAGTCGTAATAAGTTGGCCAGCTTCATTAATAGTAACTTTCCATTTCACTCCACTAGCTGTCTTCATGATTATGCCTTTACTTGCCTCTATTTCAATATCTCCAAACATTCTTCCACCAGTTGTAGCTAACCAAGCATTCCCATTTTCCATAGAAGACCTTGCAAAAATGCGATTAATTCGAAAACGCTTATGATCTTGAGAATAACCACTTAATGTAATTCTTACTTTATATAGTTGATTCGCCTTCATATTCGATATAATTGTATCGCCTACATTTAATGGAACATCCGATGCGATAACCCAATTTCCAGTTGCGCTTAATGCATATTCAATTTTAATTTTTTTCGCGCTTTCTCCCCATCCAAAATACATTCCAAAACAATTTAACATTTGTATTGGTTTTTTCGTAAAATCCAGTTCAATGACAACTGGATTACTATCTGGAACGTCAATATAGTTTACACTTTGTTCATCTATTAAATTAAAGCAATTTGCGAGATTTCCACCGTACGGTACTTTCCCACTTACTTGCTTAACAATATACTTTTGCTGAGCATTTACTAATATATCATCTTGATTGCCTATTAAGTGAGGTTTATTTAACGTAATCGGTAACTGAATTCGAAGAGATTCTTCATAGGTAGACTTACAAACATTGTATTGCCCTTTATCTACAATAGTTGTCGAAAGCAGATTTGAAAAAAGGTAGTTACGATGAGAATTAGAAGAAAATTCAATGACAATTTGTTCACTACTCATCCGGTACGTATCCCAAATCATACAATCAAATGTATTATACGCACCTGAGCAACGAATTACTTTTTTCGTTTGTTGTCTACATTGCACTTGAATATCATGAAACGTATTTCCTGAACTTTCATTTGGCAAATCACTATTTCCATCTACTTCAATCCCATACCCGCATCCATCAATAAATATAGATTGAAATACATTGGCGTTAATCCAGCAAGGTGTATTGATATCATTTATATATTCTGTCTTCAAATGTATTGCAGTTTGAAAGTTTTTAATTTGAATAAATTTAACTTGAAAGAAACTAATAAAATCCCATGCCTTTTGACAATAAAAATGTATAGCTTTTCCTTTATACGATGGGGTTGCATTTACTATATTTATATTTGATATAACCGATTGATTAGGTACTTCGATTTGTTGTGAACCAGAAACATAAATAACAGCAGATTGAAACAATGGATTTATAACTTGAATAGTACCACCAATTACCGAAGCGTTACTTTGTAGCTCAAATGCATTAAAATCCCCATCAATTTGCAGCGTTACGGTAGGATCTAACTCTAATCTTACATTTGATTTAATAACAATTGGCTTTACAATTTTGTACGTATTTACTCCTGTAATTCTTACCGTCGAAATTCGGTTAGCTACACAATAATCAATAGCTTGTTGAATTGCTAATGAACTATCATTTCCTGAGTTCGGAACTGCGCCAAAACAATTAATATGAACGCTACTTTCTGGCACACAACCTTCTTGGGAAGAAATATATTCTGACAAAATAAATTCACTCCTCATATTACCTTTTTCATATAATATGTGAGTTCTCTCTTAAAAGTTTCTATAATAAAAAAAACAAACGACCTACCCGGTCATTTGTTTAATTCATATATATTTTTCGTTTCTTCTATCATTTTAGTTAACGAGAAATACCTCACTGCTTTCTCTCGTGCTTCGAGTCTAATAGCATTTACCTTTTCTTCATTCCCTTGTAGTTCCTCCAGTGCACTTGCGAATTCCAATTCGCAATATTCAGATACCAAAACACCTGATTCTCCATCTATTACCGCTTCATGTATTCCGCCAACATCTATTGAAACAATTGGTGTCCCTGTAGCCATCGCTTCAATTACTACCATTGGAAATACTTCACGAAAAGATAATAAAAGTAAGGCATCCATTTTCCCTATAAACTCATGCGGTTCTGAAATATTTCCTAGCATCTTTACACTTTGTCGCAATCCATATTTTTCTATTTCTTTCATAATCGATTCTTTCTCTGGTCCATCACCAGCAATATAAAACAGAAAATCATGTCTCTTTTTCAACACATTTGCAATTTTGACAAATAGTTGATGGTTTTTCTCTTTGGATAATCTAGCTAATATCCCTATTTTATATGTAGATTCTTTCTTTTTCTGCTGGAATAAAAACTTTTCAATATCGACACCGTTATAAATTGTATTTATTTTTTCTTCTGCTACATGAATTGAGATTAAATTATTCTTTTCAAACTCACTTACTGTAATAATATTGTTCACATATTTATTCATGAAATAACGAAAAAGCGTTGGCATTTTCTTTTCTAATATCGTTACATTATGTTTCGTATAAACAATTTTTATCTTTTTTTTAATAAACTTTTGAAGTAGCAAAGCATATAATACCATTCGCAAACTATTTGCATGAATAAGTTCTATCTTTCGTTTACAAATTTCGTTTCGTAAATAATAAATATTTCTCAAATGATTCCATCGACTAAGTAATATAAAATTTTCTTTTCTAGTAAGAGATTCATATAGTTCTCCATTACCTGCAGCTGTATAAATCTCAAAATCCTCATAATGCAAATTACTTTCCAATTTACAGAAATAGCTCTCGGCTCCGCCAGTTATCAATTTATCTGTCATCAACAGTATATTCATAATTGCGTCTTCCCAACTACATTGATTTTATTTTTTTTATAAGCATGATAAGCATACTTACTAAAATAGTAAAAAATTTGCACCGAATTCAGTCGTTCTTGTTCCCTTAACAATTTCCAATACCGGAAAGCTGCTCTAATTTTATTTCTAGAAACAGAATTTGTAACAATTCTATATTTTGCTAATACTTGCTGTATCCCTTTTGCTTCATACCCTTCATGTAATAAGTTCAGCCATAACGCTGTATCTTCCGGCTGTATACTAGGCATTTCGACATACGGAATTTTTTCACGATCAATCATCACTGTTAAACACCCGATAATTGTATTCCCTGCTAAATAATGATAGTCAACAGATTTTGGTACACTCACTTCGCGATTTAGTTCATTACCATTTTCATCAATTAAACTATACGACGCATATGAAAAAGCAATATTCATTTCTTCCATAAATAATAATTGTGTCTTCAATTTATGCGGCAACCATATATCATCACTATCTAAAAAGGCAATGTACCTTCCTCTCGCCTCTTGAATCGCTAAATTCCGAGCTTTAGCAGCACCGACATTTTCTTTTAATGATAATAACCTAATTCGTGAGTCTCCTTCTATTATCTCTTTAATTTTTGCGGCAGATTGGTCGGTTGAACAGTCATCAACGATAATCATTTCCCAGTTTTCATACGATTGATTCTGTACAGATAAAATTGTCTCACCTATAAATCGTATACTATTATAAGAAGGTGTTATTACAGAAACATAAGGCGGCTCGTTATGTGCTGATAGACATTTTACCATCTATCTTTCTCCTTCCTTCATATATTGAAATATACTTCACAACAACTGCTAAAAATAAAAAGAACGCTTCGTTAATAATGAGTGACAATGACATCATCTGAAATAAAAATGCAATCATAGTCAATAGAAGGTATGGTTTTTCACGAAATAAAGTATGCTGCGCTAGCTTGAACATTAATATGAATAAAAACGCGCTATATAGAAGAAAACCAATTGTACCCGATTCAGACAAAATTTCTAAAAATGTATTGTGTACATATAATTTTTCATTAAATTGATACTCATAATAATTCGAAAAGTTAAAAGCACCGATTCCGATATATGGATTGGATAAATAATATTTAAAAGCAGCTTCCCATAATGTAAATCTACCACTTCCATTATCATGGGAAAAATCAGAGATTCGTTTATTTAATATGTCATCTAATTGGCCCCCCATTACACTATTCGATAAACTAAAAATAACTAAACTAAACAATACTAAGCTCATAATTATTTTTACTTTTTTAACGAAACTAGACATACATATATATACAAAAACGACAAGTACAAGAGCTAATATACCGCCCCTTGAAAAGGTTAATAGACTCGTCGTAACACATAAAATCAACCCTAATATATTGGTGATATTTTGTAAATTCGTCATATAGTACATAAAAAATATTGTATTATAGAAAATGAAAATATTAGGATCATCTAGCAATCCAATTAACCGTGGATATCCTCTATCAACTAATAACCCAGCAAAAATTTCTCTCTCTTCTCCACCGTATAAACCAAAGTATTGTAAACCGATTATATAGAGTATTAGACTTACAACATTAAATACTACTCCTACATAAGCAATAGATGATTCAAGTACCACTATTTCAGTATTCCCCAATAAATTCCTCATTATAAAATAGCATCCTAAAACGAGTAGCACGCCAAAAATCATACGAATACTAGCATTTAAATACATAGAAAGAATTCCACTTAAACAATAAATGAAATAAAACAGTAAAAATACAACTTCATGAAAATATAACTTTTGAATATGAAAGTCTTTAATTGTTAAACAAAAATATATGACTAAAAAAATCATATATACCTTCAATGAAAATCCAATATATAAATTGTATTTACTTAACATAACAAATAATATTAGAAGAATAATCCATCCCATCGATACTTTCATATTATTTCCCATAGGCTATATCCCCTGTTTCGTAATATAATCCTTTTTGCGTATTTTTCTTATAAAAGAAAGAAGAAGTTTTTTTAGCTCATAATCATATAGGAATATGGCAGCTACTACAATTAGTATATTAAGAACAAGCGCAATCAAATGATATGTATGCACTATATATTGCACTCCAATAAAGGTTACACCAAAATAAATTGTATACGGTATTACAATTTGGAATACAATTTTTTTCTTCACTACACTTACCGCTATATATCCCACTAAAGCGACGATTTCAAATAAAACCATAGCGTATGCCGCTCCTATCACTCCACCAATAATACTAAAGCTATAAAGCATAACCCCACCTATCACCAATGCTACACACTGCACAACAGTTCTTTTATTTTGACATCCACTCGTCGTTAAACCGTCAGCAATGGCAATATTTAAACTTTGTAGCACAATAAGAAATGATAATATTTGGAGTGGTTCTACTGCATTGCTCCATTCTTCATGAAAAAATATAGAAATAAAGTATGGTGCTAAATGATATAAACCGATCGTCATACATATTCCTACAATCGCCATTGATTTAATTTGAAGCAAATTTAATTTCGTATGCTCTTCTAAATTATTCTGGTTATAATGCTTAAAGAGCACTGGAAAAAATGCACCTGCAATTACCCCTGGTACTTGATATAAAGCTGCTGGCATCCGGTACGCCACTGCAAAAACACCTACCATATTTAATGGCAATGTATAGTTAAGCAAGATAGGCGCTAATTGTGGCGTACCCATTATTAAAAAACCGCTAATAATAAAAGGAGTTAATTGCCAAAATAACGCTTTATGAATTACGACTTTCATATTCATTTTCGTCTTTCTTCTCATGATATATATACTGAATAAACCGCCGATCATATACCCAAAAGCATATAAGCGAGCCGTTACATACACCGGTAACTCTCCGAAAATACAAAAACATGTAATTATAATAACAACCGATGATGATACAACTTTAATGAGCGCTATATACTTCATACGTTCCGTCAGTTGAAAATAGGCAATCCCTATGTTTTGCCAAGTTAATCCTATTAACATGAAAAACATTACGTTTATCATCATATAAATTAAATTTTTATCTACATACATATAATGAATAGAAATATAACCGATGATAGAAATAAAAATAAGTAGAATCATTCTTGTTTTTATATACGATGATAAAATCTTCTCTAAATCTGCTCCATCCTTTGCCCCTTCTCGAAGAAATGTATTACTAAGTCCTAAGTCTGTAAAAAATAACATAACAAACGTCACTGCTATGGCAACACTAAACATCCCATAATGTTGTGCGTTAAAAAAGTTTGCTAAAGCAATTAAACTGACAGCCTGAAGAAGGTTAGCTAAAATCGTGCTATAAAATAGATGGATAATATTATTTAGAATAGATCTACCCATACCAGTTCTCCTTTGCAAGTAACCTACTTACATATGTTGTTTGTTTACATATATATTTATCTTGCACCATTACCGTTCAATACAATTAAAACGGTCTTACATAAAATACGGATGTCCATCCGAATCGTTTTCATTTCAATATACTCCATGTCTAACCTCAACTTTTCCTTTGGATCAAGATTATACCCTCCATTTATTTGTGCCCATCCTGTTAAGCCTGGTTTTACCATTAAACGATCCTTAAATTCTGGAATATACGCATCAAATTCATTATAAAAAAACTCTCTCTCTGGTCTAGGACCTACAAAAGACATATCTCCTCTTAAAATATTTAAGAGTTGTGGTAATTCATCAATTCTCGTTTTTCTTATAAACAATCCAACTTTTGTAATTCTTTGATCATGTTCTTTTGCCCATTGTGGTCCGTTCATTTCAGCATCCTTTACCATCGACCTTAATTTAAATACATTAAACTTCTTCCCGTTTATACCTAAACGTTCTTGAAAGTAAATTGGAGCCCCTGATGTTTCTAAAGTAATCATAATACAAAAGAACAACATAATTGGTATCGTTAATAGTAACAATATGATTGAAAATATAATATCAAACAAGCGTTTTACACTTCGATTCAATATGCTAGGCTTTTCTTGAGCCGGAATCGTATACAACTTGGCTTGATTTGTTTCACGAATCATGGATCGTTACCCCCACATTCAAGAATATAAAATTATACCTATTAATTCACATTCTTTTCTCTTTATATCCGCTATTACTTTTTGCACTGTACGTAGTGAATCTTTTCGCTTTTTAACTGCTAAAACCACTCCATCGCACTTCCCTGCAATAATGTGCGTAGCAGGAAGGTCAAATACTTCAGAGGAATAAAAGAAAATGTAATCAAAATCTTCTTTCCACTTAGCAATCGCATTATCAAATTCATCCATAGCAATTAAGGGTGTCCCTGTGTGTACTGTTTTTTTTGCAGGAATACAATATAAGTATTTAGACAAATTACTAGAAAAAGATTCATAATTGCAGGGGGAAGAACTTATTATATCGTTTACTGTTATCATGTGATTACTTTGTAATAATACATGTAGTTTAGGGTCAGAAAAATTCACATCAATAAGTAACACCTTTTTCTTCATTTCCGCAAACACTAGCCCCATATTTACTATAAGCGAGGCAACAACACCTCTGTCCTTCGTTGAACTAACTGTGAACAGTTGTTTTCCAGATTTTTTCAGCTCGTGATATACCGTATAAAACTGCTCTTTCATCAGATCATCATGCATATTGAATGGCAGCTGTTTCTTTGTCCTAAACATCGACATGTTCACCTCGATATATAGATGATTGTTTATCAACCTCTGTAGGTTTCTTTTTTCTATTCGGTTTCATATTTATGTAACCAATAACAGAAACTGTAGTTATTTTCTCTAAATCCTGTTCCACGTATATACGTTCATCAAAATAATCTCGAAATACAGCTAAACCTATACCAACAAAAAAACTAACAATTAAAGAAATAGGAATGATTAGTTGAAATTTCGGAAACAATTTTTCGGCCTGTTCCTGTAACTCAGGATCAGTTAATACTTTCACTCCTTGTACATTTGTGTACTGTTGAAAGCTTTTTTGTGATTGCTCTGCCAATGTCTTTACTATGTCTTTCACGACTTTCGGATTGGAATCTTTTACTGTAACAGTTACAATTTGTGAGTTGTCCGTATTTACCACCGAGATTTTTTGTGCTAATTCATAACTTGATTGCTCTAATTTCAAAGTTTTTTTAACTGTTGAAATAATTAATGGGCTTTTTAAAATATCGACATACGATGTTACTAGTTGCTTATTTTCTTGTGTTTTATTTGTTGAATTTTCCTTATTAAACTCATCTAAATTCCCAACAAGAATTTGCGTTGAATATTGATATGACGGCTTTAAAACATACATAGAGATAAGAACTAAAGAAGCGGTTAAACAACACATCGTTAAAATAATCGTTACGAATCTTCTTTTCAATAATTGTTGAAAATCTTTTATACTCATTTCTTGCTTCAATTATTTCACCGCCCTTTTCTGAATAACATCCTGCAAGTCACTCTTTACAGATAACCCTTTCTCCTTTCTATCCACTTGTTTTGTTACATACTTTCCGACTCTCAATGCAAATTTTTCTACATATATATACGAAAGCATTGCAAATATAAACGAAAAAACAAGTGAAAAAATTAAAATAATAGGCAACGGTAATATTTTATGGAGCATGTATATAAGGGAAAATAACGATATAATATGATATAAATAAAGACTGTAAGAAATCTTCCCCAAATATAATAAGTATTTATTACGTAGTAAGGACGACAAAGTTGATATTGACAAGCTTAATATGACAAATAGACATGCGCTTATCGCCACTACATAGTCTCGAAATATAAAATTATTGAGCACTTTCATTTCTCCAATAAGCCCTTCATACATAAAAAGTAAAATCGCAAATAAAAACCATGCAATTTTCGTGTTTTTAGTACAATTACTATAAAAAACTATTAAATTATTTTTATACTTCGCAACTAGTGCTCCTAGTAAAAATAGCACCGTATAATGCAAAGTTAATGCATAGCTTGTTAATGTTAAGCCCGAACGAAACAAAAATAATATGATGACAGAACATATACTAAAACTAAACAATAATAGTAATGAACCCCTTAACGTTTTTCGTAAGCAAATCATCAAAATTAACGGGAAAATTATTGATATTCGCATTTCATGGACAAGCGACCAAATCACACCGTTATATGCATCTGTATTATATTTCCCAACCAATAAAATATGTTGTGCGATTAAGCTTGAAGAACTTTCAATCGTCCATGAGCGATTAAACCATTCACTTAAATAAGAAATACCATATTCACTAATTGTAGTCTGGCATATAATCGCTATAATTATTGCCACAATATAAGGAATATATATTCTGCATATACGTTTTAAAAGGTATGACCCATAGCTACTATAGTTTTTTTGAATAGATTCATACAAAACAAATCCGCTCAAAACAAAAAAGATAATAACAGATTCGTTACCACTACTAAAAATTAGACGAGCAGGTGTTTCTTTTAATAGATACACAACAAATGGTTTATTATCTTCATAACTGTAATTTTGAAATGCTGAAAAAATCATTAAATGATGACCAATCATTACTACTAATGAAGAAATCCCTCTTATAGAGTCCAATTCTTCGTATCTCTTCATCTTTTTACATCAACTCCTAATGAAATGATACTAATCATTTCAAAGCGACATCTTTATTCATATTCCTCTCCTTTCTTTTCATTCCAATTTTTCATATTAAAATGATTTTATAGTATAAATTTGAGTGTATTGTAACATTTTTTGTAATATTATGAATAGTAAATCTCAAAAATTGGTATATACCAATTTCAACCTCGAAAAATGAGTAATATTGATAGAAAAACACTATAAAAATATCTTGCATATTTACAAAATTAAAGAGATGAATAGCGTTTTTTCAATATAAAATAAAAAAGATAGCCTATATAGGCTATCTTTTTTATTTTATTTAATTACTGGCACCACTATATGCTACATGTCGTTTCTCAATTCTTTCTTCAATTTCTTTCATATTTTCTTTATTATTTAATAGTGATTGTTTATTTTCAATTAATAATTGTTTAAAAGATTTTCTCACTTTTTTTCTCATTTTCATTGTCCTCCTTGGGGGATGGTTTATATAAAAGATAAAGAATTATCTGTGTGTCCTTATAATAATTGATTGTTGTGAATTCTATTTGAACTTCATATGAAAATTCCGTTTATTTTCTGACAACTTTGTGAACACGAAAAAAAGACTCTCTAAAACTATGTTGAAATTAATTCACTTCATTATAAAAATTACTATTTCCATCAACTTTTATCATTATATCTTGTCGAAACATTTATATATTTAAAATTGATTTCGACATAATTTTATTTACTATAATACTGTTTATAAAAACAAAAAGAAGGTGTTGCATAAGTCAAAGTTCGACTTATGCAACATCCCTCTTTCTAAACTATTTATAGCATATTTATTAATATTTCAGGTCTTCCCCAATTCATTTCTTCACAAACAAATTTAAGTTTTTCTTCATCCATTGTGTGTAGTCCCTCTTCTAGTGCACATGAAATTGGAACTTCACAGTGAATTTGTGCTAATTGCAACGAAATATTTAAGTTCTCTAAATCACTTTCAATCTTCGTACGCTGCGCTTTCGTTAATGATTCTACATTTTCTAGTACAGCGGATACTGTTCCGTGCTCTTGAATAAGCTTATACGCTGTTTTTTCACCGATACCTTTTACACCTGGATAATTATCACTTGTATCTCCCATGAAAGCTTTTGCATGGACGATTTGCCACGGCTCTACACCTTTTTCTTCCATGATTTTCTCCGGTGTGTAATATTCGTAATTTCCAATTCCTTTACGCAGAAGCATAACTGTAACGTTCTTATCAACAAGTTGAAGTAAATCTGTATCACCAGTTAAAATATAAACTTCAGCTTCATTGCAATATTGTTTTGCAAGCGTACCGATACAATCATCGGCTTCGTAGCCTTTCATACCGATAACTGGAATGGATAATTTCGCAGTCATTTCTTGCACTAAATCAAATTGAGGAATTAATTCTTCTGGTGGCGCTGCACGATTTGCTTTATAATTCGAGAACGATTCTGTTCTAAATGTCGTACTTCCCATATCCCAGCATGTAACGATATGTGTTGGTTCGATCGCTTGCGTAGCTGTTAACAAGTGTTTCATATAACCATGAATCCCGTTCGTAGGGGTTCCATCTTGTCGTTTCATAAATTGTCCGTAGACACTTGTTGCGTAAAAAGCACGAAATAATAGTGCCATACCATCAACTAATAATACTTTTTTCATAATTCCTCTCCTATTAAAAAAATAATAACCTCACGTTATCACGTAAGGTTATATAAATAGATTACCATTCTACGTTTTTGCTCAACTTTGTCTATTATACATGGTTTTTGTATATTTAGCACCATTCACACATTAAGACATCCTACTACAACAAGTATGCAATATGCCTGAATACGTATTTTTTCCAGTAGAAACAACGACAGCCTTTGCATTTCCACTAACAATATGCGAACCTTTAAAACATACATTTTCAAGCTCAAGTGGATTATAATCTTTCATCCGTTTTAATGGAATAAATCGTTTACGTTCAAGGTGATAGCAGCTTTCAAACTTCTCTATACTCGCTTCGTTTCCCGTTAACACAGACTCATTTACTAATAAATCATCTGCATAAATAATACGTACATCAGCTGGCACAGCATCTCCAGCCGAAAGAAAAATCATATCTCCAGGTACAAGTTCTTGCACTGGTATCTCCATCATTTTCAGTTCACTATTTAGCCCTGTACTACTAGAACATTCTACTCTAGATACAGTAATCGTTTCACGTTGTAACTCATCACACACACGTTGTTTTGAAAAACCTGGGATCATGCCACCAAGCTTCATCATTACTTCTGCAAGAAGTGCTCTTTTTGAAGTTAGTTCATTTCGGCCATATACTTGAATACGTTTTTGTGCCTCTTTCATTGATAGTCCGTCTCTTGTTGTTTTAAAATATGCAAATACAGATTTTACATCTCTTGTTGCAATTTCAATTAATAAATCTTTATTTTTTTGAAGCATTGTTTGTTCTTTTATTGATTTTTTACTTAGTTTATATGACGTGTTACCCACAGTTTTGTTTGCATATAACATATTATCGTCTCCTCCTTTACAACATAGGAAGAAACGCTTTGTTTCTCAATTTATCCACTTTACTGTGAAAGTGTCTAGCGCTTTATAAACGCTACATTGTGATAAATATAGAGGGAGGAACAAATCGTTTCCTGCCTACATCATATATTTTTGATTTGAAGTATATGGGTAACGGAACCGAGTCAGAATTTGACATGCTCCTCACCTCCTCGTTTAATTTTATAGTTTATACTATGAAATTACTCATAGCTTGGTAACAAAAAAGACCCCTACCCTTAAGAGAGTAGTGGCCATTACATACACAAATAAACGATTTCTAATATAATTAGAAATCTACGGACCTCTCCCTCACCGAGTTTTAGCACTGTATAGCATAGGTACATTACCAGCTACGTTAAGAAAAACCTTAATTCGATCATTCCTGTTGACCCATTGGCGTCTCTCGACATTTTTGGGCAGTAGCATTTCTCTATACAGGAGCCTCACCTAACAGAGACTTATTTTCATTACATTGAAAATGTTACTCTTATTTAAAATAGATGTCAACCGTAGCCTACAATTTTTTCAAAAGGTATGGCAAACTAACATATATAAAGTGAAACTTTAATCAGTGGGGTTTTGTTCATCCCCCACTGATTATTAGCCCTCACCAATCGGGCTGCCCGGCAAATAGCGGAATAAAATAAAAAACTTTACGTTTAAACGTAAAGTTTTTAATAAGTTATACAGCCAGCAATTACAATCCCAATTGAAAGCGATAAAAACATAAGAAAAAGACCGACTGCTTGATTATCTTCTTCAAGACTTTTGTTTATATTAAAGCGTGGTGTAAGCCACTCAGCTAAATAAAAAACGATAATTTGAGCCAAAATCCCAACTGCTCCCCACGAAATCATATCAAGAAGTGAAATTGAATTAGCTGCTGTCGAATATAAAACAATAGCTAACCCAAGTAATCGTCCTCCAAGCACATAGCTTACCGCCTTATTCCCTTGAGCCATTAACTTAAATTCCTTAACTTTCGTTGTCACTTCCATCAAGAACAGACCAATACATAAAAGTCCGAGTGTTACTGCTAAATATGATAAAAAATTAATCATTTTTCCCCCTCCTTTTTATACCTACCGGTAAATAGTACGATTCATTTCCTGTAATCTTTTCTCCCGCGCGAATACCGATACTACTTGCTTTTCCAGCAATTAAAAAAGAACCAAACACATACGACAGTTTCTCCATCCCTTTTTCTGTTTCCAAGGATACGACTGGAAGTTCTATATACTTTTGAAATATCGGCAGTGAAGTTTTATACGTTTGATGTGCATTTTGAAGCATAATATTTTCATCCTTATCGCGAATCGTAATTGTATCTCCTTCTCTACCAAATGAAGGTTTTTGAACGAAAGAACCTTTTCCTAAAAATAAATCTGGTTCTAAATATGTAGGTAACATATATTCTTTAATCCACTGTTGTTCCTCGTTTGTATAAAAGACTTCTTCTTCTGCTAACCCCCAAATAAGACACTGAATTGATTTTGGCTGAAGTAAAAATGCTGACAAAGGATTTATTATAAAAAGCTTTCCGGCTTTTACAAGTTGCAGCAGTTCCACACCTACCAAATCTCCTGTTTCAGGATCTTGATCCTCAATTAAATCTTCTATCGGATATGTTTGACGATATAAAACATCAATCTTCGCCCCATCTTTATCAACTAGAGCACCTTTCGTAATTCTAAGTTCTGACATTGGCACTACTTTATTTTCAACATGGCATAACTGACTTAAATACATAGTCGTATTCCAATCCTCAATATGTTCATGATGTGCTGTAAAAACAACATTTGGATTGTCTAATCCCTTTGTCGCTTCCATTACAGCTTTCGTAACACCAGAAGATAGTAATCGTTCTTGATCCGAGTTTGGATCATCATAACCTAGGTTTTCACAAACTTTTCCATTCATTTGAAAGCATTCCATAATAAAAGTTGGTGTATCACTATTAAACTCAAGCATTTTAATTTGGTTATCAACCGTTATAACGAAATCAAATCGTGAAATAACAGATTCAGGATATAATCCTTTCATTCTAATGAATGATAAGCTCGCAGGAGGAAAACCAAGCTCAAGAATCTGTTCGTCACTTAAATTTCGCAAAAGTCTAGCAGTCTTAAAAAATATTTTACCCATTCGTTCAGTCGCTAAGTGTAATTGTTCCAAAGTCTGATTTGTTATAGAAAAAACATGAAACAAACTATATTCACATTCATATAAATCCGACCAAAAATTCGGATATTTTAAATAAAAATCTTTTCGATCCCTTATGTATTGCGACATATTTTAGCCCCCAAATCCTCCCTTTGAACCGCTTCCAATTCCACCTTTAAATTCAGCAGACGATTGATACGATTTAAACGCCGATGAATTTTTAAAAGTGGATTTATTTTGATAATATCGCCCACCATAGAAATAATGCCCACGATAACCTGAACTACTATCATCACACTGCCATACCCCAAGTTCATCATCCCAATCCCAATCAGAACAACTATTATCATTCGGTTTTGGGGGAAGATCTTGTGCGCAACCAAATAAAGTGCCAGTCATTAAAGACGTTACGACACCACCTACTAGCCATTTCGTTTTTGTCACCTTCGCACTCCCCTTTTTAAATTCTATTCCTATTATATAGGATGGCATGATAAAGTAGAAGAAAAAGGAAGAAGAGGGATGAAATGCGCTTAGAATATCGACTTAATGATGAAACGAAAGGGTATCCTGCTTTATGGAACTACGCCAATATTTCTAATTCTGAAATCATCGCACGCATGACTTGTGAATATTTTATTAAAGAGAAAAATACTTATGTTGTTACTGCAACTTCGGTTGATCCAGACGGAACAGCAGTTATTTATATTCAAAAAGAAGTTTTCGCCAATGACCCTTCAGACCCTACATACTCCCACATCGGTTTTGAAATTAGAGAACTAAGTGAAACGAGTTCAAGCTTAGTAGATAGTCAAGATGTATGGAACTACGAAGAAATTTTACCATCTCTTCATTCAGATATTATATATATTCAGCGAGACGGCATGTCTATGGAATTCTCCTTGGATTCAAGAGAGATTGATGAAGACAGAAAGTGCTACATTTATTACGGAAACTTCACAGGTGAATCAAGATAATATTGATATATCTATGCAACAAAAAAACCTTACGTATAAAACGTAAGGTTTTTATATAGCCCCACATATGCCGTTCTCTCTAGATGTCCATAAACCTGCTCTCACAGGTGGATGCTCTCACAAATGTTTGTAACTTCCTTCTTAAAAAGATGGCATGTTAGCTACATTTAAATATTGAACTTCCATATTAAACTTATTGGTTTAAGACATGCATAAGCTACGTACACCGTAGGAATTTTATATAAGGTTAGTTGAAATAAGACCCCCGCACGTGCCGCTCCTCGTAAATGTCCAAAAACCCGCTACTCGCAGGTGGATGCCCTCACAGTTACCGTACATCTTCCTCCACAAGGAAGGCTTGATGATGGTCGCTAAATATTGAGCTTCCGTATAACTAACATCGGTTTTAGACATAAATAAGTTACGTACACCGCAGGATGTATTATTTACTTGTCGTTATATTATCACATTGTTTCCAATGTGTAAAATACAAAGTTTTTCGAGCAATCTCTTGCTTGTGACCTTATTTTAATACAAATTATTTTTGCATGCAAGTGATTAATCTTCTTCTTTTGCAATTTGATTTTCTGGATAAGAAATCCAATCACTCCAGCTACCCGCATACAATTTAACATTTTGGAATCCAGCCAATTTTAACGCAATGATATTTGGACATGCCGTAACACCAGAACCACAATATACAATGGTTTCCTTATCTTTCGACAGATTTTGGAATCGTCCTTGTTGCTCAGCTTCATTCTTAAATTGTCCTGATTGCAACATTCCATCCTTCCAAAAATAGTTTGCTGCTGTCGGAATATGTCCTGCTTTATGATCGACAAGTTCCTCTACACCAGCATAACGTTTTGGCTCTCTTGAATCAATTAACGTAACATCTGCACCTGCCTGGATATTCTCTCTTACTGTTTCCATCGATACAAGCATATGATCTTGTATGTTTGTTTTGAATGTTTTTCGTATAACAACAGGAATTTCCGTTGTTGTCGGTAGTCCATTCTCTTTCCAAACCGGGAAACCACCATCTAATATATATACTTTCTCATGTCCTACATAGTTACATAACCACCATAAACGAGCAGCATTTGCACCAGCTTGACTGTCATACGCAATTACTGTCGTATGTTCATCAATACCAACCTCCGAAAGCTTGTCCGCAAACTCTTCAATGCTTGGCAACGGGTGGCGGCCACCATGCTCTACTATAGGACTTGATAAATCTAAATTCAAATCAAAATATAAAGCATGAGGAATATGTTCTTCTTCATACTTTTCTCTACCCCAATTAGGATTCGCTAAATCAAAACGACAATCGATTACACGGACGTTCTCATCTTCTATATGCTCACGTAACCATTCGACTGTAACTATCATCTTTAACGACCTTCTTTCTCTTGTAAACGACTTACATACTCCATAACCATTTCTTCTGTAACATATTTACGCTGCAAGGTAACACCATTTTTTGCAAGATCATTAATTTGCTTTGTTACAACATTAATGACATCAACCGAAAATTCTTTCCCATTTGACGCAAGAGATACGGCTGCTTCAATAGCTGCTTCACGCTGCGCATCTAATTGTAAACATGCTTTTACACTTTCATTTTGTTTACGAGAATGTGCTGTAATTGCTTTATGTACTTCCATCTTCTCTTCCCCCTAAATAAGTTATACGTTCTAATTCAATTCCATTGCAAGCCGAATCATATCACGGCATACAATGCCATTTTCAATAATCTCTTCTTCATAATGCTTTGAAAAGTAATCAAAATCAATAGAAAAAATACGAAATCCACATTTTTGATATAAAGCAAGTTGTGAAACACTAGAATTACCTGTACCAATTTCCAGTTTTGACATACCATATCCTTTAGCAGTTTCTACAGCATGACTTACTAGCTTCTTTCCAATCCCTTTTCCTTGCACATGCTCTGCAACCGCAATATTCATGATTTCCATCGTCTTTGGCCTTGTTTCTAAAAGAACATATACACCGATAACGCTACCCTCTTGCTTTGCTACGTATGTTAATCCTCTTTGTACATATGTAGCTATTTGCCGTTCACTTGGATCAGCAAGTAGCAATAAAGACTTCGGTATAGCTTCTTCTTTCGAAATATACTCTATTACTACACCCATAAAAATTCCCCTTTCTCTATTGTTCTAAACCCTTCTTGTCTACCATAAGTAATAGAAAGGAGGGGTTCATCATGGACAACAATGAGAAAAAATGCAACGTCATCTCTATTGATGGAAAGAAGAAGAAAAGCGACACGTATTCCTACCCAAAATTAGTAGTAGAAAACAAAACATATGAATTTTCTTCATTCGTCTTATGCGGTGAAACACCAGATGGCAGACGACTCGTTCTTACTCATATGATTTCTACCGATGAATTTGCTGGATTTGTCAAATCTTTAGATACTGTACTGCAAAAGAAAATTGAACGAATCTTTTTCTCATAACGACTATATAACATAAATTTCTTTTTCAATCTCTACTAACTGCTTTTGCAATTGTTCTTTACTTTGTTCATATAGAGATACATCGATCGTTTCAGCCAATGCAAACAATATACTTTCATAATAGTTCATCACATCTTGTTGCATCACTTTTTGGAATAAGTTCCACTTCATATCCCATTCTTGCTTATAATGATGAACAAATAAATCTTTTTCATCGGCTACATAGTTTGATACGAGCGGTTCTAATACAGATTTAGCGTCTTCTTGCATAAAAGCTTTGTCATTCTTTTCAAAAAAGCTTTTCTCATTTTTAAAATGTGCCAGTGCTTTTTTGAAATCTTTTATTTCAACTGAAGGGAACGGTTCTTTATGTGTAATATCTTTATATTCATACTCCACTGTTCCATTCATAGAAATTGATTGATTTTCTACTTTACAGTTCACTACAATTTCGTCCTTTGCACGCTTCATCGCTTCGTCTATCCATTTTTCAAGACGTAATGATGTCGCACGCATTTCTTGTAATAAATCATGCTGAATAAATGCTACTAATTCCATAACACACTGTTGCAATTGTGTTTTCACATTTCCATCCGTTCGAAGTGACGCCGGATTAATAAATTCAGTAAACACATCGTTATAGCGTAGGAATAGACGCTGTTGCACGTAATAAAGCAACTCTTTCACTTCATTTTGCATCGCCTGTTCTTCAGCAAGTACACTATATGATGAAATGATATGAAGTAGTTGACCACGCTCTGCTTCATATTTTTTCGTTTGCTTCTCTTTCTCTTCATTCCCCTGCTTTGCACCATTTATCATGTTTACTAAAAGCTGATCTGCCCCTTGCAACGCACCATATAGAGCATGCACAGAAACAAGCATTAAATCTCTCATCATAAAGGACGTAAATGATTCCTCAAACTTAGTAATTCCAGAGTTTTGTAAAATACCATACTTCTCTTTTTCAACATTCTTTCCTTGTTTCTCTTCAAGCGCACATAAACTTGAAATTGCAAATAAACGCGGATTTCTAATACCGTATTGCAGTAGCTGATCTGCGATATAACCTTTTACCATTTCAAGTTCTTCTTCAGACTCTGCTAAATCCGCCGCATTAATTAAGAAGAACATTTTATCAAGGGCAAAGGTATCCTTTACACGACCAAGCTGAATTAAAAATTCACGATCAGCACGAGAGAATACATGGTTATAATATGTTACAAATAAAATAGCATCTGCGTTTTTAATATACTGGAATGCAACATCCGTATGGCGAGCATTAATAGAATCCGCTCCAGGTGTGTCTACAAGCGCTACTCCCTGCCTTGTTAAAGCACAATCATAATAAAGCTCCATATACTCAACGAAGCATGATTTTTCTTCGTTCGCTACATAATCAGAGAACTCTTCTAATGTAACTTGTACTTGTTCTCCTAAATAAGTAGAAACTGCATCATACCCTTTTTGTACCGCTCGTAAAAAGCTAAATGTTGTTTTTTGCTTCCCAGTTGGTGAAGGATATTTCATAACTTTATCAATTTGTGCTAACGCCTCATCTAACGTAGTAATCTCATAATGAAACAGCTTATAAACAGCTTTCATATCTTCTAATAAAGCTTGCTTTGATTTGAATTGAACCATTACTGTTCCGTGTGGTTTTTCCTCTGTAACCGGCAAAATTTGATTAATCGTTGCCGTCGTCGGATTTGGTGATACAGGAAGTACCTTCTCACCTAGTAAGGCATTGGCAAATGATGATTTCCCAGCACTAAAAGCTCCGAATAACGCTACTGTAAATTGTTTCGTTTCCACACGACGCCTTTTTTCTATTACCTCTTGCTGTACATGTTTCAGCGCTGGCAATGGCTCTAATATCATTTCAGCTTTCTTCACTTTCTCTAATATACGCTGAATATTTAAAACTGCTGTTCCTTTTATCTCTTCTTCATGAGCCGCCCCGTTATCATTTACAATCTCCTGCTCTTGTAGTGTAAATTTCTCACTAACAATTTGTTTTTCACGTTGCAATATCTCCTCTATTTGCAATCCTTCTGGTGTAGCAACACGCTCGCGCCAAATATTTTGTAAATAACTTTCATATGTCTCTAAATTGTTACTGTATTGTAATTCCGTCTCTTTTGCCGTTTGCAACATCGTATATTTTTCAATCTCTTGTTCCATACGAGCAACTGCTTCCTTCACCTTTTGCTTTAAAACGACTGCACTTTTATCAAAAATTTGCTGAGCTTTTGTAAAATAACGTTTCTTCAGTTCATTCGCTACATCCGCTGTATAAAGAAGTAAGTAATCACCTGTGAAACCTGCACCTTGTTTAATGACTTCAGCTAACATTTCTGGTCCAAAAGCAATTTCTAAAGCATATATGTCTTTCCCAATTTCCTCCGTGAACAATCCTTCTTCTTTTAAGAAGGCCACAATAAATTCTTTCACATGAAAATCAAGTTGCGTTTCAACAGTCTTTTGAAGGGCAGAATAAAACGCCTCTACACGTCTTTGTTTTTCTTGCTCCGTCTTTCCTTTTGCAAATAGCAAACCAACTTTAAACTTTGTTAATTTCGTTTCTAAATATGCATTTGCCAATTCTCTCATTTCAAATGGCATTAAATACGCGTTATCTAATATAGCTTGTAAACCTTTTATAAATTCGTTTCTCACATGAGATTCTTTACTAGCCTCGCGATGTTTAATTTCCGTTAGCTCTTCTTTCTTTTCAACTATTTCTGAAATCGAAAGCGGTGATGCTAACTCTTCCTCATATGTCAAAAGAGCTTTTTCATTTTCAGAAAGAATAAACGAGAAATGTTCCCCCATTAAATATTCTGTTTCTCGCTCCATTCCATCTCTTACATACTGCTCTTTTTCTTTCATAATAGATGTAATTAATGTTTCTAAGCTTCCAATTTCATTTTGTGGATGGTTCATCATTCTTAATGACGTATAATAAACTCCATCTACTTCAATATCCCAGTTAGAGAACGATTGTTTTACACTATCTTTATAATCCTCAAACGATAATTCATTTTCTTTATGTTTATCTATTTGATTTACAACGAGATAAACCGTTTTATTACGTTGTTTCAATTCTTTAACAAATTGTAAATTCACTTCCGATTGGACGTGATTATAATCCATCATATAAAAAATTACGTCTGCTAGATGCAGCGTTGATTCTGTCGCTAATTGATGGGCATCATCTGTTGAATCAATCCCTGGTGTATCAACTAACATAACACCCTCAGGAATTGGCGCATCATTCCGATAAATATGAACACCAATTACCTCATCACCGTCTTTACAAATTTGTTTTAATTCTTCCGCTGAATATGCACCATCATATTCGTACTGTTCTCCAGATTTAATCGTTACAACAACACGATCAAATCCCTTTTCAATTTTAACGACGTTAGCGCTTGTCGGAATTGGACTTGTTGGTAACAACTGTGCTTTATATAGATGATTCATCATCGTTGATTTCCCTGCAGAGAAGTGACCGCAGAACGCTATCATAAGCTGTTCTTGTTTATATTTTTGAATCACCTCAAACAACTTTAAACTATTCTCTGCATCGCCGTGTTTTTGCCACTCTTCATAAAAACAAACAAGTTTTCTCATACCGTTTGTCTGTACTATGTTTGTCATCCCCTTGTTCCCCTTTATCCAAGATGTATATACTTTTCCCTGCTATTTGCGAGCTCATAACCAGTGAGAGTTACACCTACCCATTGATTACAGTTTCACTTTACTATCATACTAAATTTTCAGCATATTCTCATTAAAAATAAAAAATCCCTTTCATTCTTTTTACAAATGAAAGGGATTTTATGTCATATCACTCATTTTGCTGTTCCTACTCCATTTAAAACATACTTTGTAATAACTGCATATACAACGACTGTACCTGCTACTAATGCATATACCATACTTACGCACCAACCTTTTTTGATAATGATTATCACTTTTGAATACAGTTTATCATTAAAGAGAATCATTATCAACACTTTTCATAAAGAAAGCCCCTTATAGGAAGGAGCTTTACTGCCTGTTTTGAAGAAGGTTAAAACTTGTTGTGCACTCTTATTATATCTCATAATACGCATCTTAACAGTTTTAAAAATTGGAAATTACCTATATACCCTCTTCTTTACATTTTGTATAATAAAAGGGAATTACTTAACAAGGAGGAAAATAATGACACAAAACATTTCACAAGGCGAGAGGATACATTCCATCGATATTATTAGAGGAATAGCTGTATTAGGTATTTTTCTTGTTAACTGGCCAATTATTGCCGGGGTTGACTCACGTGATATTACAGGAATTTACGAAGGGATAGACAGCTATATTCGCCTATTTTACGATATGTTTATTCAAACGAAATTTTATACAATTTTTTCGTTTTTATTCGGATTAGGTTTTTATATTTTTATGAATCGTGCTGAGGCGAAGACCGATCGTCCAAAAACTTTGTTTGTTCGCCGCTTACTTATCTTATTATTATTTGGGTTCTTACATTACGTTCTTTTATGGGACGGTGACATTTTACATACTTATGCAATTACCGGGTTTTTCTTATTTTTATTTTACAAAAGAAAGACACGTACTATTTTAATATGGTCAATTGTACTATTAAGTTTCATGCAATTGTTCACATTATTAGGTTCTCTTGTCATGTTATTAGTGCCGGTAGATGAACTAGGCCTTTCCATAGCCATTATGCCGTTAGAAAACTGGGGCTTACAAATTACAGACAGATTCTATTCTTTCTATTCTGAAGCAATAAGTAACAGTCTTATTATGCTTCCTGAAACACTAGGATTGTTTTTACTCGGATTATATGCCGGTAAAAAAGACATTTTCCGCCGTGCTAAGGAATTAGATCCAAAACTTAAAAAATGGCAAATCATTATGTTCATTTTAACATTACCGATGTGGTTTATTATGGTTTACTTCTTTATGAACAATCAACCATACACACCATTTTCACTTATGGGTATTACGATGATAAGCGGAAAGACATTGTTCATCTTCTACATTGTCACGTTAATGCGTTTATTACAAAAAGAAAAATGGCAAACAGTATTACGTCCATTCCAATACGTTGGACGAATGGCGTTAACGAATTACATCTCACATACAATTGTTACATTACTTGTATTTGGGCTACTATTCAAAAATGATTATCTTGCTCCATTATGGGTTGGACCACTATTCTGCGTCGGTTTCTACACGTTACAAATCTTTATTAGCCGCTGGTGGCTTTCACATTACCAATACGGGCCACTTGAGTACATTTGGCGTCTTGGTACTTACGGGAAAATGATGCCACTTAAAAAGAAAAGCAAGGTCTCATAACGAGACCTTGCTTTTTTACGCTTCTCTTACTGCACTTTGCATAGACACCGGCTCTTCTTTTACTTTCACTTTGCGCTGCGGCACCATATTAAATACGATATTTAACAATACTGCTGATGCACTTCCAAGTACAATTCCGTTATCTGTTAAAATACGAATGCTTTCTGGAAGTTGTGAGAATAATGTAGGAACGACTGTTACGCCAAGCCCAATTCCAACAGAACATGCAACGATTAATAAGTTTTCTTGTCTTCCAAAGTCAACGCTACTTAACATTTTAATACCATATGCCATAACCATACCAAACATTGCGAGCATAGCACCGCCAAGTACTGACTTCGGAATAATTGTTGTGATAGCTGCAATTTTCGGAATAAACCCAAGAGCGATTAACATACCACCGCAAGTATAAATAATAACGCGATTTCTTACTCCAGTTAATTGAACAAGTCCTACGTTTTGAGAGTATGTTGTATATGGGAACGCGTTAAAAATACCACCTAACACCATCGCTAATCCTTCTGCACGATACCCTTTTGTTAATTCTTTTTCACCGATTTTTTTATTGCAAATATCAGATAATGCAAAGTATACACCTGTTGCTTCTACAATCCCTACACAAGCAACGAGAATCATTGTAATAATTGGTGTTAATTCAAATGTTGGTGTACCGAAGTAAAATGGCTGAATACCATGGAACCAATCCGCCTCTCCAACTGCTTGCAAGCTTACTTTCCCCATAAATGCTGCAACGATAGTACCGAACAACAAACCTAATAGAATAGAAATTGAACGGATAAACCCATCAAAGAAACGATACATAATGATGATAAATAATAACACTCCAAATGCTAACGCTAAGTTTTCAAGACTTCCGAAATCTTTGCTTCCTACTCCACCAGCCATATCATTAATAGCGGCTGGAACAAGTGTAACTCCAATTACTGTAACGACAGACCCTGTTACAACTGGTGGAAACAGTTTTACAAGCTTTCCAAATAATTTCGCAAAAATAACAACGAATAACCCGGCAGCAATAATTGCCCCATAGATAGAAGACACACCGTATTGTTTTCCAATTGCAATCATCGGCCCAACCGCTGTAAATGTACAACCAAGTACAACTGGGAGTCCAATACCGAAAAAGCGATTTGATAATGCTTGTAAAATTGTCGCAACGCCGCACATTAATAAATCAATTGAGACTAAGTATGTTAACTCTTTTTGATTTAAACCAAGTCCGCCGCCTACAATAAGCGGTACGATAATTGCGCCAGCATACATAGCAAGCATATGCTGCATACCAAGCGATGCAATTTTAAATGGATGCTGCTTCATTGCTTATTTCACCTCCGCAGTTTCATGCTGTACAAATGCAACTGTGCCGTTATCAAGTGATGCAATTTCTGCTAGTGATTCAACACGAACGCCTTGTTCACGAAGCTTCTTTCCTCCATCTTGAAATGCTTTTTCAATAACAATTCCAATTCCTGCAATACTCGCTCCAGCTTGCTCTACTAAACTCATTAAACCTAAAGCAGCCTGACCGTTTGCTAAAAAGTCATCGATGATTAATACACGATCATTTTCATCGATATGATTGCGAGATAATGAAATTTCATTCGTTTCTTGTTTCGTAAATGAGTATACGTTTGCAACGTACATATTATCTTGTAACGTTAACGATTTACGTTTTCTTGCAAAGATTACTTTTACACCAAGCTCTAATGCAGCCATAACTGCTGGTGCGATGCCTGAAGATTCAATCGTTACGATTTTTGTAATGTTCTCTTCTTTAAAACGTTTAGCAAATTCTTTTCCAATCTCTTGCATAAGTACTGGGTCAATTTGATGATTTAAAAATGCATCTACCTTTAATACGTCACCAGATAAAACCTTTCCTTCGTTCAAAATCTTTTCTTGTAATACTTTCATGTTTGTTCCCCCTCTTATGCAATAAAAAACTCCAAAAGCCGCCACCACTCGTTACAAGTGAGAGACGCGCTTTTGGAGTTTCGCAAAAAAGAATGCTAAACAAGCAATATATTCGTCCTCACTCATAGTCAAAGTATTTACGGTACTTCGGTAGAAACTTGCAGGCCATATCCCCGCGATTATATGAGTGTAGCTAACTATTTATTTTATAGATGGATTATAACGCACTTTTTATACTTTGAAAAGTATTTATTAACAAAACACGTACAAATTTTATAAAAACATCATTTTCGTTCGAGTTTTGTAAACTCTTACATATTATTTCAAAGCGTCGTTAAAACAATTGGCCCATCTTTTGTAATTGCAATTGTATGCTCATATTGCGCTGATAATTTCCCGTCCATCGTTCTTGCAGCCCATCCATTTAAATCTACTTTCGAATATCGCATACCTACATTTACAATTGGCTCAATTGTAATTACCATTCCTTCTTGCAACTCAGGCCCTTGTCCTTGTTTCCCAAAATGAAAAATTGCTGGTTCTTCATGGATCTCTTTACCTATTCCATGTCCCGTAAAGTCTCTTGCGACAGAAAAACCTTCATTTGCTACGTAACTCTCAATTGCATACCCAATGTCTCCTACATGATTACCGATTACCGCCTGATCAATCCCTTTATACAATGCATTCTCAGCTACTACCATTAACCTTTCCGCTTCCTCAGAAACATTTCCAACTCTATACGTCCAAGCAGAATCTGAAAGACCACCATTTAAGTTTACTACCATGTCAATTGTTACAATATCTCCTTCATTTAAAGGAACATCGGCCGGAAACCCATGACACATTTCATCGTTTACAGATGCACATAT
This sequence comes from Bacillus sp. AFS012607, assembly GCF_002558005.1. Lineage (NCBI taxonomy): Bacteria > Bacillati > Bacillota > Bacilli > Caryophanales > Bacillaceae > Bacillus > Bacillus sp. AFS012607. The sequence continues at coordinate 251,704 of NZ_NTVM01000013.1, forward strand.
CGCATATGGATACCCATTGTAACCTTTCTGTTCAGATGTGGCACCATGCTGTTTTAAATACATTTCAACAAACGTATCAATCTCTTGTGTCTTTATACCTGGCTTTATCATTTTCGCAATTTCTTTATGACATGAAGCAAGTAATTTTCCAGATTCATGCATCAAATCTATTTCATTTTTCGTTTTAATTGTAATCATACTACCTCTACCTTTCCTTGCTAAACCTACTATTTACTACTAAAATTCTATCATACACATCTTCTTCCACAATTTCCAATTACAAAAGCAAATATCCTTTATCTCTATTTTCCGAATATAAATTTTTAGTTAATTCGATTTTTAAGATATTATATCTAGTATTTTTTATTGATATTTACTTATAAACAAAGTATAGTGTTACCATACTATTAAAAGGAGGATTATTAAAGATGATGCACGCAGGAAGACTACGTCAGCAAACTTTGAACAATAAGTAACTTAATATGTTCAAAGGCTCTGTTTTCATAAAGCAGAGTAAACGGGATTAGTCTGCACATTTTTAATAATCTTCAACGGAAGAGTACACTTTCCACATGAAGAAAGGCAGATATACGTCTGTCTTTTTTTCGTATATTTTTTCATACAAAGAGAGGCGTTTATTCATTATATCCTCGTTTACTCTTAACCACAGACAGAAGCTCGTCTGTGGTTTTTTTATGATTACATTTCCTTATATCTCGCTACTTTAATCATATTGATGTAGTTAGAAACAATTAGTAACAGAAAACATTAAAATTAGAATAAACATTTGGAGGAAATGGGAATGAATACACTTAAAGTTAAACAATTAGCAAATAAGGAAGGACTAAATATATTAGAAGATTCAATAGTAATTAATGAATCTGGCGTTGACTTTCAAGTAGCACACGTTAAAGAACAAAACGGAGATAAATGGATACTAAGAATTCCTCGTAGACCAGAATCTATGAGACATGTCCAACGAGAAAAAAAAGCATTAGAACTTATGAAAAAACATGTAGAATTCCAAGTTCCTGATTGGTCTATATTCTCTGAGGAACTAATCGCTTATAAACAACTAAGTGGCGTTCCTGCCGCTACTATCGATATAGAACGACAAGAATATATATGGAACTTTAATGAAAAGAATGCACCAACTGAATACAATATTTCATTAGGAAAAGTTCTAGCGAATTTACACTCATTACCTCAGCAAAAATTTAATAATATAGGTGTTGAAATTCTTACTGCTAATGAATTAAGAACTTCTATGAAACAAAGGATGAATCGAGTGAAGGAACAATACCACATCAATCAAAACTTATGGGATCGTTGGCAAGCATGGCTAGCTGAAGACTCTTTTTGGCCATCTCATGTAGGAGTAAAGCACGGGGATATACATCCAGGTCATATCCTGATTGATAAGAAAAATAATGTAACTGGCTTAATCGATTGGACAGAAGTAGGGATAGCTGATGTATCTATCGATTTCGCTTCCCATTATCTGCTCTTTGGGAAAGATGGACTAACAAAGTTAATTAATTCTTATGACAATTCTGGCGGTAAAACTTGGTCAAGAATGGATGAACATATTATCGAACTTCTAACAACAAATAGTATCACTGTTGCTGAATACGCTCAAGTATCAGGTTTGAAAGACATGCATGAAATAGCTGTACACATGCTATCAACTGAAAGTTAATGAAGTTGCAAAAAACAGAAGAACCCTCTTCTGTTTTTTGTTATTTTCCACATATATAATTCATTTTCAAAAACTCAAAACAACTACCGTTTGTTTTTTGTATAAACGTCCCAACTGCTTCAAACCCTGCCCTTTTATATACTTTAATAGCTCTCTCATTAAATTTCACTACTGATAGTGTTATATAATTGCACCCATATTTTTCTTCACTAAAAGCTAGTCCCGCATTCACGAACTGTAAACCAAATCCATTGCCAGTTATATCAGGTCTCATTCCAAGTCCTATATCAACCGTTCCATTATTCATTTTACAAACAGTAAAAAAACCAATGAGAGTGCCATTTTCCTTTACAGAAAATGTATGATTCCCTCTACTCTCATCATGTAAAAACTCATCTAAATCTTCTTCATCTGCCGCTATATCATAAAAAGAATATTTCCCTTCATAGTGCCAGTTATATGCAATCTCTTCCGCTTCTTCTTGCGTCATTACTGTATATGTATAAAGCATTCTTTTATCCCCCTTAAAAAAAGAGCTGCAATTAAGCAGCTCTTTTTTATAACTCATAAATTTCTTTATACTTCGCTTCTAAATAATCTGCTAAGTAGTTTGCATTTAATCCTTCGCCTGTCACATCTTCTAAAATTTCAAGTGGCTTTTTCGTTTTACCGTATTGGTGAATATTTTCTGTTAACCATTCACGAATTGGTGTTACGTTTCCTTCTTCTAATAATGCGTCAAAGTTCGGAATGTCTTTTAACATTCTTTGCTTAAACTGTGCTGCATACATGTAACCAAGCGCATAAGATGGGAAGTATCCAAATGAACCACCAGCCCAGTGAACATCTTGCAATACACCTTGTGCATTATTTTCCGGACGAATGCCTAAATATGCTTCCATCTTATCATTCCAAGCTGCTGGTAAGTCCTTCACTTGTAATGTACCATCAAATAATTCTTTCTCAAGCTCATAACGAACCATAACATGAAGCGGGTATGTAAGCTCATCTGCTTCTATACGAATGAATGACGGTTTCGATTCGTTAATTGCATCATAAAACTCATCAACTGACATATCATCAAATTGACCATTGCTATACTCTTTTAATAAATCATAATTCTTCTTCCAGAATGATTTATTACGGCCGATAAAGTTCTCAAAGAATAATGATTGTGATTCGTGAATACCCATAGATGTACCACTGCAAAGTGGTGTACCTTCAAATTGTTCTGCAATATTTTGTTCATATACTGCATGACCACATTCATGAATTGTTCCAAAAACAGCCATACGAAAATCTTTTTCATCATAGCGTGTCGTAATACGAACATCCCCTCTATTTAATGTAATTTCGAAAGGATGTACTGTTTCATCAAGACGACCTGCTTCAAAGTCATAATTCAATTGCTTCAATAATTCTAATGTAAAGTTCTTTTGTTTTTCTTTTGAAAATCGTTCCGATAAAGCACTTGTTTTTAATCCTTTTTTAGACTCAGAGATTTCTTTTACAAGCGGTACGATGTGCTCACGAAGTTGACCAAATACGTGATCTAAAACTTCCACTGTAATACCTGGCTCATACATATCTAATAATGTATTGTATTTATATGTTTCATAACCCCAATATGTAATAAATTTCTTTTTAAATTCCACAATTTTTTCTAAGTACGGGCGGAACATTTCGAAATCAGATTTTTCGCGAGCTTCTTCCCACACACTCTCCGCTTTCGCTTCTAATTTCACATAAGCCTCATATTCAACTTGTGGAATTTTTTTATTTCTATCATATTCTTTCCGGCACTCTTCAACCATTTTCTTCGTCGTTTCAGAAAGTTTATCTTCGCGTATTAAAGCTTCAAGCTCTGTTAAATAGTTTCCCATCTCATCTGAAGTCGACATAGCAAACACTTCTGACGAAAGCATACCAATTACTTCAGAACGCTGATCCACACCTTTTTTTGGTGCACCTGTTCTTAAATCCCAAAACATTAAACTTAATGCTTCTCCATAATTCTGTATCTTCTTCACGTATGTTAAAAATTGTTTTTCTACTTCATATGTAGCAACTGTCATCGTATAAAAGCCTCCTTTTTCTACCTCAAACTTAATTCGACACGGAAACATAAATTCCTTTTATAATAGAAAAAAGCTTGGCAAGCGCCAAGCTTTTTCCTTATAATTCTTTACCTTCTACTGGCAGTACATTTTTCACAGCTGCAACTACTTTCTCATCTTCTGAATCAGATAAGAAGATTGATATAGCACCTTTATCGTCGCTCGTACGAATTAAACGTCCGATCCCTTGACGAAGTCGTAAAATCATATACGGTACATCTACATCCCAGAATGGATCATTTACGTGCTTACGTTTCGCTTCAAACACAGGATCGTTTGGAGGGAATGGTAATGACCAAATGATAACATGTGATAATGATGAACCTGGAATATCTAAACCTTCCCATAAATGAACGGCACAAAGTACAGTCTCTTCTTCATTTTGGAAACGAGAAACGAGCTGACTAATTTCCTGATCTCCTTCATATAGGAACGGAACTGACATTTGTTCTTTACTTACATATTCTTTAAACGCTGCAAGTTCTTGTGTTGTACGGAATAATACAAGCGTACGTCCATTTGTTTTTTGTATATTTTCAAGTGTATATTGACACTTTCTTTCCCATTCATTTTCTTTCGTATGCGATAGTAAGTTTACCGCCATTTGCTCCTCATAATCAAACGGTGAGGCAACTGAGAATGATAAGTAATCTTTTACCCCTAGACTATTTGCTGTAAATGCGAATGAATCGTTGTTCGATAATGTCGCAGAAGAGAAAATATACGGGATTTTCTTCGAGAATACTTTCTCTTGTAACACCTCTTCAACTGCACGCGGCATAATAACTAACGTGAAGGCACCATCACCTTCTTCACCCCATGTAATTACATTTTTCTCGTGCATAAACAGACGAAGTGAATGTTCTAACACATCTAAATGCTCATCAACGATATTTAAGTCATACGTGTTTACTGTATGCATTTCACTTTCAAATACTAATGCATCACCGACTTCACCAATTTTTGCATAAAGTCGCTTCGCTTCAGCTGTTACTTTTTCTGTCACAGTAATTTCTAAACGATCAGAACCGGCAATTTCCTTTTTATTCTCTTGTAACACATCAAAGAATCGCTCTGTTTGCCAAATTGTTTCTTCTACTAAATGTGCAAACTCCTCGCGAATATCGTTTTGCAACAATCTCGTTAAAAGTTGCTCCATCATCGTTTGCTTTAAACGGTATGTTAAAGCTTTTTGAGCTGCATATTCTACAAGATGTCCTTCATCGAATACAACGCAGCTACTTTCTGGTAATAATGGAATTTGCCCTTCACGCTTACGAGCATCGTACGTCCAAATATGATCCATATAGAAATCTTGAGAACAAATAATTAAATCTGCTGCTTTACGATAATGTTCACGAGAAAGAGTTTGTCCACAGCGATGACGAGAATCACAAGTAAAGCAATCTTGGAAGTAATCCCAATTTACTTTTGACCATTCTTCGTCATTTAAAAGTGGAAATTCTTTTCTGTCACCATAGTGAGTAAAGTTTTGCATCGTACCATGATCGAATACAAACTGTGGTAACTCGTAATATACGTCTTCAATTACTTCTGGAGCTCGTCCACTCATAACATCTTCAAGTTTACGTAAGCATAAATAATTATCCATTGATTTTGCAAGCCTTACATCAACAGATAGCCCTAATGCTTCAGATAACTTAGCAATGTCCCCTTCTTCTTTCACAAGCTGCTCAATTAACGTTTCATCTGCACAAGCAATAATAGCTGGTTTCCCAGTATAACGCGCGTAACAAATTGCATATAGAAGATATACAATTGTTTTCCCTGTTCCTACACCCGCTTCTGCGAACATAACTTTCTTTTCTTGGAAAGCGCGTTCTAACTGAAACGCCATAAAAATTTGTTCATCACGCTCTTCAAAGCCTTTTTCCGGAAGGATGTCGTAAAATACATCTCCAATCCACTCATTCAACTTATCATAAAAATTATCTTGTTTTCCTACTTCAAATGGTAATCTCTTCTCAGTAAACATCCTTAGCCTCCAACCAAAAAGTTTTTCTATAAAAAGATAATAGCAACTGCTACGCATATGTATGCATTTGCTTTCCCCTGTTGCCATACATAGAAATTCACGAAAAAAAATTTTCCTTTCGAAAAAGGAAAATTTTCTTCTATATTAATGACTTTAAATACCGTTTATCAATCGCTGTTTCATGTGAAAGAGCTGACAAATATTCTTCTTGTGCTTTTTGTATTTCATCTACAATCGCACCTTGACTATCCACTTCTTTTCCGAGCTCATCATACGTACGGTGAATAGCTTTTTGAATCATTGATAATTGGAAACTATCCATATCACTTCCTCCTTTACGCATTACATAATAGCCAGTATATGCGCGCTGAAGGAGTTTTATACTATGAATTACGCGGTGGACGTTTTCCGAAGTATTGGTAGTAATCTGTACGGATAAATCCGTTAAACAGTTTACGCTTCTTCGACGCATCTTTTCCGTAACACTTCTCAAATGCTTCGTAGCTTGTTAATACATACGCTGACCATGTATCTAACGGACGGAATACTTGTCCCATTTCTTTATACAGTTGTTCAACGAGTGCTTTTTCACTTAAACGTTCTCCGTATGGAGGATTCGTTACAACGTAGCCATAATCCTCTTTTGTTGTGAAATCTTTTACCTGCATTTGTTTAAATGTAATTAAATCACCTAAACCTACTTCTTCTGCGTTATCTTGAGCAACTCGAATCATACGATGATCAATATCTGATCCTATGATTTGTAATCGTTGATCATAGTTCGCTAAATCTTCAGCTTCTTGACGCGCTTCACGCCAGTTTTGTTTACCTACCCAGCCCCACTCATCTGATGCGAAACCACGGTTAAATCCTGGCGCAATGTTTTGCCCAATTAATGCCGCTTCAATCGGAATTGTACCTGATCCACAGAATGGATCAACAAATGGACGATCTGGCTTCCAGTTTGTTAATTTAATTAAAGACGCAGCTAATGTTTCTTTTAACGGAGCTTCCCCTTGATCCATACGGTATCCACGTTTATGAAGTCCAACACCACTCGCATCAATTGTTAATGTTGCAATATCCTTGAGCATTGCAATCTCGATACGGAATAACGGACCATCTTCTTCAAACCAAGTTGTACGTTTATATGTTGTTTTTAATTTTTCAACGACAGCCTTTTTAACAATACGTTGGCAATCCGAAACACTGAATAATTCAGATTTTAAAGATTTACCGATAACAGGGAACTCGCCATTCTCTGGAATATAATCTCCCCAGTTTAATGCTTTCGTTTTTTCAAATAGCTCATCAAATGTTGTTGCTTTAAATTCGCCAACTTTAATTTTTACACGATCCGCAGTACGTAACCATAAATTCGTGCGACAAATCGCCTTTTCATCTGCTTCAAATGTTACTTTGCTGTTTTCTACTTGACATTCATAACCAAGATCGCGAACTTCTCGGGCAACTAACGCTTCAATACCCATTGCCGCTGTTGCAATTAAAGTAACTTTTCCCATTTGCATTCACCTCTTATGTATATTCAAACAATAATTAATAGCAATTGTTCCTATTAATCATTACATTTTACGAAAAATTTTCTCATTAACCATTTTAACTCATACTTTATAACTTCATACAAATAAAAAGCCCTCCTCTAACAAAGGAGAGCTGAGTTATTTCATAGTTGGTTCATAACGTTCTGTAAGCCATGTTCTGTTCCTTTGTACTACAAACGGCCCACGCCTCGTACTCCGGTGGCAATCATCTATCTACAGGTTATAAAACCTGTCCTTTCCCGTCGTTCATTTCCTTGGAAAAGATTCCCCTACCATTATTTGGGTTTCTCGCTCGTGGGGTTTACCTCGTTCCACTCCTATCATTTCTTCAAGGACTTCGTCACTGTGGCACTTTAAAGGTAGTCAAACCATATCCGAAAGGACTTAGGTTTTTTCCCTGCCGTTAAACCAGCCTTACAGCCAGAATACCCTAGCTTATGAATTGGCTAGGCACGAACACTACAGCCATCTCAGGCCGTGCGAGCATGGACTTTCCTCTACAACGTTGGCGTTGCAGCGATTACCCAAACGTTATGACATCCATTAGTATAGTGGAAACAAAAAGATTTTGCAACGTTTTTTTCTATGTAAAATGCTTAAACCTTTTCCCACCTTACATCATTCGTATAACTTACTTCCAAATACAGCTTTTTCTAAGTTAGATAAGCGTTTTAAAATATCCGTATTCGTGTTGTTATAAACCGGTTGTGCAACTGGTGTTTGTACAGGTTGTTGTGGAACTTGCGTTACTGCTAGTTTTTGTTCCTCTAATTCACGCTTTAAACGAGCATTTTGTTGCTTTAATTGCTCAAACTCTTTGTGGAAAGCTTCATAGTCTTTAATGATCATATCAAGAAACTTATCTACTTCTTCTTGCTGATAACCTCTCATACCTGTTTTAAATTCTTTTTCTAAAATATCTTTCGCTGTTAATTTAATTTTATCCGAAATCATTTTCTTCACCTCAAATTTTTACCAAAACTTTCATTAACTAAATTTTTTCAGAAACAATGCTTTTTGTCAATCATATATACGAGTACTATATTACATATTACTCTGCATTATTCCACTGTTCCTCTTCTATTATATCTTGTAACTCAGAAAAAAGAATGAAATAACTGTGATAATTTTCTATTTCCCCTTTTTTCTTTGCTGTTTCTACAATATATTTGGGACTTCCTGGTTTTTCTTCATCGTATACCGCTAAAAGTGCATCACTTTTTTCAATAAAAAATTGATTTTTTAATTTAAATTGCTCTGGGCTTTCATACTTCCGTTTCGTGATACTATCAACATGGTCTGCTTGAGAAAGAATAAATTCGTAATATTCACGATTATCTTCTTTCCAATTTTCTTCTTGTTCTAAAAACGGAGTGAATACCGCTAATTTTAAATCTGGATATTCTACTTGAATTTCAAAAACAACTTCAGCAGCCCATAATTCTACACCTAACTGGCCGCTTATTATAACCCATTCTAAACCATCTTCTACAAAAGTGGTTAATTTACGGTGTAATGCCTTTTTTATACACCCCACCCCTGGATGATCATTTTTAAATATTCCAAGTTCAAATGGCTTATATCCTGTTACTGCAATAACTTTCATATCAACACTCCAATTACAAAAAAAGAACTAGCATTTCGCTAGTTCTAACATATCATTTACTTTTTAAATATTCCACCAACGTTTGGTCCGATATTTGGACCTACTGGTGATACATTGTTTGGTAAAAACGGTGATACATTTGGTCCTGGTCCAAACGGTGATACATTCGGTCCTGGCCCAAATGGAGATATTTGATGACCGTGGTGATGATGACCATGGCCACACGGTCCACATCCACCGCCGAATCCTGGGTCGATTGGGTCCACAACATTTACATTTGAATTTGTTTGTGGGAAGAAGTTTTGGTTTTTAATTTGTTGATGATGTACATGTGTTGTATGTGTTGGGAAAATGTGTGGCACCACCGTTGTTGAAAAAGAGTGTGTTACGCATTGTTTCGTCGGATGAACGACAGGAGCAGTTGTACAAATAGGTCCTACAGGCTTATGCCCTCCAAAACAAGGATGACAATGATGCATAGTTTTTTCTCTCCTCTCTCGTTAAAAAAATCTGATTACACTTTACAGTATGAGAAAAGAGAGAAAGCCGTTTGTTATATATACCCATTTATTACAAGGAAATTTGTCTAGTCCTTTATTTCATATACCATACTTTCATAGACAACTCTTCAACATTACTTACCAAAAAAGCCTCCAACTTGCTTTACAATACCTGTCACCTGATTCATCGCATTCATCATTTGTCCAGCTGTATTCATCATTTTATTTACATCATAGTTACCATCGGATGTTTTAAATTGAGAAACAAAACTAGAAAACTGACTTGGCTGTTGTTGCTTTTGTTTACTCTGCGTCGGGTACGGCTGTTTTGGTGGATAAAACATCGCTTGTTGATTAGCATAGGGCGATGGTGGTGGCATATAATATTGCGAATTCATATAAGGCTGCTGCTGTTGTTGATTCATGTATGGTTGCTGAGCTTGTGATTGTTGAGCTTGATTCACATAAGGTTGCTGCTGTTGTGATTGTTGAGCCTGATTCACATAAGGTTGCTGCTGTTGTGGTTGTTGAGCTTGATTCATAAACGACACTTCAAACGGTTGATAATAATTTTGATTTCCATAATAAGGCTCGAAAGGATACATATTATACCGTAAATATGTATCCGTATTATATTGGTACATATTTTGCTGTGCATATGGATTTGTTTGCTGATATACGTTAGATTGTTGAAACATGCATTCTCTCCTCCTTCACATAAGTTTCTACATATATAATATGTACCTATAAAATAATATGTGTGATGGAGTATCTGTCTATTTTTGTCGGAAGTTTAAATTTTTAAAAAATTAAAAAAGAAAACCCTTCCATGCTATGATAATTAAGAAGAAGATTCTCATGGGGGAGGAATCAACATGGTATTAGGGGATTTAAAACAAGCGTTTTCTCAAAAAAAGGGGTATTGCACAGAGAATGCAAATGAATTATTAGACTTTGCGAGACATTGGTATCTCGAAGGAAAAATATGCATTTCAGATTATCGAACATTAATAAAAGAATTAGAAATAAACGGCGCAACAAAACCTACAACAATGACAGAAGCATAAAAATAACAAGAGGGTTCTCCCTCTTGTTATTTACATTGCTCAACTATATTTTGCAAAGTATACGAAATGGCTTGGTGTGTTTCAAAGAATCGTTTACCTTTACCTTTATTTACAAAGCATTGTAACACATTCGTTTGTAAATTATCGTATACTTGATCAATTTGCTGTACATGTATATACTTTGGCTTTTCTTCTTTAATCCACGTATAAGCTAATTCTTTCCACTTCTTTAATTCCTCATCTACCATGTCTACAAATGGTTTCATATCCTTATAAAAGTCGTATTCGATTAGTTCTCTTTTTTTTATATTCGCTTCATTATTATACTGCATGAGTTTTTCTGAAGACTGTATTAATGCTTCATTCTTCATCTCTTTCCCACCTTATTATGCACTCACTACGACGTTTTGAAATGTCTTTACCCAATTCCCTTTTTCTTCGTGATGCACTAATTTATTTTCCATATGTTCAATATGCATTTCTGTTATTTCTATCTTATTACATATTTTTTCACTCGCATCCTTTAATGCATGATTCATTCTAATCCCTATATTCATTTCCAGCAAATCGAGAGAACTTAACATTTGATCCATTTTTTTCATTACATCTTCCTTCTGAACCATCGCCATATACAAAACGCCTCCTTCTTTGCTTTTCCTTTGTCATGTAATTTCGCCGAACGATTCACCACTCCTGCCCACATGACAAAACTAGTTGTTATTCGTCAAAGAAATCATTTCGTATGTCATTTATAGAAATGGTAACAATACAAAAAGGAGGTGTAGTACAATGGCAAAGAACAAAAATGAAAAAAAGAAAAACCAAAACAAACAACAAAATAAACCCGAGACTGGCAATCCAAAGCTAGATGGTCCAAACTTCCCTGCTACATAAAGCGAGACTTTATTACGTACGGTTAAATTTCAAGTCACCCTTAATCTCCTACTAGCATTACGTTTTGAGATTAAAGTCGTAGCAAGCATAGCAGGATTATTTCAAATTAAGAAGTCCCGTCTTCAAAATGGAAGACGGGACTTCTTTTTCATTATATCATGAACTCATCCATCCTTTTAACGAAACGATTTACGATAGATATCCTATAGATTTGTTCCCTCTTTCTCCTATACCATTCTGTTATATTAACTTCCTCTTTAGGTTCTTCAAGTACAAATAGCACATTCATTTTCATATTTGCACAAAACCAATCTCTCATTTCTATTTCTTCATGTAAAACAACAGGATAACTATCTCTAAGTGCTGGCGTACACGATTTTCTAGTTTCCTTTGAGTAAAATTCATAATCTTCTCTAGACCCAGTATGTGTAGTTTGCACTGCAAACTTATAAAACGAACCATTATAAATTGGATGAAACAATAACCATGCTAATTTTTTTCCCAGTTCTATACGCTGTTGTAACGTTTCAAATTGATAAACCGAAAATCCATACATCCTCCCTTCAATTGTTGGGAAGATAACTGCACTAATATGAAATCTTTCTTGTACTTTAAAAAGTGCAGTATGGAATACATGTTTTTTAAAATATGTGCTCTCAATGACTGGTTTTTGAATTTTATTTTGTTCATTTATAATAAGGGCTGTTATAAGCCTATTCATATCTCTTTTCTCCCAGAAAAGTAACCATTCTTTTTCCATAAAAATTGATACGCTGAAATATTGCAACAAATGAAAGAGAGGTGTACGTCTCTTCTTACTTTCCTCATACAATAATAGCTGAGGAAAGGCATCTAAGAAAATAATCCAATTAGCTTGTTCGTACAGAAGAAATAAATGTTTTTTTACCGTTTTAGGTAAAACAGTAGCATAATATCTCCCTTCTAAATCGGTCATATTCCATCCCGCATTTCTCGAAACCATACTCGCTAAAAAGGCCCACCTGATTTCACTATTTCTTAAATAATATTCTTGATAAGATTGTGTCCGAGAAATATTGTCCACATTAGCTATTTCTGTTTTCTTTGTAATATTGCGAATGATTGCTTTTTCTTCCTCTGTACAAAACTTTTTTTCTCGATTTTGTTTAATTTTCATATAATCATTCCATGTCAACATAAATAAGTCATCATACCTTTCATCAAAAAGGTCACATCTTTTTTCATTTTTTGATATAATCACCTTTGTAAGTAATTCTTAGTAAGTTGGGAGTGGACACACTATGACCATTCGTTACCCAAATGGAAAAAGGTATAATCAAGCTTCACAACCTCAAAAAACACCTATAAAAACACATACTTATAGCAACAGAGGTATGTCCCTTGAAGAGGAATTGAATGAAACAAATCAATATTACTTAACCCATAATATTGCATGTGTACATAAAAAACCTACACCTCTTCAAATTGTAAAAGTAGATTACCCCGCTCGAAGTGCTGCAGTGGTAAAAGAAGCGTATTTTAAACAACCTTCTACAACAGATTACAACGGTGTATACAAAGGGAAATACATCGATTTTGAAGCAAAGGAAACAAAAAATAAAACTAGTTTCCCACTTCAAAACTTCCACCTTCATCAAATAGAACATATGAAGCAAGTGGTTGCTCATAATGGAATTGCATTTGTCATTATTAAATTTACACTTTTTGATGAATTTTATTTATTAGATGCAAAACATATTATTGCATTTTGGAATCGTCAAAATACTGGTGGACGCAAGTCGATTACGAAAGAAGAAATAGAAGAGCATGGATCCTTATTATCATGCGGTTATCACCCTCGGATTGACTATATCCGTGTACTAGACACGGTTTATTTTTCGTGATAGAGTCATCACTAAGGCTCTTTTTTCGACTTTTGGGGAGAGAATGAAAGGTAGGAGAAAGTATAATGTCAGATAATTATCGTTCTCGTACAGAACGAAATCATGTGAAAAATCAAGAGAAAAAAACACATAAAGAAGAAAAACCAAAGAAAAAAGGCTCCTTTTTCAAGAAATTCCTTATAGGTTGTCTACTTCTTGGTATCGTTGGTCTCGTAGCCGGCGTTTCCGCTTTCTTTGTTATGGTAAAGGACGCTCCAAAATTAGACAAATCCAAACTCGTTAATCCTTTATCAACAAAGTTTCTTGATAAAAACGGGAATTTCTTCTATGAATACGGTGCTGAAAAACGAACGCATGTTACTTATGATCAAATTCCAAAAGTAGTTGAAAATGCATTCCTTGCAACTGAGGATTCGCGTTTCTATGATCATAATGGAATTGATTTTAAACGAACTACAAAAGCAGTTATGGAAAATGTCACTGGTGGTTTCGGTTCCCAAGGTGGTAGTACGATTACACAGCAAGTCGTTAAAAACTATTTTCTAACGATGGATAAAACTGCTAAGAGAAAAGTACAAGAATGGTACTTATCTTATAAATTAGAGCAACAATACTCTAAACATGAGATTTTAGAAATGTACTTAAATAAGATTAATTTAGGTAACCGTTCATATGGTATTGCGACAGCAGCGCAAAAATATTATGGTAAAGATTTAAAAGACTTGCAATTACATGAAGCTGCTATGCTCGCTGGTTTACCCCAAGGTCCAAACATTTATGATCCAACAAAAAAGGAAAATGTTGAACGAGCAACAAATCGTCGTAATGTTGTATTATCATTAATGAATCGACATGGTTATATAACAAAAGAAGAAATGAATAACGCCGTTAAGATCCCAGTAACAGAGGGCCTTCAACCGTCTTCAGAAGTAACTGAGATGAAGTATCAAGCATTTTTAGATGCGGTTGTAAAAGAAGTTGAAAAAGAATATCCTGATGTAAATATCGGTTCAGATGGTTTAACGATTCATACAACACTTGATCAAGATGCTCAAGATTACGCTGACAAAATTATGGATGGCAATCTTATTAAGTATCCAGACGATCAATTCCAAGGGTCATTCGTATTTATGGATACACAGTCTGGAGAAGTTCGAGCAATTGGTGCTGGACGTAAAGAAAGTAAGTCTACTTTCAAAGGTCATAATATGGCAACTGATTTAAAACGCCAAGTTGGTTCAACAATGAAACCAATTTTCGACTACGGTCCGGCAATTGAAAATTTACAATGGTCTACATACCATCAATTAAACGATTCAGAGTATACGTATTCCAATGGTAAAAAAATACAAAATGCAACAAAGAGCTACAAAGGTGACGTTTCACTACGTGAAGCTTTGAAAAAGTCATTAAACATTCCAGCTTTAAAGACAGCACAAACAGTTGGTCTTAATAAGTCAAAAGAATTCGCTGAAGGTTTAGGCATGACCTTTAAAGAAGGAAAAGTCTACGAATCAACAGCAATCGGTAGTAACGAGGGGTCTCCATTGGAAGTAGCAGGTGCATATGCAACCTTCGGTAATAGTGGTAACTATAATAAACCACACTTCGTAAAAGAAGTAACCTTCCCGGACGGGAAAAAGAAAAGCTTTAAACCTAAGGAACAACGCGCAATGCAAGACTATACAGCTTACATGGTTACTGACGTTCTTCGTGACGTAGTAAAACCTGGTTCTGGTGGTACAGGTCCAACAGCATACGTTTCAGGTGTTGACGTAGCAGGTAAAACAGGAACACAAAACTTTGATGCATCAGTTCTTCAAAAATATGATATCCCAGCTGATGCAAACAGAGATAGCTGGTTTGCTGGATATACACCACAATACACAATGGCTGTTTGGACTGGTTACGAAAAAGATGGTCCAAAAAATTATGTTAGTGATCGCTCCACTAGAATTGCACAGCAAATGTTCCAAATAATGATGAGCAAATTCGCTACAGATAAATCACGCTTTGAACGTCCTTCTTCTGTACAAGAAATAAACGGAGAGTTATACGTTAAAGGTGCGAAAAAAGATGCAATTAAACAAATTAAAGTAGATGCCCCTAGTGGTCTGAATGTCACTTTTGATGGCGCTAGCACAGTTACACTAAACTGGTCTGGACCAGCAGAAGTTGACGCATATGCAGCCAGCTATAAAGCAACTGACGGTTCAAGTGGTAGCCTATCAATAAGTGGTACGACAGCTACTCTTGGTGGTATTAAACCAGGTGTTACTTACAGCTTCTCTGTAGTAGCGAAAAAAGGTACTGGAACAAGCCCAGCAATTGGTGCATCCTTCACTGCGCCTGGCGGAACTCCAGATGCGAAAAAAGCTGATGAAGAGGCTAAGAAAAAGGCCGATGAAGAAGCTAAGAAAAAAGCTGATGAGGAAGCCCAGAAAAAAGCTAATGAAGATAAAGTAAAACAAGACGAAGCTAAGAAAAAAGCTGATGAAGAGGCTAAGAAACAACAAGAACAGCAGCAACAAGAACAACAACGTAAACAGCAAGAAGAAGCTCAAAAGAAAGCTGATGAGGAAGCTAGAAGAAAAGCTGAAGACGAAGCTAAGAAAAAAGCTGAAGACGAAGCTAAGAAGAAAGCTGAAGAAGAGGCCAAGAAAAAAGCTGAAGACGAAGCTAAGAAACAACAAGAACAGCAACACCAAAATACCGGAGGAGATACACCTCAGGCAGACGGTGCTGTTGTTACAACAGAGTCCTAATAAACAAAAAAAGAAGTCCGTTTCTCTTAACGAGAAGCAGACTTCTTTTTTGTTATCATTTTCTTTACAAACAGCTTTTCTATTTCGATATATAACTGCGCTAATTGAATATAAGAATGATAATTACTCGGTTTCTTTATAATGAATGAATACCTTTCCATAAAATTAACAGGTTGCACTTTTAATTTATTCGTATTTATTTGCATTTCATTCAAACTATGAACAGGTTGCTCATTTAACCAATAGACAACCGATAACAAGTGAGCTGCAAAAAGAATCATTGGCCCCTCAGCCTCTTGCTTATCTCTATTTCGAAACAGTATAGCAATGTCTTCATGCTTATTTTTCCATACATTCAACACTGCTGGAATACTGTTTTCAATTTCCTTCCATGGCTCATACTGTCTTTCAATATCAAATATAAAGTAAGTATTTTGTATTATTTCTTCAAAAGACTCGTCTGTATGATACTCAATTGAATTTACGCTTTCTTTAAAAAATGGTAAGCAATGAAATTCTTTCGGTATTTCTATAACTCGCTCCATCCTTTATTTCACCTTCATTCGCTTCTTTCCTTCACGACATACTTCTAACAGCCTGCACTCCTCACATTGCGGTCGTTGTGCTTTACAGTGATAACGTCCAAAGAAAATCATACGATGATGCGTAACCCCCCACTCATCCATCGGTACTTTCTTCATTAACGTTTTTTCTACTTCTAACACAGAGTCTTTCCATCTACAAATCGCTAATCGTTTACTCACTCGCTCCACATGTGTATCAACAGCAATTGCCGGAATCCCAAACGCTACGGAAACTACAACATTCGCTGTTTTCCTTCCTACACCTGGTAATTTCGTAAGTTCATCTCGATCGCTCGGTACCTCCCCATTATAGTCATCTAATAACATTCGGCATAATTTTTGAATGTTTTTTGCTTTATTTCTATACAATCCGATAGAGCGTATATCTTGTTGTAATTCTTCTAGAGAAACACTTAAATAATCTTCTGGTGTTTTATATTTTTGAAATAAATTTCTTGTCACTTTATTTACAAGTACATCTGTACATTGTGCAGATAACGCCACCGCGATTACAAGTTCAAATGGATTGTCATGAACCAATTCACAATGTGCTTCTGGATACATATCCGCCATTGTGTCTAAACAATAACGGATTTGCGTTTTGTTAAGCATATTTCCCCTCCTATATTACTGCTCCAACCAATTATAAAAAGGCACTTTACCAGTAAATTTCGTCTCTTGTTTTGTCATTTGTTGTGCTCTTTGTTGATTCGCTCTAAATTTTTGACCTTGATTTTGAGCCTGATCTACCGTTTTAATTCCATTCTTTTTCCACTCAAATAAAATACGATCAATATATCGGAAATTTAGTTTTCCACTCATTACAGCTTCTCTAAGAGCCGCTTGAATTAAATTTGGATGATGTTGATCTTGGTCCTCCCACATTCCTAACGTTTCACATTCGAACGGCGAAAGTGGTCTTCCAAATTCTTTTTCGAATACTGTATATAAATTTACTTGCAGCTGTTTTTTTTCTTTTTGCTCTTCCTCTATTGATTCATCCATTAAGAAATGTAATATTTTTTCCCATAACGGTTGTAAAGAATAACTTTCGCACATCATCGCTTCTGATCTTTGTCCACCTTCTAGTGATAAAAAACCTTTTTGAATCAACGCCTGAATTATTTCCATACATTTCATTTCTGTTATCGTCATCCGTTCAGAAATCTCTGAAGGAGTCGGAAACGAATTACCTGATTCTAAAAATGTATGTATATGAAGTACAACCATAAATTCCGTCTCATTTAAACCTAATTTTTTATAATGCATCATAAGCAATTTTGGAATTGCAATGCTTCCCTGCTCAAACCACTGTAACATCATTTTCTTTTTCATCACCAAACACCTCGCTCTCTAGTATAACACACCT
This sequence comes from Bacillus sp. AFS012607, assembly GCF_002558005.1. Taxonomy (NCBI): domain Bacteria; kingdom Bacillati; phylum Bacillota; class Bacilli; order Caryophanales; family Bacillaceae; genus Bacillus; species Bacillus sp. AFS012607. Next base: position 269,746 of record NZ_NTVM01000013.1, read on the forward strand.
TTAGCTATTTCTTTTTGCCACAATTCGTCAAAAAAACCTCCCCATTAATAGGGAGGTTTTGTATATTACATAAATGAAATATACAATTAAGCTTGCACTTTACTTTTCATAAATGTATGGATGCGTTCCAATGCTTTCTCTACTTGTTCAAGAGATGTCGCATATGATAAACGAACATTATTTGGAGCACCAAATCCTGTACCTGGTACAAGAGCCACTTTTTCCTCTTCTAATAGAGCTTTTGCCCAATCATCAACTGTTGCATATCCTGATAAAGCTACAGCTTCTTTTACGTTAGGGAATAAGTAAAATGCACCTTGCGGTTTAATACAAGTAAAGCCAGGGATTTGAATTAATTTATCATAAATGATGTTTAATCTCTCTTCAAAGGCTTGACGCATTGTTTCCACAGGTTCTTGTGAGCCTGCATATGCCGCAATTGCGCCGTATTGAGCGATTGAAGTAGGGTTTGACGTACTATGACTCGCTAAGTTCGTCATCGCTTTAATAAGCTGCTTATTTCCTGCAGCATATCCAATACGCCATCCTGTCATAGAATGAGATTTAGATACACCATTAATAATAAGTGTTTGTTCTTTTAATGCATTAGAAAGCTGGGCAATTGAAATATATTCTACGCCACCATAAATTAATTTTTCATAAATTTCATCAGAAACAATTAAAATATCATGTTCTAAACATACTTCTCCAAGCTGTTGTAATTCTTCTTTGCTATAAATCATTCCTGTTGGATTGCTCGGTGAATTAATAATAACTGCTTTCGTTTTCTCTGTAATTGCCTCACGCAGCTGCTTTGCTGTAATTTTGTACTCATTGTCTTCTAAACCTTCTACATAAACCGGCTTACCGCCAGCAAGCTTTACTTGCTCTGGATAGCTTACCCAGTAAGGAGTTGGGATGATAACTTCATCTCCCTCATCAAGTAATACTTGGAATAATGTATATAATGCATGCTTTGCGCCATTACATACAATAATTTCAGATGGATCATACGCAATACCTTGATCGCGAGTAAATTTCTTCACAATTTCTTGTTTTAACGATTGTAATCCACCTGTTGGTGTATACTTCGTATGCCCTTCTAACATCGCTTTATGTGCAGCATCCATAATATGCTCTGGTGTATTAAAGTCAGGTTCCCCTGCCCCTAATCCAATTACATCATGACCCTCTGCTTTTAATGCTTGTGCCTTTGCTGTAATCTCTAAAGTTGAAGACGGTGTTAAAGCAGCTACTCGCTTTGCTAATTTCATTTGTAGTTCCCCCTACATCTATTTTTCAATGCTATATCGTCTTAAAAATTTTCCATCTTTAAATTCAAGATAGTAATAACTATAACGATTGTCATCATCAATATATGTAACTTCCCATAGTGGTACATCATTTTCAAAGCCTAATTTCACTTTCATAATCTCTTTCGGCTTACTTTTTGATTCCTTACTTTCATTGCCGACTTGTTCTACTGTTCTTTGTATAGCCTCTTTTTCAGAAATACCTTCGCTCTTTTTCCTTACTACAGTATCCCCTTTTTTCTCAGGCACCCAAACGATAAGTTGTTCTCCCTTTTCATCTGTACCTTGCACGACTATATATGCAGATTTTCCGTTGTAATAATCAACAGATTTCACCTTTGTAAGCTTTGCTTTTTCTTTAGCAATTTCTACAAATTTCGACTCTTTTGGAATTTTCTTTCCCATCGCTTTATTATAAACATACGCCCCATATATTCCGCTAGCAACGATAACAATAATGATTGCAAAGATCCACTTTTTCATTGTATCGCTACGTTCTGTAAATCGTAAATACAGCTGTTTCTTTATCTTTTTCGTCTAATGCTAGTCCGAACATGAGGTCCTGCTCTTTTAACGTACGATTCAAACTATCAACAATTTTATACAAATCAGACGAATATTTAATACGCGTCGTTGATAGTACTTCGATTTTCTTCTCCATGAAAAAACTCCTCCGTTACACAAAAATTTCTAATTATAGAAGAACGCAATGCGGTTACAATAAGAGTACATTCTTTACAACCCCTGCTTCATCACCCATCTATTATAGCAGGACATGTACAGCAAAAAAAGGTTTCAAGTCGAAAACCAACACATTTTGTATACAAGAAGTAAGAAAAATAAAATTCCTCCTACCCACATTTTTTACGCCTGAAGTTTATAAGTACTTCAGGCGTATTTTTCTTCCATTTTTATTCATTTAATGGTTCTTCTAATTGTACTAATAATTCTTCTAATGGCCCTTCATAAAGAGGTACGTTAGGGATCGATTGTAGAAATCGTTTTCCATAGGAAGAACTCGTCAAACGACGATCTAACACTACTACCGTTCCTGTATCTGTATTCGTTCGAATTAAGCGGCCGAATCCTTGTTTGAAACGTAATATTGCTTGTGGCAACGCTAATTTAGCGAATACATCCTCACCTTGATTTTTTAGCCACTCACCTTTCGCTTCCATCATAGGTTGATGAGGAGGCGTAAATGGTAGACGGACAATAACAAGACAACTTAAGGCATCTCCTGGAATATCTATCCCTTCCCAGAAACTACTCGTCCCTAATAAAATTGATTTGTCGAACTCTTGAAACTTTCGAATTAAGCGGCTTCGACTTCTATTATTCACACTTTGTGTGAGTAATAAATAACCCTCTAATTCATCATTATTTTTTAAATTCGCATACGCTTCTTTTAACATTTCATACGAAGTGAATAAAACAAGCATTCTGCCTTTTGTGGCTTTCGCTATCTTTGCAATATGTTCCGATACAGATTCAATATATCGCTCATTACTTACTTGCTTAATAAAAGGTACATCCGTTGAAACCATTAATTTCATTTGTTCATCATAACGAAATGGCGACGGAACCTTTAAAGTATTTGGAGCGAAATCATGTAAACCAAGTTCCTCTTTTATATAATCAAACGTATCGTTAACTGTTAGTGTTGCGGATGTAAAAATAACACTCTTTTTTTCTGTTAAAAATTTATCAGCAAATCTTTCACCAATATGAACAGGCTGTGCATATAGAACTGTTGAATGAATCGTCCCTTTCGTTTCAGTCTCCATCCAAGTTACATACGAATTCTTTTCTAATACGAGTAACTGTAATGATTCTGCCATCTTTCTCAGCAACTCAATTAAATGCATAAATTCACCTGTTACAACATGCATCTCCCATTCTAACTTACTTTGCAATATATCCACTTGCTTCTCAAGAGCAGTTACTACCCTTCTTAATTCATATATAAAACGATTTGTTAATTCGACGATACTATCCCACAACTTACCTTTTTCTAGTTCTGCGTTATACCTATAGATGAGCGGCATATTATTTGTTCCTTGTTCTTGCTTTGTTTGTTTAAATATAAAATTACGTAACATTTGGAAGAGTTCATCCGCATCAAACTTAAGTTCCTTCAAACTATAACTTATCATACGGAAAGTTGAACGAGATGCTTGCTCTGATTTTTTCATCATTTTATATACTTTGGAGAGTACATCTTCTGTTTCTAGCGTCCCAAGACGAGATATAACCAATTGAAAATACATACAAGAGAACTGTTCACCCAATGTTCTACTCGCAGCTTCTTCAATATGGTGAGCTTCATCAAAAATAATATGTTCGCATGAAGCAAACAGCGGTTCTTCACTTGAAAAATCTTGAAATAATAACGCATGATTTGTAATAACGATATCTGCAAATAAAGCTTTATTCTTCGCTCGCTGGTAAAAACAACGACTAAACCAATTACTTTGCATACCGCCTGGACTATACGCATCACTACAAATACGATTCCAAAGTAACTTTCCGCCCTCAGGAATATTTAATTCGTCTCGATCACCCGTTTCAGTTTGCAATAGCCAAACTAAAATCTTGGCTTTCGTAAGTGCCATATCATAATTTTTTTCTTCCTCTTGTAAAGCATACTCAAATTTGTGTAAGCAAAGATAATGCTTTCTTCCTTTTAGAAGAGCTGCATCAAATGAAAATGGCATTATTTTTTGTAATAACGGAATTTCTTTTTCTAATATTTGTTGTTGGAGTTGTACCGTTTGTGTACTTATAATGACAGGTTCTTCTTTTCTCTTTGCAAAATAAAGACTAGGAAGCAAATACGCAAGAGTCTTTCCTGTTCCTGTACCGGCTTCAATTAGTGAAAAACGAGAATCTCTTAACGCCGTATATATCTCTTTCATCATCAGTTGTTGACTTTCTCTTCTTTCAAACTTTGGCATATGTGATTCCAATTTATCCATCGTTTTATTCAAGAAAGCATCAAACTTTGATGAACACGTTTCTCCAAGGTTTAAGGAATAGTTCCGCTTTTTCAGCGCAATATTTCGATGTATTTCATACTCCGCTATATCTTCTTTACCATGCATTACTTTCTTTAAAATATTTTCAGAAAGCACATCAGCTATATCACTTTGAAACACGTCGCTTAATTCATAAAGCGATTGCAACGTGACAAGTGGTAACTTTACAATTTCATTTAAAAATTGTAAAAATAATTCCGCTGTTGCAAGAGCATCACTATCCGCACGATGTGGTTGATCATGTTCTAGTTCGTGCTTCTTAGCTAAATCACGTAATTTATAACTATCAGCTGTCGGTAAAAGAATTTGAGCCAATTCAACCGTGTCGATTTTAGGACAATGTATTTCTGTATATCCAGCCTGCCTTAATTCTTCATTTAAAAAATTCCAATCAAAGTGAACATTATGCGCAACGAAAGCCGCACCTTGTAATAGCTCAACAATCATCGGGGCTACATCTTGAAATAACGGGGCTTGTTTTACAAGACTTTCATCAATCCCTGTTAATTCTGTAATAAATGGTGGGATCTCTCTCTTTGGGTTAACAAAAGACGAAAAAATCTCCAATATCTCTCCATCTTCTACTACAACAGCTGCAATTTGGGTAATTTTATCCTTCCCATCTTTCCAGGAGTTCCCTGTCGTCTCTAAATCAACAACGACATAACGCTTACTCATATATGTAACACCTCAATTTCTTACCGTTCAAACAACAATAATTTATATAATGTTACTATACCACGTTTTATCTCATCTTAATGAAAAGATGCACAAAAAAGCTATCCCCGCAATGGAGATAGCTTTTCTACTTATAATATCGTACCCGCTTTTTCAGCACCTAACATTTCAATAATTTGATTATTGTCGTCTAGTACTGCAATTTTTGGTTCTTGTTTATGAACCTCTTCTTCCGTAACTAGCCCATAACAAATAATAATTACTTTGTCCCCTGGTTGTACAAGCCTTGCCGCAGCACCGTTTAAACAAACAACACCACTACCGCGTTCCCCTTTAATAACGTATGTCTCTAAGCGAGCACCATTATTATTATTTACAATTTGGACTTTTTCATTTTCTACAATATTTACTGCATCCATTAAATCTTCATCAATTGTAATACTACCTACATAATTTAAATTTGCCTCCGTTACAGTTGCACGATGTAACTTTGCTCTCATCATTGTGCGAAACATAGATGCTCCCCCTTATTTAACCGTTAATGTTATATTGTCAATTAATCTTACATTTTCAAATTTAACTGCAATAGCTAAAATGATTCGTCCTTCGACTTTCTCTACCATTGTTAATGACGGATATGCATATAAATCCGCATAATCTACAGTGCCTTTCGTATGCGTCTCAATATACTCTTTCACAAGATTTGTAATGATTTCCGGATTACGTTCACCTGCCTCAATTCTTTCTTTCGCTATACATAGACTGCGGTATAAATGAAGAGCCTCTTCACGTTCATCTTGTGATAGGTACACGTTACGAGAACTTTTCGCTAATCCATCTTCTTCCCTTACAATATCAACTGGTACGATTGTAACTGGAATATTGAAATCAGTTACAAATCCTTCAATTACTGCAACTTGTTGAGCATCTTTCATACCGAAATAAGCACGCGTTGGCAGCGTAATATTAAATAGTTTCATTAGTACAGTTGCAACACCAGCAAAATGACCAGGTCTTTGTTTACCGCATAATACGTCCGTGCGTTTCACAACTTCTACTGTTGTTGTTTGTTCTGATGGATACATTTCTTCTACACTCGGATAAAATAAATAATCTACACCGTTTTCTTTTGCTACATTTTCATCTCTATCAATATCACGAGGATATCGATCTAAATCTTCATTTGGGCCAAATTGCAGCGGGTTTACAAATACACTTAAAACTACAATTTCATTTTCTTCTCTTGCCTTACGTAATAAGGTAGCATGCCCTTCATGTAAATAACCCATCGTTGGAACAAAACCAATACTTTTTCCACTTGCATGCAGTTCGTTTGTAATTTGCTGCATCTCTTGCACTGTAGTTACGATTTTCATTATTGTTTTCCCCCGTATAACGCTAAGCGGTCTTCTTCTTTCATTGTGAACGAATGTTTTTCTTCAGGAAATTGCCTTGTCTTTACTTCAGTAACGTATTGTGAAATCCCGCGCACAATCTCCTCTTGAACAGAAGTATATTGCTTCACAAATTTTGGAACACGATTTACGCCATATGAGATAAGATCATGATAAACAAGCACTTGCCCATCTACTTTTTGTCCTGCACCAATCCCGATTGTTGGTATTGTTAGTTGTTCTGAAATAAGTTCTGCTAACTGCATTGGTACACATTCTAACACAAGCGCTATTGCACCAGCTTCTTCACATTTCTTTGCATCTTCTATTAATTTTTTTGCACTCTCCGCATCTTTTCCTTGCACTTTATATCCACCCAACACTCCTACAGATTGAGGTGTTAAACCTAAATGCGCTACAACAGGAATTCCTGCGTTCGTCAAATATTGAATCGTTGATATAACTTCTCCAGCACCTTCTACCTTCAATGCGTGCGCCCCGCTCTCTTGAACGATGCGGCGTGCATTCATCATCGTTTCTTGTAATGATACGTGATACGACATAAATGGCATATCAGTTACAATAAACGTCTCTTTCGCTCCGCGGCGTACAGCTTTCGTATGATGAATCATATCCTCTACTGTTACAGGTACTGTTGAATCGTATCCGAGTACAACCATTCCAAGAGAATCTCCAACTAAAATCATATCAACTTCAGCTTCTTCTGCTAATTTAGCAGATGGATAATCATACGCCGTTAGCATTGTAATCGGCTCACCTTGCTCTTTCATCTTCAAAAAATCTGTTTTTGTTTTCAAAAACTACTCCTCCTTTATGCAGGAGAGAGGAGATGGCCGAAATCATATAAAAAACCCCTCTGGCCATAAAAGGGCAGAAGGGTTTTGTGTTAGTCGGCATTATTCATCCCTCTGTCCCAGTCCGTTATTGGATCAAGGCAGAATCCAAGTTATTATTTTTCATATTACTTCGAATCATGGTGCAGTTCACTCTGATACTGCCCACATTCGAACTAATTATAGCAAACTACAAAAAGGAATTACTACATTTTTTTGAAAAAATAATTTTTTATTCTTATTACGGTATATGAAATTTAACAAGAGAGTATATATGCTATAAAGTGAAAATTTAATCAGCCCGACAAATAGCGGGATAAAGTTTTTATAGATAATTCAATCTTGAAAAGATACATGTTTTTTCAACGCATGTTAAAAAAATCTAAGTTAATTTCTTCTATAATCAATTGAACTGTATAGTATAACTCTTAAACTAATGATGCAGGTTAATTGAGGAAAAGTACTTAACAAAGGAGAATTGCAGATGTCTATGAACAGGTGGTTATTTCGATTCAGCAGTTTGCTTGTAATGATTGTATGGTGGATGTCTTTAGGATCCTTTCATGTATTTGCCTCAGTTAATGTCGTAACACAACCCACCGATTTAACGAACGTGATTGAGGTTGAACTAAATGATGATTACTTTAATCCAAATGTCATCACGATTCCGCTTGAAGGATCTACAACATTACTATTGAAAAATAAAGGTAAAAACGAGCACACCTTTACAGTGAAAAAACTCGGCATTGACGTCGTAGTCGAGTCAGGAAAAGAAAAGAATATTACCGTGAAACCTAAAAATACTGGTACATATGAATTAATATGTCGATACCATCTTCTTAAAGGAATGGAAGGCAAAGTAATCGTCAAATAACATGCCAGGCCAACTAGACGGAAGATATTTTGAAGTGAACTTTAAATATGAAAAGAATTTATTATCATGTTACAAATTCAACTCAAAAATATTGAAATAAAAAGAAGTTCCAAAAGAGGAACTTCTTTTACTTAATTTCGATATCTGCAGAATGAATATGATGTACTTTCCCCTCATGATCCTCCAGAAGTAATACACCATCCTCTGTGATTCCTTTCGCTAACCCCGTAATCGTCTCTCTCATCGTTCGAGCAGTAATTTCTTTCCCGATGCTCACAGCGTAACTTTCCCAAAGAATTTTAATGACAGAGAAACCATTTTGTAAATACTCTTCATATAATTTTTCTAGTTGTAAATAGATTTGTTGCATAAGTTCTGCACGAACAATCGGCTTACCTGATTCAATCGCTAATGAAGTAGCAATGTGCTGAATTTCTTCATCAAAATGTTCTTGCTTTTGATTCGCATTAATACCGATGCCCATAATGACAGCATTAATTTTATCAGGATCCGCTTGCATTTCTGTTAATATACCTACAGCCTTTTTACCTTGAATTAAAATATCATTTGGCCATTTTATTCCCACGCCTACACCTGTACATTTTTCAATTGCCTGTGCAACACTAACAGCCGCTAACAAAGTAAGTTGCGGTGCATGATGAACTGGAATCGATGGGCGTAAAATAATACTCATCCAAATTCCTGTTCCTTTTGGTGAATGCCATTTTCTGCTTAAACGACCTCTTCCCGCTGTTTGTTCTTCTGCTACAACGATAGTTCCTTCTTCTGCACCTTCATAAGCAAGTTTTGCTGCAATGTGCTGCGTTGATTCAACAGTTTCTTCAAAATACACTGTTCTACCAATTCGCTTCGTTTGTAGCCCTAACTGAATTTCATTAGCAGTCACTTTGTCTGGCTTACTTGCAATTCGGTAACCTAATCGGCGCACAGCTTCAAGTTCATATCCCTCACTCCGGAGATCTTCCATATGTTTCCACACAGCAGTTCTTGAACAACCAAGTTTATCACTAATCGTTTGGCCGGATACAAACTCGCCATCCGCTTCAGAAAAAACTTGTAATAACTGCTTTCTTATAGTAGATTGCATCCTTGCAGCCACTCCCTTATACGCTCTTTCTCATTAACTACGTTTCCTTTTACAATTGCTTCCTCGATTTTCTGAAGCATGTCAGCAACCCACGGACCAGGCTTTTTGTTTGCCCAGTTTAATAAATCATTACCAGTCACATTCATTTCTTGACGACCCTGGATTGGCAATGCATGAAACATTGATTGTACTCGTTTAACAGATGTAGGATTATAGCTTTCAATCATCGCTTCATATACTCTCTCTGCCATTTCAGCGATATAAATTCCCGTTTTATAAAGAAGGACTGTATCCCAATCCTTCTCCTTTCTAGTACGGATTGCCAATAAAACTGCAACAATATCTTTTATTTTTTTATTCGAAAACTTCCATTGACGTAAAAAGACAGATGGATGTTCTTCTCCGATACAATATAAGAAAAATGCCCACGCCTCAATATCCGTTTCGAAAGAATCCCATTTATACTGCGTAGCTTTTAACAGTCTCTCTTCTGACATTTGTAAATATGGCAAATGAGAAAATAGCTTCGTCTCTACTAATTCTTTGAGACCTTTCACACAATATGTACCAGTTAACAATTTCTCAAACTCTACTGTAATGCGCTCAATTGCTATATGTTCTAGCAAATGTCCATACGTTTCAATCGCTTGCTTCGTTTTCGTTTCTAATGAAAAACCTAACGCGCTTACAAACCGAATACCACGCATCATTCGCAGGGCATCTTCTTGAAAACGATCCGCAGCATTTCCAACTGTCACAATTTCTCTCTGTTGAATGGCTTCCTGTCCAGCAAATAAATCAACCATTTCGCCTTCTTCTGTCATAGCAATTGCATTCATCGTGAAATCACGACGTTTTAAATCCTCTTCTAATGAACGAACAAATTGAACACTACTAGGTCTTCGAAAATCTTCATATTCGCTTTCTGTTCGAAAAGTAGTTACCTCATAAGGCTCACCATTTTCTAAAACAATCACAGTTCCATGCTCAAGACCAACAGGAACATTTCTTGGGAATATAGCCATCACTTCTTCTGGTAAAGCAGATGTCGCAATATCAATATCTCCAATCGGCCTATCGATAATAAGATCTCGTACGCTCCCACCAACAAAGTAAGCCTCATGTCCTTGTTGTTTTAATGTCTCAATAATAGAACTAGCTTTTTTAAATCTTTCCATTTTTGTCATCCCTTAGTACGTCATAGTAAATCGTTTCATATTGTGAAACAATTTTTTCTGAGCGAAATTGCTCATAAACACTTTCTCTTGCTCGTTCTCCCATATTACGGTGAAGTTCCTCGTCCTTTAATAGCTGAGTAGCTTGATTTGCCACTCCTGTTGTATCGCCAACTTCACATAAATATCCTGTTTCCCCGTGTTGAATAACCTCTGGAATACCTCCAACCCGTGTTCCGATACAAGGTACACCACACGCCATTGCTTCTAATAAAACAAGACCAAAACTTTCCTTCTCTGATAGAAGCAACATTAAATCACTCATCGCAAGTAGTTCTGCAACATTATCTTGCTTCCCTAGGAATAAAACACGATCTTCAATATGTAAATTCTTCACTATCTGTAAAATCGTACAGAATTCTGGTCCGTCTCCAACAAGAAGCAACTTCGCATCTACTTCTTTAACAATTTTAGCAAATGCCTCAACAACATCCTGCACACGTTTCACTTTACGGAAATTCGAAATATGAATAAGTACTTTTTCACTCTCACTTATACCGTATTCTTTCTTTAATTGAGACATATTACGTTTGAAATATACACGTTCGTCTATAAAGTTATATACCGTTTGAATTTCTTTACTTGGTTTTACAAGCTCATGCGTTTCGTTAATTAATGAATGCGAGACAGCAGTAACAACATCCGATTGCTCAATACCAAAACGAATTAAATTATTTAACGAAGGGTCGGAACCTAACACAGTAATATCTGTTCCATGCAAGGTTGTAACAATTTTAATACGCTCTCCGATCATTTGTTTTGCTAAATATGCACAAATTGCATGTGGTATTGCGTAATGCACATGTAAAATGTCTAAGTTTTCTCTTTGTGCAACCTCTGCCATTTTACTTGCTAACGCTAAATCGTATGGTGGATATTGAAATACAGAGTACTGGCTTACCGTCACTTCATGAAAATATATGTTTGGATATACTTTATTTAACCGGAATGGTAAACCCGATGTAATAAAGTGAATTTCATGCCCGCGTTCCGCCAATTGCTTTCCTAATTCTGTTCCAACAACTCCAGAACCACCTACAGAAGGATAACATGTAATACCTATTTTTAATTTCATTTACATCCCCCTAATAAATCAGCATGTAATAAAACCGGTTTCTTACTCATAAATCCCTCGGCATACAAGACTCCAACTTCTTTTCCAAACATCTTCTCACGAGCAATCACAGTTTCAACGTATCCTTCTGTTAACGGTGTCTTAACACCATCACTTCCTGTTGAAAATTGACTTTCATATGCTTCTAATGCTTCCACCTTTATAGAGAGGTACTCACTTATATCTATACAAAAATTCGGTTTATGAAAACCATTAATCATATAATTATAAAAAGACTCCACACGATGTGGTGAAAGTTCCGGCATATATTTACGGATTCCTGCTGAAAAAATAGCCTCTTCCACAAGCTTTGCACAATTTGCATGATCTGGATGACGATCTTCATAGTATGGCGCAAAAACTAGTTTTGGTTTATATGTACGGATCACCTTGACAATTTCACGTATATACTCTTCTTTCATATACAAACCACGGTCTGGCATCGCTAAATTCAGCCTCGTTTTTACTCCCATTATACGAGCTGCGACCTCTGCTTCTTCTTTTCTCAACTCTATCGTTCCATTGGAAGAAAGATCAGCTTCTGTTAAATCACAAATACCTACTTCATACCCTTGCTTTGTATATTTAGCGATGGTACCAGCCATGCCGATTTCAACATCATCGGCATGAGCACCAAACGCTAATATATGTAATCCACTCATAATTGTTCCCCTCATTTTCTTAACTTACGATAATCTAAATCTCCTCGCTCTAATGCGTGCATCAACATTTCAGCACTTGCCATATTCGTTGCAAGTGGAATCGCATATACATCACATAAACGAAGCAATGCATTCACATCCGGTTCATGCGGCTGTGCTGTTAATGGATCGCGGAAGAAAATCACCATATCTAAATCGTTTTTTGCAATCATTGCACCAATTTCTTGATCTCCACCAAGAGGGCCAGATTGATATCTTGTTACAACTAATCCAGTCGCTTCCATAATACGAAGCCCTGTCGTTCCTGTTGCAAATAATTCATGTTGCTCAAAAATTGGTTTATATGCGTATGCAAACGAAACCATATCATTTTTCTTTTTGTCATGTGCGATTAAGGCAATTTTCATCCGTTGTCTCCCCTTTAGTCGATAATATTTTCTAAACCGTACACAAGATGATCAAGGTTCATTACTGTCTCAATTGATAGTTTTACACCTGACATAAATGATGCACGATTGAATGAATCATGACGAACTGTTAACATTTGTCCATCTCCACCAAACATTACTTCTTGGTGTGCAATAAGCCCTGGCAAACGTACACTATGAATGTGAATACCGTCTACATTTGCACCACGTGCACCTGCTAGTTGCTCTACTTCATTTGGATGACCTTGCTGCTTTGATTCACGATTTTGACGAATTAATTCTACCGTTTTTACAGCTGTACCAGATGGTGCGTCTAATTTTTGATCATGATGTAATTCAATTACCTCAACATCTTGGAAATATTTCGCTGCCATTTGTGAGAATTTCATCATAAGAACTGCACCAATTGCAAAGTTTGGAGCAATAATTGTTCCTACTGCTTTTTCTTTTGCATTCTCTGTTAAACGTGCCAATTCTTCTTCTGTAAATCCAGTTGTACCAATAACAGAACGAAGTCCACGCTCAACTGCAAGTGTAACGTGTTGTTTCCCAACTTCTGGTGTTGTTAAATCTAACAACACATCTGCTTCTACTTCATCTAAACAAGTATGTAAATCAGCGTAAATCGGTGCATGTAATGCTGGCATGCCAGGTAAATCAGAAATCTTCTCACCACCATGCTTATAATCCACTGCTGCTACTAAATTAAAATGTTCCGTTCTTTCCATAAGAAGGACTGCTTCATGTCCCATACGTCCTCTTGGTCCGGCGATAATTACTTTAATTTCTTTCATTATTCTTTCTCTCCCTCATCAATACGTGTCCAGCGATCTTTATCACGTGTATTAAATTTATTCATTACAATGTTATGTGCTGTCTCTAAATCAATATTTAAACTATTTGCCATACAAATCATAACAAATAATACATCTCCAAGCTCTTCTTCAATACTATTTTCTTTTTCAGTTGTTTTCTTCGGTTTCTCACCATAATAATGATTTACCTCTCTTGCAAGCTCTCCCATTTCTTCCGTTAAACGAGCCATCATTGCAAGCGGACTGAAATAACCTTCTTTAAACTGACCAATATATGCATCTACTTCTTTCTGCATATCTTTCATCGTTTTTGCTTCCATACTATTCACCTCTAATCCTTCCTCTTTCATGTTAGCCAATTCATCGCGATTTGACAAATATTATTCCCCGCCAAACACCTATTTGCGACCCTTTTTTGGATAGACTATAATAAAGTGAAACTTCTTTTGCGATTTTTGCAAAAGATCAGCCCGAACTAATCGGGTTCCTACGGCTGGTTCGCCTTTCTTCAGAACTTTATCTCCTACAAGCCGTTGGTACGGGGTAAAGTGAAACTTCTTTTATGTGCTTTTCGCAAAAAATCAGCGCACACCAATCGGGTTGCAACTAGAAATTACTTATTATTATGTTTTACTGTTTCAGCGGAGCAATGCAATCATTACATAATTAGGGGGATTTCTATATGACATCAAAATTGAAGATGCGAAATATTATTTTTATTTTAATCGGTTCCGCTATATTTTCTTTCGGTATTGTCAATATCAATATTGAAAACCACCTTGCAGAGGGTGGGTTTACTGGTATTACACTATTATTGTATTTTTTATTTAAGTTTGATCCTTCCTACTCAAACTTAATTTTAAATATCCCTATATTTTTTATTGGTTGGAGGTTACTTGGCAGAACGACATTTTTATATACATTAATCGGCACCTTTAGCGTATCTTTATTTCTATGGATTTTCCAGCGTTACGAAGTGCTAAACTTACATTTAAACTTGCAAAATGATATGACACTCGCAGCTTTATTCGCTGGGGCATTTATAGGTATCGGCCTTGGAATAATATTTAAATATGGCGGGACTACTGGCGGTGTAGATATTATCGCACGACTAGCTCACAAATATGTTGGCTGGAGTATGGGAAAAACAATGTTTATGTTTGATGCTGTCGTTATCGTAGTCTCTATTCTTACCTATTTATCATACCGCGAGGGCATGTATACGCTAGTTGCTGTTTTTATCGGTGCTAAAGTCATTGATTTTATGCAAGAAGGGGCTTATGCTGCAAAAGGAGCGACTATTATCTCAGAGAAAAACGATAAAATTGCTGCCAAAATTTTATCTGAAATGGAGCGCGGAGCAACCTTTTTAAAAGCCGTTGGATCGTATACAAAAGTGGAACGTAACGTATTGTATTGCGTTGTTGCTAAAAATGAAATCGTGAAATTAAAAAATATTATTACGTCTGTAGATCCTCATGCTTTTGTCGCTGTAAGTGATGTACATGATGTAGTTGGTGAAGGATTTACGTTAGATGAAAATAAAAACCCTTTACATAATTAAATGTAACTAGAAAAGCACCTTAGCTTTTCTAGTTTTTTATTACAAGTCTTTTAAGCTTCTCCAAATCCTCATAAATAAGCTCCAATAAACTCCGATTATAAAAAATAGAAGCTGGATGAAAAGTTGGAAAAACATGATATTCATTCTCTGACCATATAAACTCTGCACTTTGCATATCCTTTAATTTTTGAATGGGCTGTTTTAATAATTGCCCATGTACATCTGTGATTTTTTTATTTTTTCCTGTTAAACGTTGAAGACCGATATTTCCAAGCGTGACGATAAGCTTCGGATTTATTTTCTCTAATTCATAATCTAATAAAGGCGCATGGGCAACTATTTCTCCTTGATTTGGCGTTCTATTATACTTTTTTTGTATGATTTCACCATTTCGTTCTTTTTTCTCTCGCCATTTATAAGGTCTACTCCGAACAGCGCTCGTAATATATACTTCTTCCCTTGTAACGTGAATACGCTCTAAAAAACCCATTAATTGTTTTCCCGCCCTCCCGCTAAACGGAATCCCATTATGAATTTCTGTTTCACCAGGCGCTTCTCCTAACAACATAAATTTGGGATTTTCAGGGCCTTGTCCACTTAAAAAACCTTCTAGTTGATAAGGAGCACTACGCTCTTTCACTTGTTTTACTAAATGGTCTGGATATTTCATTTCCCCCCACCGCCTTTCCGCATTACTTCTATTATTTCTATTTGCAATACATTATATAATTCAAGCCACACAACAAAAAAAGACTATCAAAATTGATAGTCTTTAGTCGTCGCTACGCTGCATACCAGTATACATTAATACGAGACGTAATAATTCAAATACCGCTACAGCTGCAGCTGCTACATATGTTAATGCTGCCGCATTTAATACTTTACGAGCTTGGCCATATTCATCTGTTGATACAATACCTAACGCTTCAATTTGTTGCATCGCACGCTTTGACGCATCAAACTCAACTGGTAATGTAACGAGCTGGAACACAACACCTGCTGCCATTAGAATGATACCTAATAACAACAAACCAGACATTTGTGCAAATATACCGATTAGGACGAAAACCCAAGACATATTCGAACCAAAGTTTGCAACTGGCACTAACGAATGACGAACGCGCATAAATTTGTAATCTTTTGCATCTTGAATTGCGTGTCCTACTTCATGTGCTGCAACTGCCGTACCAGCAACTGAATGTCCATAATAGTTATCTGTTGATAATCGAACCGTCTTAGCGGTTGGATCATAATGATCTGATAAATGACCTGGTGTTTCTTCTACAGCTACGTTGTATAATCCATTTTCATCTAAAATTTTTCGAGCCACTTCCGCTCCTGTCATACCTGATGTTGAATAAACTTGTGAATACTTGCTATAGGCACTACGTACTCTTGACTGTGCATACAACGGTATGATCATTATGATCGCGAAGTAAATTAAATAAAACATCATGAACCTCCATTGAAGTTTTAATTATAGTACTTCTCATTCTATTTTCTTCTGCCACTATTGTCAATAAATAAACCTTACAATCCATATCTTTACTTATTACATTATCTATTTTTAGAATGTACATTACTTTTTCTTTTCTCTCTCTCTCCTTTATACTTTCTCCATCCAACATAAGTTAATGTGAATAAAATAAGTCCCCCAGTAATTGTCATAAACCAAATGAGAGAGGGTGCAATTTCATCCTTTTTTACTGTGTGAAATATCTTTTGCAAATCCCCTTTAATAATCCCTAATTGCATTTGGCCGCCTTTCGTTTTTAACATAACGTTACGAAATTCATCCAAATAAGATAAATGAGCATTTACACGCTGTACCTCGTTTTCTGGCAAAGCAATCATTAAGCTTGGATAAATAATATTGAATTCATTTAAAAATGTATTTAACGTTTGTTGAAACTGCCCAACATCTTCTTTTTTCATCGCTTTTTCCATTTGAGAAAAGGCATCCATTACTTTTCTTTCTCTTTCCATCCAAAGCGGTTGATATTTCGATACTTGCGCATCAACAGCAAGTTGTAATGCCAGCACATTATCCATTTTAGCTTGCTTACCTAAACCTTCTTCAAAGAGCGATTGTTGCGCCTTGTCGTAAGCTAAAGAAATAACTCTAACTTGATCTGGTGTTACTTCCTGCTTCTTTTCATTCCCCTTGATTAAAAATTGCTCTGAGAAAAGTTGTAATACTTGTACTGCTTTTTCATCTTCATTACGCTTCACTAACTGTAACGAGTCATCTAACAACCCTGTTAGCTCATTCCACTCTTCAGCATATATACGTAATGGAAACATTATAATTAGAAATGCTATCAATCCAATTAATGTTCTCTTCATCCCGGTCCCCCCTATAACTACTAGTACAAAATATGTTAATTGGGACAAGAATAGAACAGAACTGAACCGAAAAATATATTATCGTTTTACAAAGAAAAAATTCTCTTTAAGCAGAGAATTTTTTCTTTGACATCCTTTTCTTTTTTACGAAATATCTATATAAACTATAACAAAGTATACTACCACCTAAAATGAATAATAAAATAGCACACGCAGCATGCATAAAGAACTCCTCTGGTAGCATTAATATAACTGGATCCGTTTCAATATCAAACATCCAATAATCATTACTGAATAAAAGCTTATGGAATAATACAAAGCTCTTTTCAAAATTAATAGCGATTGGTAACATAAGCGCTATCGGAAAAATGATTGTTAAAATCGATCCGTGCAGTAAAAACTTTTCATTTTTCTTTTTTAATAAATAAATTCCGCCTATCACTGCAATCATAATTGTCGCATACATCACATATTGAATCTTTACTAAAATATTTTTAACATCTACAAAATGAATACGGCCATTTGTAGACATATCTAATGTTGGCAAATGTAATGCTCCGTCATAAAACGGGGATAAATATGTAATAAGCACATCGTAATTTCTTTTAATTTCATCCTTCGTCATATCCGCTAAATCAGGAATATTTAAAAAATCAATTTCAAAATAATACAGCCATTTTCCATACACAACTGCCGTTGTTGCAAGTGCAAAAATAGAAAATGCTATGCTATATGAAACAATTAAAGTAATCAATCGATCCAATATTTTTGTACCACTCTTATTTTTCTCCATGTTCTCCCCCTAAATGTTCTAACCATCATAAAGAAAATTGTTTCCTGTGCTCACGTAAGCAACAATAATATGTAATACATAGTACAGCAACGCTTAACCAAAACGTAAAATAACCAATTTCCTCTACAAACAAATGCATAATTCCATATCGCGGCATTTGCCAAAATAAATAATCAATTGCATCGTTATGCAACGTCCACACACCCGCTACTATAAAATGCCATTTTTTTATACGGTAAAATGGAGCATATAAAACACCTTGCACCGCCATCGCAAAGTGCGAAAGCATTAACATGTAGCCCATAAGGCCAATAGGACCTTTTACGTAAATCATAATCGCATTTACAACAACAGCCCAAATACCATATTTTATTAAAGTAACAATCGCTAGCGCTTCTATTAATCCCCAGTTTCTCTTTGTCAAAAAAGCAATTAAAACAAAGACAAAAAAGAGACTCGCCATAGGACTATCTGGTACAAACGGCCAAAATATAGGTGACGTTTCTTTCAATTGATTTCCGTACCATATAAACCCGTAAATTGTACCTAATATGTTAACAACCAATAAAAATAATAATACCGAGCGTTGTCTTAACATTGCATACAAGTACACCAATCTGTATGTCCAACACCTTTCAAGCAAAGTAATTCATTCACTAAATCCTACTCTATTATAACAAACTTCATCCAACTAAATAGAAAAGCTGACTACAAATTTTGTAGTCAGCTTTTTATTATTTTTTATTATACTTTGCAACGAATTCCGAAAGCTTCTTCAGTTCCTCATCTGTACCTTTAAATACACCTTTAGGCATGGAACCTTTTCCATCTTTCGCAATTTTAGCAATTTCTTCTGGCTTTAAAGTTAAGTTTTGCAGTGCTGGTGCTGCCGCCCCGCCCTGTAAGTTGTCACCATGACATGTTAAACAAGTATTTTTTTGCATTAATTTATAGCCATCATCATTTTTATCAACTGGCGCTGTTTTTACAATTGCTCCTTGTTTCTTTGCAGCTTCCCAGTCGTGGTGTGCTACAGATTCCCAAGTTAAAAAGATAATCGATGCAATTGCTAAAAGCATAAATCCAGTTGCTACAGGACGCTTCAATGGACGTCTTTCTGGACCTCGATCAAGAAATGGAGCTAACAGTAATGCACCAAACGCAATCCCTGGCATAATAAACGCTCCAATTACAGTAAATGAACCGGAAGCATAAGAATACTTTAATAACTGATACAAGAATAAGAAATACCAATCTGGAAGTGGTATATATCCAGCATCTGTTGGATCCGCCATTCTCTCAAGTGGCGACGGATGCGCCACTGTTAAACATAAATAACCGATTAAAAAAACTGCACCAACCATCCATTCTTTTAACAAGAAGTTCGGCCAAAATGCTTCTGTTTTCCCTGGGTATTCAGAATAGTCTTTTGGAATATTTGGTTTCCGAGCTACTGGTACCCGAGAATCTCCTACAAACTTCATCCCTTTGCCGCGATGCATAATCTCCCTCCTTTAGTTCTTTCCCCTTTAATTTAGCAATCTCTTATAGTGGACCGGAAATACCTTGTTTGCGAATCATGATGAAGTGGAAGGCCATTAAACCTAGAAGTGCTGCTGGTAAGAAGAAGACGTGAATAGCAAAGAAGCGAGTTAATGTTTGAGCGCCAACAATTTCGGAATGACCAGCGAGTAATGTTTTAATATAAGGACCAATGAGCGGTGTTTGCTCTGCAATTTGAATCCCTACTTTTGTAGCAAATAAAGCTTTCATATCCCACGGTAATAAATATCCGGTAAAACCAAGACCTAACATAACAAAGAAAATAAGAACACCAACAATCCAATTTAACTCACGGGGCTTTTTATACGCACCTTGGAAGAAAACTCTGAGTGTATGTAAAAACATCATTACAATTACGAGACTAGCACCCCAGTGGTGCATACCACGAACAATTTGCCCATAAGCAACTTCATTTTGTAAATAGTAAACGGATTCCCAAGCATTTTTAATATCAGGCACATAATACATCGTCAAAAACATTCCAGATAAAATTTGAATTACAGTAACGAAAAAGGTAAGTCCTCCAAAGCAATAGACGAATGCAGAAAAGTGATGTGCCGGGTTTACATGTTCAGGTACTTCATGATCAGCGATATCACGCCATATTGGTGTAATATCTAATCTTTCATCTACCCAATCATAAATTTTATTTAACATCTACTTTGCACCCCCTCTTGGCTTTGCTTTTCCTAGATACAGCGTTCCATCTTTCACTTTAGACTCGTACACATCAAGCGGAGCAAGGGGTGGCGTACCCTTAATGTTCATCCCATCTTTTGTATAACGCCCCCCGTGACATGGGCAAAAGAATTGATTCGGATGTGCTTTGTCCGAATTCCAGTTAACTGTACATCCTAAATGTTTACATACTGGAGAGAACGCAACAATGTCTCCGCTTTCATCTTTATGAACCCAAGCCGATTTTGGTTCTTCAGACTTGTACCAACCATCAACCTGCTTCACTTTAAAATCGAAACGCTTCGGCTCTGTTGTAATATCCTTTACTTGCGCAACAGCAACCATATCTGTTCCGGCTTCTTTTCTTAACACCGGATCAAGCGCAAATCGCGTCATCGGCATTAAAATACCGGCAGCCATAAAGCCTCCTACCCCTGTGAGTGTGTAATTTAAAAATTGTCTTCTTGACACGCGATGTTCTTTCTCGCTCACGAAAATTTCCCCCCTCTATCAGAAATTGTCCCCTCGTGATAAATTATATAAAAAATAAAAACTAGGACACTATCATGATATAATACGCTCATGCACAGGTCAATATCATACTACTCATAATAATAAGAACTTTCTGTTTATTGCGAGTTTCCCCACTTCTCTTCCAACATCACCATTATATTTTTTATATGTGCATGAATAACTTCTCTCTTTGCTTGATCACTAAATTGTTCTAATGCTAATGAAGGAAACCAAAATAAATCTCCCTGTAACTCTTGTATATCCTCTTTCCATGAAAAATCACTTGTAACATAAGCAATATGCTTAAAACCTTCTCTTCGTAAATGATTTGTCCATTCTTGCAAACGACCTTTTTCATTCTTTTGACTTTCTACTAAATACGTAAAAGCAGGCAGTAAAAGCACTCTTCCTTTATACTCTCTTTCCAATTCCATACTCAACAATTCGATAAATTCACCTTGTTCTACAACCATTTTTATTTCTTTCGCTGCCGAAATTGATAAAAGCGGTATTACTCCTGTATCAACATACTCTCTTGCTTGCTCAAACTGTTCCACATCTTTTACAATCCATTTCAAATTTCTTCCCCCCTTCATTTACAAATGACAGAACTTTCACTTTATATATATTAAACCATACTAAAAGAGGTAAAAAAAGAAAAACTACCCAATATAGGTAGTTTTTCTTGATAAAAGTCTGAAATTTGTAAAAATATTAATCCAAATACATTCTATAAAGTTTTTAACTCTGCCGTTAATCTATGAAACGCTTCCTTATCTTGCTTATCTAACGCTTCATCAATTTGTTTCAAAAGGCGTTCTCTTCTAAACGAAAATACACTTTCTTCCAAAAACCTTTCTGCAAGTAAACGATCTTTTTCATTTACTTCAATATGCTTTGGTAGATATGGGTTTTCTTCTAATACAGCTACATAATTCGCATTTTGAAACGATGATTTAAAGTTGAGTTGAATATAAATATCCTCATCTCGATTTAAACGAATATCATGAAACGATTTTTCAGCATCTGTTGTCATAACATTTTGTTTAAAAAAGTGAAACGGTGTGTCTTTCACACAATTCGCTGACATCACTAAGCCACGCGGACAATATTTTGCATGCTCTACGAAGTGGACTTTATGCATCAATTGGTCGTGACTCATTAAATAATTCAGAATCCATACACATTCACGCTGTTTCAGTTGGTAATTATTCAAAAACCATTTTACAAAATCCTTCTTCTCGTTTACAGAAACAGGGGTATTCATAGCAATTAAGTCCCTCCTCTGTCTTTCTCTTTTCTTTTTAGATTCAAGAAGCGGCATTCAGTTTCCTTCCAACTTATGAAAAATCCTCTAAATTATATAACAACTCTTCAATATGAATTTGTGTCGGGTCTAGTTGTAATAACTGGGTAAATACTTCTTTCGCCTCTTTTCGCTTTCCTTCTTCCAATAAGAAATAACCGTATTCTTCTAAGAAGTCTGGATGATTCTTAAAAGAAGTATATGCACTTTCATAGTGTTTTAATGCATCCGAATACATTTCTAATTGTTTTTTTGCATACGCAAGGTCCCAAAGTAGTTGTGTATCTGGTTCTCCACTATCAATAGCACGCTCTACAATTGCAATTAAATCTTCGTACTTTTCTTGTTCTTTTAAGATATACGCATATTTTAATGTTGCGCCTAAATGCCCTGGATCTAACTCAAGTGCTTTTTGAAGAACTTCCTCTGCTTCTACTATTTTTCCTAATTTCGCCGCAATGTTCGCTAACTCTACATAAAACGGAACTGAAAGCTCATCTACTTTAATTCCTTCATGAAGCGTTTCATAGCTTTCTTGAAGCATTCCTTCTTTTTCATAGCTTTTCGCTAAATACATGTACAGTGATGCGTACTCAGGGTCTAATTCTTTTAGTTCTTGCCAAGCACCGATTGCTCTCTGATATTCTTCACCTTGGTATAATGTGAAGGCATATCCAAATAATGAGTGAATATCTTTTTGTTCCTCTAGGCCTGCTTCATAATAAGAAATCGCCTCTTCCCAGTTTCCAATCGCACTTAACGTTTCTGCAAGACGAAGTGCGATTACAACACCACCCATTACTTTATGTTCCGCTAATAGCGATTCATAATAAGTAATTGCCTTTTGTTCTTCACCTTTACTACTATATAATTCTGCTAACCCAAACGTAATAACAGGTTCATCAGGCATCATTTCTTTCGCCTTTAATAGTTTTTGCTCTGCTACATCATCAAAACCTTGCATTTGGAATAAATCTGCAACAAGTAATAAAGATTGAACATATAAATCGTCATTTTCTGGAATATCATGAAGTACTTCAATCGCTTCATCTTCTTTATCTAGATCAATATATAATTCTGCTAAAAATACAGTGAATTCACTTTCTTCCGGATACAGTAAACGTAAGTCTTCAGTAATCGCTAATGCCTCATCTGTAAATCCAAGTGTATGATAGTAACGAGCGATATCATACTTCTCTTCATCATTTGCAATTTTTAATTGTTCTTTTAATAATTGTAATCCTTTTTCCGCTTCACCATTTTCAATATATGAAACAACTTGTTCAAACTTTTGCATAAACGTCTCCTTTAATTCTAAAAAATATTCTCTTCTGTTCATTTACCCCGCTATTAACGGGCAGTAAGACCCCCACCTCAAAATTCAGCTAAGGCAAAGAAGTTAGTTTGGGGATCAACTGCCCGTAAAAGCCCGATTGGTTCAACTAATAATCAGCGGGGGATAAACATCCCCCCACTGATTAAAGTTTCACTTTATCATAAGCAACTCACTGTTAGAACGCAACCTTTAGAATGAGCATGCTTCTTCTTATACTTCTTCTTACAGAGTAGGTAATTGTTCAAAAGGTTCGGATATGACACCGATACCTTATCATCATCTTCTATTGTACCGCTTTCTTTTATGACCGTGCAAATAACTTCTCTCACTAATTATCAAGCCATACAAACCGTGATTTACAGAACAACTTAATTACCAGTCTTCAACCTTTATTTTTAATACGATAAAAAAGGCTCCTATAATAGGAGCCTTCACAATCTCTTAAGAATATGTTTCTTCTTTCTGTACTTGCTCATTTACAAGCTCTTTCAGCAACTCTATAATTTCATCATTTTCTTCTTTCAAACCGACAGTAATACGAATACCATCATCGATACCAAATGCAGCACCAGAACGAACGATATATCCTTTTTTCATTAATCGTTCGAAAGCTTCATTACCCGGTATACCAAGTTTTAAGAAAATGAAATTTGTTTGAGATGGATAATAGAATACGTTATATTCTTTACAAAATGCATAATACTGATTTAGACCTTCAGCATTCTTTTTCACACAATCTTGTAAAAAGGCTTGATCTTCTAATGCAGCGAGTGCTACAGATTGCGCTACAGTTGATGTATTGAATGGTAACCTTGCTACTTCTAGCTGTCCGATTAACTTCGCATCCCCAATCGCATATCCAATACGAAAAGCAGCTAAACCATATGCTTTTGAAAACGTGCGTAAAACCATAAGATTTTCATACTTTTCAAGAAGTGGTAATGTTTGCGGATAGTCTTCTGCTTCCGCGTATTCATAATATGCTTCGTCCATAATAACGAGAGCCGACTTAGGAACCGATTCTAAAAATGAAAGTAATTTTTGTTTCTCAACATATGTACCTGTCGGATTATTCGGATTACAAATCCATACAATTTTCGTTTTATCATCTACTTGCTCTAGCATTGCATCTAAATCGTGAATACCATCTTTAAGTGATACTTCACGAACTTCTGCTCCTTCAATAACAGCATGGTGATGATATTGTGAAAACGTAGGATTCGCCATTACAACGTTTGTTCCTTCATGTAGTAACGCTCGGCTAATCATTTGAATGACTTCATCTAATCCACTACCAAATAGTAGTTGTTCTGCTTTTACACCTAAATGTTCCGCTACTTTTGTCCGAAGTTCAAAGGCATATCCATCTGGATAAAGGGCATATTGGCTCGCTAAAGAAGTTAATGCTTCTGTCACACGCGCTGAGCAACCGAATGGATTTTCGTTCGATGCTAATTTCACAATTTTCGATAATCCATATTCCCTTTTTACTTCTTCAATGTTTTTCCCAGGTACATATGCTCTCAAAGTTAACAATTGCTCTTTCACTCTCATTTTTCTTCCCCCAGTCATTTCATTCAATTTGATTACAATACAGTTATAGCCCCTTACTGTAATCTTTTATCATAACCGTCACTATTACGAGAATACCTCTAAATGAGCACTTCACAACACTTCGCTATCATTTTAAACCATATCTTTTTGAAATGCCTCTAACGCAATATGAACAGTCTCATCTGAAATAGATACGACATTCACTACCCCATATTCCTGCATAAGCACCATATGAATTGCTCCTGCATTTGCTTTCTTATCTTGTTTCATCAATTGAACGAGGCGCTCTACATTCAAATCTCTTGGCATTTTTGGATAGCCGTATTTCAAGAACCACTGCTTCATATCTTCATAAGCAAGATTAACCTTGTACACTTGCTCACTTAAAAATATGGCGAATAACATTCCAACCGCTACGCCGTCACCGTGAGTAATATTTCCATACCCTAGCTCTTTTTCAAGAGCATGTCCTAACGTATGTCCAAAGTTCAAATGGGCACGTACACCCTTCTCTGTTTCATCTTGTGATACAACATTTGCCTTTACAGGAATCGCCTTCGTTAATATATGGATTAACTTCTCATCACGAAGATCCGCTAATGTTTGCACTTCTTCTTTTAACCAATGATATAGCTCCACATCACCAATAAGAGCATGCTTTATCACCTCTGCATAACCTGAACGCCACTCTTTTTTAGGAAGAGACTGTAAAAACGGTGTATGATATACAACTGCTTCTGGCTGATGGAATGCACCAATCATATTTTTACCTAACGGATGATTAATCGCTACTTTCCCACCTACTGCGCTATCGTGCGCTAATAAAGTCGTCGGAACCTGCACAAAGCGAATACCACGCATAAACGATGCAGCAACAAAACCAGCTAAATCTCCAATCATTCCGCCTCCCAGTGCAAGAATTAAAGAATTTCTATCTAATTTATTTTCAAGAGCTGACGTATGAGCCGCATAGAAATTTTCGAAAGACTTCTCTTTTTCGCCACTTGGTACAACAAACGAAAACACGTCCTGCTCCACTTGTAATGCATCGATAACTGTCTGTAAATGTAGTGATGCAACAGCTTCATCTGAAATGATCATTACGTTAGATACAGCTGGCTGCATATTTTGAACGATCATTGTTAAGTGTGACAACGCTTCTTTACCAACATGTACATCATATTCTTTTGATTTCGTTTGAATATGTATGTTTCCCATTAAAATCCCCTCGCATATTCATTATGTTTCTCAATATTTTCACGAATCAGTTCCATACGATCTAATCCGAATTGTTCTATTAAAGCTGTTGCTAATTCCCAAGCCACAACCGCTTCTGCAACGACACTAGCTGCTGGTACTGCACAACTATCTGAACGTTCAATGCTCGCTGTAAAAGGCTCTTTCGTATCAATATCTACACTTTGAAGAGGTTTATAAAGTGTAGGTATCGGTTTCATCACACCGCGCACAACAATTGGCATTCCAGTCGTCATACCACCTTCCAATCCACCTGCATTATTTGTTCTTTTTGTATATCCATGCTCCTCATTCCATAGAATTTCATCATGAACTTCACTTCCCGGTCTATGCGCTGCTTCAAAACCAATTCCAATCTCGACACCTTTAAAAGCATTAATACTCATAATTGCAGCTGCTAATTTCGCATCCAGTTTTCGATCATAATGCACGTAGCTACCTACTCCAATTGGCATTCCTTCCACAATTACTTCAACGATTCCACCAATTGAATCACCATTTGCTTTCGCATCATCAATCGCTTTCATCATTTGGTTACCAGCTTCGTCATCTAAGCAACGTACAGGAGATGCTTCTGTAATACTCTTTAATTCTTCAATTGAACTATACGTAACCTCCTTAGCTTGTACACCGCCAATTTCAATTACATGGCCCGCCACTTTAATACCAAGTTCTGCTAACACCTTTTTAGCAACCGCACCAGCAGCAACACGCACCGTCGTTTCGCGCGCTGACGAACGTTCCAGTACATTCCTCATATCTCTATGACCATATTTAATTGCACCATTTAAATCAGCATGCCCAGGCCTTGGTTTTGTCACTTTCCTTTTCATCTCTTTTTCTTCTTGTTTCGTTAAAGGTTCTGCACCCATAACTTTTATCCAATGGGCAAAATCACGATTTTCAACAACGAGTGCAATAGGGGAACCTAATGTTTCTCCATGTCTAACACCACTTAAAATTTGCACTTGATCCGTTTCAATTTGCATGCGTCTACCACGCCCATACCCCTTTTGCCTTCTAGCTAACTCTTCGTTTATATCATCCGCTACTAAAGACAATCCTGCTGGAACACCCTCTATAATTGTTGTAAGTTGCGGACCATGAGATTCACCAGCTGTAATATATCGCATACGTTATTCCTCTTTTCGTATATGTATTTATCTCACTATATTAACTTTTATCATTCTAAAAATATTAAAGAAATTATATCATATATCGACCATTTTCTTATTCTATATTTCCGATAGGCCTAATTTAAATATCAATATATCATAACAGCTCAAACTTCGTAACTAATTGAAAATAAAAAAAGTGCAAGAAGAATACCCCTATTCTTCTTGCACTTTTTACTATTATCACAGTGATTAAAGCGTTTACAAATTATTTCAAAATAATTAGTAAATCCATTCATTCATTAATTTTGAGTAGTCAACTAATTCTTCTTCTTTAAAGAAAATAGCAATCTCGCGCTCTGCGCTTTCTAAAGAATCAGAACCATGGATAATGTTTTTCGCAACAGTTACACCGAAATCTCCACGAATTGTTCCAGGAGCTGCTTCATGTGGTCTTGTTTTCCCCATCATGTTACGCGCTGTATCTACTACACCTTCACCTTGCCATACCATTGCGAACACAGGTCCAGATGTAATAAAGTCTACTAACTCACCAAAGAAAGGTTTTTCCTTATGCTCAGCGTAGTGTTGTCCAGCAATTTCCGGAGTGACTTGCATTAATTTTGCACCAACTAATTGAAAGCCTTTTTTCTCAAAACGAGCTACAATTTCCCCAATGAAGGCACGTTGTACACCGTCTGGTTTTACCATTAGAAATGTTTTTTCCATAAAAAATCTCTCCACTTCTGAATTATGTATGTAATTGTATATCCCCACACACATATTATCACCCTTATCACAATTGTGCAATAGTTTTGAAATAGAGAGATTATTTTATTTTTTAGAATAAACATTAAAATTTTCGTTTTCCAATATACTTTGCAACATTTTGTAATGCGTACTTTGCTTGTCCACGTGGGAGTGGTTTTATTATTTCTAAAGCTTTATGTAAATAACGTTCACTAAACGCAAATGCTTGATCAATTGCTGTACTATTTTTTACAGCATCAATAATTTCTTGCATTTCACTTGCTGTTGAATTTTCATGTACAGATGTGATTTTCTGACGAAGTACGGGATCTTCCATCGCATATAAAGCAGGAAGTGTAATATTCCCTTGTAGTAAATCTCCACCAGCAGGTTTTCCAAGTTTCTCTTCTGTAGAAACGAAGTCTAAAATGTCATCAATAATTTGATAAGACATTCCTACAAAATACCCATACCAAAATAGACGATTTACCGTATCACGATTAGCACCAGCAGCAATCGCTCCCAATTGACAACTCGCGGCAATTAATAATGCTGTTTTTCGCTTTATTCTTCTTAAATACGTTCTTAAATTTTGGTCATAATTGTATTTATCTTTAATTTGTTCAATTTCACCTTTACAGACTTCTAAAATAGTATGCGATAACGCTTGATGTGCCTCTGGAATTTCGATATTTGTTATACATTCAAGAGACTTAGCGAACAGATAGTCCCCTGTATACATCGCAATACGATCTCCCCATTTTGCATTCACAGTCGCACTGCCGCGTCGTAAAAATGCAGCATCAATAACATCATCGTGAACAAGAGAAGCCATATGAATAAGTTCTAACGCAACAGCAACATGCTTAATTGCATCTAACTTATAATCTCCAAATTTCCCTGCAAGCAACACAAATACAGGACGAATTCGCTTCCCACCAGCTTCAATAAGCTGTAATGCTGCCTCTTCTACTAATGGCTGTTCAGAAGCGACTGTCTTTTTTAATTCTTTTTCTATCACATTAATATCCGATCGTAAAAAAGAGTACATAAGTTGTAACTTCATATTGTTCACCTTAACCTAAAACTTCTTTTTTCTATTTTGATTCTGGTTTAATACCTAAATGCATCGCTGCTACCCCAAAAGTAAATGGTTTTACTTGCACACGTTCAAGTCCAGCTTGCTCAAACATTTGAGCCAGTTCTTTCATCCCTGGGAACGTACTAGCAGATTCTTGAAGCCATGAATATTCTTTATAACTTTTCGCAAACATCTTTCCAAATAACGGCATGATATATTTAAAGTATAAAATATACCCTTGTCGAAAACCAATCATTGTTGGTTGAGATGTTTCTAAACAGATTACTTTTCCACCTGGTTTTACTACACGTGTCATTTCTTTTAATACGTGCATATAATCCGGTACGTTACGTAAACCAAACCCAATCGTCACATAATCAAACGTATTATCTTCAAATGGAAGTTCCATTGCATTCCCATGTAGAAGTTCTACTTGTTTTAATTGTAACGCCTCTACCTTTTGCTTACCGACAGATAACATATTTTCACTGAAGTCTAAGCCAACAACCTTTCCTTGTTCACCTACCGCTCCAGCTAGCGCAATTGTCCAATCTGCGGTTCCACAGCATACATCAAGCGCTTGACTACCTGGTTGTACATCCATAATTCGCATCGTTTCTTTACGCCACGCTTTATGTCTTTGAAAACTAATTACAGAATTCATCACATCGTATTTATCAGAAATCTTTTCAAATACGTCATGTACTCTTTCTTCTTTTGATTGTTGCATGCTCGTACCTTCTTCCAATGTAAAATTGCTTATGTCTTCTATTTATCCCTTAACACAGAATTTATTTCATTAATGTCTATGTGATTTTCTAAAAATTGTTTTTCTTTCTTTCTCAATTCCATCATCCAACTATTAATCACTACTTCTGCTTTATCCCCTAAAGCATCTTGCATCGCTTGAAAAACAGGTGAATGTTGTTTATCAGCATACAATTGAATTTCTTTTTGAAGACGATTTCCACCTAATACGTATGTGATAAATGGCTTCCAATGTGATAAATGAAAATGATCACATGTTTTTTGAAGGAGCGCAGACTCAATCGTTACTACGCTTTTCATTATGTCATCCGTCGTTTCATGCGCTTTTTGGTATAACATAATTTTGTGTTCATTTATCTCTTTAATTCCTTCAGCAAGTGCACGAATTAAAACAATATCACGATTCATAGACAATAAATAATAATATAGTCCACTATAGTAATCGCCTGCAAGTACTGTTAATTGACGACATTTATGCGATTCAATCGCTTCCTCGCCTGCTTTATTTGATACCTTTTCATGCGTATCAAGCGCAATTTGCACAAGCATAATCGTTACTACGTAATGCTCAATTTGTTCTATATGTAAGTTTGCACTCTTTAAAGCACCATATAACAATGCTATCTTTTCTTCATCAATAAATGGTTCTTCAATATAGTTTATAAAATAAGGATGGCGTAATTTCTCCATCAATTTCTCTTTTATACCCGCATACCCTCCGTAGATGTCACACACAAAAAATCACCCTTGTTTTCTAATTCATAAAACTTATTATAACACATACACTCTATTTTCTATAACCAAAACTTGGCTACACCTACCATTCATGTAAGCAATTTTTCTAATCTCACTCTGTCTAGCTAAAACTATATCATTTATTTACTAAAAAAAAAAAGAAAAGCAGTTTCCCGCTTTTCTTTACTTCGTTTTAATAAACGATAAAATTTCACTGCGCGCTGCAGCATCATTTTCAAGCACACCACGCACTGCTGTCGTTACTGTTTTCGCACCTGGTTTTTTCACACCACGCATCGTCATACACATATGTTCTGCTTCTACTACTACCATTACACCATGAGGCTCTAATACTTCCATAATAGAGTTCGCTACTGTTGATGTAATACGTTCTTGCAGTTGTGGACGACGTGCAATTGTATCTACAGTACGAGCTAATTTACTTAACCCTGTCACCTTTCCACCTTGCGGAATATATGCAACGTGAGCAACTCCATAGAATGGAACTAAATGATGCTCACACATCGAATAAAATGGTATATCTTTTACTAGTACAAGCTCTTCGTGATCTTCTCCGAATACTTTATGCAAATGCTCTTTCGGATCTTCATGCATACCTGAGAACACTTCTGCGTACATTTTTGCAACACGTTTTGGTGTATCAAGTACTCCCTCACGATTTGGATCATCCCCAATCGCCTCTAAAATAAGGCGTACTGCATGTTCAATTTGTTCTAAATTAACTTTTGCCATCCGCTAGCCCTCCCGAAAACCTAAAAGTGATACGAACACATTCTAGCATATTTATGTTTTTAAAAGCAAAAAGAAGAGTTCCCAAAAAGGAAACTCTTCTTCCCTGTTAATATGTAAGGATTATTTAACCGCATCTTTTAACGCTTTACCAGGTTTGAATGCAGGTACTTTACTTGCAGCGATTTCAATCTCCTCACCTGTTTGTGGGTTACGACCTTTACGAGCCGCACGCTCACGAACTTCGAAGTTACCGAATCCGATCAGTTGTACTTTATCACCTTGTTTTAAAGCTTCTAAGATAGAATCAAAAACAGCGTCTACTGCTTTTGTTGCGTCCTTTTTAGAAAGGGAACTTGCTTCTGCAACAGCATTGATTAAATCTGTCTTGTTCATGCCATTCACCTCCTCCCAAAGATAAGACTGTATAATGATCATAAAATGAGTCTTACTTTCATTTGTAGGCAATTTTTACAAATTCTATACTACAAAGATGTAGATAAATCATTATCAACGCCTATATTATACGATTCTCCTTTATAATTCAATATTTTTAAGGAAATTGTTACTGTGAAAATGTGAAAATCTGATGAAACTTGACAATTTACAACAATGTATTAGATAATGACTGTTTATTTTTCTATTTTATAATCAAAAAAAAACAAAAAATCCCTCTACAATGAGAGGGATTTTTCTTATAGTATAATCGCAATTAATCCGCCAGATCCTTCATTAATAATTCTTTCTAGCGTTTCTTTTAATTTATATCTAGCGTTTTCTGGCATTAAGGATAATTTCGCTTGAATTCCTTCTCGAACAATTGAGCTAAGCGAACGTCCAAATATATCAGAATTCCAAATTGATAACGGGTCATCTTCAAAATCTTGCATTAAATAACGAACTAATTCTTCACTTTGCTTTTCAGTACCAATGATCGGTTCAAACGTTGACTCTACATCTACTTTAATCATATGAATGGATGGCGCTACCGCTTTTAACTTCACACCAAACCTTGAACCGTGACGAATAATTTCTGGCTCATCTAAGCTCATATCTGCTAGCGCAGGCGCTGCTACACCATATCCTGTTTGTTTAACCATACGCAGTGCGTCTGCGACTTGGTCGTATTCTGTTTTCGCATGAGATAAATCGAGCATAAGCTTCAATAAATGATCTTTCCCCCGAATTTCTACCCCTACTACTTCTTTTAAAATCTGATCATATAATTCATCTGGCGCATATAAATCAATCTCCGCCACACCTTGCCCCATATCAATGCCAGCTAAGCTCGCTCGATCAATAAATTCATATTGACTAAACTGCCAAACAACCCGATCCACATCACGAAGACGTTTTATATCCTTCACAGTTTCTTGAACTGCTTCTTGATAACTTTGACGCAACCAATGCCCTTCATTTAGCACCATTACCCAGCTCGGAAGGTTCACATTCACTTCTAATACAGGGAATTCAAATAGCGCTTCACGAAGTACATTATATACATCTGTTTCTCTTAAACTCTCCACACTCATTGCAATAACCGGGATATCATATTCTTCTGATAAACTTTGGCGTAATTGCTCTGTATCTGGATGATACGGCTGTACCGTATTAATTATCATAATGAAAGGTTTTCCTACTTCTTTCAATTCATTTACAACGCGTTCTTCTGCCTCTATATAATCTCTTCTTGGAATTTCACCAATTGTTCCATCTGTTGTAATTACAACACCAATTGTTGAATGTTCTTGAATTACTTTACGCGTGCCGATTTCTGCAGCTTCATGGAATGGAATAGGTTCTTCATACCAAGGGGTATTAATCATGCGCGGGCCATTCTCATCTTCATAGCCCTTCGCTCCTGGAACCGTATATCCAACACAATCTACTAATCGAATATTCACTTCAAGTCCTTCATCTACTTCGATAGAAACCGCTTGGTTTGGAACAAACTTCGGTTCCGTCGTCATAATTGTACGACCAGCAGCACTTTGAGGCAATTCATCCTGCGCTCTTTGACGGTCAGACTCATTCTCAATATTTGGAATAACTACAAGTTCCATAAATTTTTTAATGAATGTTGATTTCCCTGTTCGAACAGCTCCTACAACTCCAAAATAAATATCACCGCCTGTTCGTTCTGCAATATCTTTAAAAATATCTACCTTTTCCAAGTGATTCCCTCCCTCAAAATTTTTGGGAATAATTCCGCGTTTATAGTCAACTAATACCTTCTCTAACGTTGCCTATAATATCTGATATAATATAATGGTATTCTAGAAGTTCGGACAATATATCATATAATTTTGTCCAATTTCATATGACTATTAAAAAATATCTTTTGTTTGCATCGTAAGTTGTATAACATAAAAAACCTTTCTTCTAGAACTTATTCACTAAAAGAAAGGTTCATGACTTATGATTTTAAAAAAATTGGTTCTCCGTCCTTTACTGTGTACGGTAAAGAATAAGCTGGTACAAACGGGGAACCTTTCGAAAGTATATTTCGAATATCTTCTCCCTCCGTAAACTGCCCTTCATTTTTTTTCAAAGCGTCATATAAGTCGATTCTATAATCAACAAAAACTTCTCCTTTTTCATTAATTACAAAAGGAAGTCCTTTACCAGAATATGGACTTGTCACTTGTGGCACATCTTTATATCCTAGTTTTTTAAAATCCAATTCATATACACCATCTGAAATTACTTTTTTAAAAGGTGGATATTGATGTTCATCACGATACATCCTAAGCTTTAAAGATAGTTCCTGAATTTGTTCAGCCATCCTAACATCAATTAACTTTACTGTTGGATTTGTTTCAACGTCTATTAATACGTATTGATATACTCCTCCACTTTCATATGCATTCCCTGGTGCTTCTTGTATGTAACGCGGGGCAATCTGTTGAAAGTCGATTGGATACTTTTGATAAATAGGTGTACTCATATCCCTCGTCTTAATTGGCAATATCCCATCATTTTGCTCCTTAAATGTCACAACAGCTTTTTGAACAACCTGTAGCTGATCTTCATAAGGAACCGCATTTTGCTTCATATTTTCTTTCGGATACAGACACCCCGTTAAAAGGCTCATACAACAAAATATTAAAATAATATGGACTTTTTTCACTAGCATCACCTTTTCATACTAATATAACTTGCTCCGTATGTAGTATTTTCGAGACCATTCCATTTACTGCTGTACAGGTCCACTAAATACAACAAGAAAAATAACAATTCCTGACACAACCATAAGGGTGTACGCTACTAACGCTGTAATCCCTTTCAAAAATTTATTCTGTATTTTATGTCTACTTAATAAAATAAAACTTACTGCAAAAAACATAAATCCAATTGCCCCTAAAGCCAACCACATTTTCATAAGCCCTTCTGACATATACACACCCCTTTTTATTAATCTATTTTTATACTATTTTAACAAATTAAAATCTTTAAACAAATACAAAAAGAACATTTTACTACAAATTACGAATATGTAACTTTAATCAATAGGTTTTTCAGCATTTTCCACTAATCTAGATAAAAATAAAACCGAAGCGATTGTATCTCTCGCTTCGGTTGACCAAATATGCCCAAAAACAGCTCTATTCCCATTCTTTCATGGCTATCATATGCAATCTACAAACTCTTTGTTTCTCATAATTTATTTTTTAAACATTTTGCTTAACGAGCCAAAATCTGCTGGCATATTATTATTAATAATCGCTTTTACAATTTGATCCTCTTGCTCTTTCGGCACTTCACGTCCCGCCATAAGAGCCACTTGATGAATTAATTGACGAAGTACAGTTTCATCACGTAAATTCGCATTTTGCACGGATGACGCTAATTTAAAAATATCCTCTTTATTTACTTTCGCTTCCTTCTCAATATTATTAAAAATGTTATTATCCATTCTTTTCACCCTCTCCTCAAGTTACTCTTCATCCTATGCAAAAATAAAAAAATGGTGAAAAGACCCATAAAATAAAAAAGCGACAGAAGTACAAATGTACTTCTGTCGCTTTTCTTTACAGTAAGTCAGGTATAGCTTCCACTTCATGTTTTCGAACACGTCCCATCAATGAGCCTACCGCATCTTTTACGTTATTCCCATTGAACAGCACGTCATATAAAGCAGCTGTAATCGGCATTTCAACTTCCATTTTCTCTGCCAATTCATGAGCAGCTTTCGTTGTTCTTACACCTTCTACAACCATACCCATGCTTTCTAACACTTCTTCTAAAGAATGTCCTTTTCCAAGCATATTTCCAGCGCGCCAATTTCGGCTATGAACACTTGTACAAGTTACAATTAAGTCTCCCATACCGGTTAGACCAGCAAACGTTAACGGATTCCCGCCCATTTTTCTTCCTAAACGAGCAATCTCTGTTAAACCACGTGTCATCAATGCCGCTTTTGCATTATCACCTAATCCAAGACCATCAGTTATACCAGCAGCTAATGCGATAATATTTTTTAACGCACCACCAAGTTCAACTCCAACGATATCTGGATTTGTGTATACACGGAAATAACTATTCATAAATAAATCTTGTACTTCCTCAGCCGCTTCCATACGCTTTGCTGCAGACGTAACTGTTGTCGCTTGTCGTAAACCAACTTCTTCAGCATGACTCGGTCCAGACAATACAACAACATCTTTAATTAAGTTCTCTGGAATTTCTTCCTCGATCACTTCCGAAATACGTTTTGACGTACCAGGTTCAATCCCTTTACTCGCATGAATCCAAGTAATCGGTTCTGTAACAATTTCTTTCATCTCTTGTAATACATCTCTGTACGCTTTCGTCGGTACTACTAGCAGTACTGTATTTACATCTACTAATGCTTCTTCTAAAGAAGAGTAGGCTACGATTGTGCTTGGCAATGTAATGCCTGGGAGATATCGACTATTCTCATGTTTCGTATTCATTTCATCCATAAGTTCTGAGCGATTTCCCCAAATACGTACATCATGTCCATTGTCAGCTAATACCATCGCTAACGCTGTTCCCCAGCTACCTGCTCCTACTACTGTGATTTTTGTCATAAAATCACATCCTCTCCATTAGTCTCTTGCTCGAGCAATAATGTGAATCGGCGTTCCTACAAAACCGAACGCTTCACGTAAACGATTCTTTAAGAAGCGCTCATATGAAAAGTGCATTAATTCTGTATCGTTTACAAACACAACAAATGTCGGTGGTTTTACCGCAACCTGTGTCGCATAGAAGATTTTCAGACGGCTACCATTATGAGTCGGTGTTGGATTCATCGCTACCGCATCCATAATTACATCGTTTAATACGTTTGTTTGTACACGGATACTATGGCTTTCATTTACCTCATTGATAACCGGTAATAACGTTTGTGTACGTTTTTTCGTTTTTGCAGATAAGAATACAATCGGTGCATAATCCAAGAATTGGAAATGAGCACGAATATTTTCTTCAAATGCTTTCATTGTTTTTTCATCTTTTTTCACTGCATCCCATTTGTTTACAACGATAATAACAGCTCGTCCTGAATCATGAGCATATCCAGCGATTTTTTTATCTTGCTCAATAATTCCTTCTTCTCCGTCTAAAACAACTAAAACAACGTCAGAACGTTCAATCGCTCTAAGTGCACGAAGTACACTATACTTTTCTGTACTTTCATATACTTTTCCTTTTTTACGCATACCAGCTGTATCAATGATTACATAATCTTGATCATCTTTACTATATGGTGTATCGACAGCATCACGCGTCGTTCCTGCGATATTACTTACAATTACACGTTCTTGACCAAGAAGTGCATTTACAAGCGATGATTTCCCTACATTTGGACGTCCAATTAAAGAGAAACGGATTGTTTCATCGTCATACGCCTCTTCTTCAATCTTTGGAAAATGATTTGCAGCTTCATCTAACAAATCACCAAGTCCTAAACCGTGTGTACCTGAAATCGGGAATGGCTCGCCAAATCCTAATGAATAAAAATCATAAATATCACTACGCATTTCTGGATTATCAACCTTATTTACCGCAAGTACAATTGGTTTTTTAGAACGATACAAAATTTTAGCAACTTCTTCATCCGCTGCAGTTACACCATCGCGACCATTCGTCATAAAAATGATAACATCTGCTTCATCAATCGCAACTTCCGCCTGTTGACGAATTTGTGTCAAGAACGGCTCGTCTCCAATATCAATTCCACCTGTATCAATAATGTTAAACTCATGATTTAACCATTCTCCCGCACTATAAATACGGTCTCGAGTTATACCTGGGATATCTTCTACGATTGAAACTCTTTCTCCAACTATTCTATTAAAAATAGTAGATTTTCCTACGTTCGGGCGGCCTACTATTGCTATTACTGGTTTCGGCATATACTTTCATCCTTTCAACTTGCTTCTGTTTATTATGTAAAAAACCCTTCTTTGTGCAAGAAGGGATTTGCATTCCAGAATATTTCTCAACGTATCAAAACACCTCACATTATAACACACGTTCCTAATGTTTCACAATAATATATACATTCTCTTGTAAGCGATGCGCAATACCATCTAAAATTGCCTCTAAATTATTTGCAACAAATTCTAGTTCCTCCATCGACTCACAAACAAATAAAGGAGCACCACCTGCAAATTTTTCTGGCGCTGTTGTAATAACTGCCAGGATAACGCTTTCTAACATCATCTCTTATCTCCCCTTCCTTTCGGGGCTTCCGATGACATATGGACGGCACTTTCTAACGTTGGTACATTTCCTATAACACTTATCGCTTTCTCTGCATCTTGATCTTGCGGTAAGACAAAAATTCCAACCCTACCATCCTCTAAATCACGCTTTGCTAACGGTACAAGCGCTGGTGTACCAGAATCTCTATAAATCCCTAGCGCCACCGAAACATCGTGTAAAACAGCTTGCCGTTGCCCTAAATTTGAGATTGTCACCATCGCATCAATTGATTTCGGTTTTAAAATAAACCCCATGCCATATTTCATAATCTCTTCTTGCCTCGCCGGTAATCCAATATTCATAATATAAATATTATCAATATAC
The DNA here is from genome assembly GCF_002558005.1 of Bacillus sp. AFS012607. NCBI lineage: Bacteria > Bacillati > Bacillota > Bacilli > Caryophanales > Bacillaceae > Bacillus > Bacillus sp. AFS012607. The sequence continues at coordinate 308,427 of NZ_NTVM01000013.1, forward strand.
AGTCCTGCCCCTTCAAAACGAAGGGGCACGTGCTCAATTTCAACAAGATCATGTAGCCTTTTTCCAGACATTAATTTTTTCGCAATAAAAAATGCGATTATAGCCATAATTACTCCCGCAATCCATGAACGGAACCCTATATACGCAAATGTCGTTGCAAACGACGTTAACATCGCCAAATAGTTGCGACTTTCAAAAACCAATGCAATTCCTTCAATATATGTATTTCCACGCGGTACGAGCTCATATCCATCTAATTGTTGAAGCGTGTTTCTTTCCATATTACGTACATCACGAAATTGTGTTGCCGCTAACGTAAGAAATGTAATGGCAGAAAAATCTTTTTTCAAAATAGACGGGATTGCAATCGCTCCTAAAGCAGCTGCAATTAACCCCATTGCAATATGAATAATTTTCCCATGCAGCCTCGTCGGATATTGCCGCGTATCCGTCCGAAGCATTAACACTCTTGTAACTGTCCCCGCTATTACGCCGCATAAAATGGCTGATGTATATTCAGTCATGCATTACCCTCGCCTTTCTTTTACGTGTTTTTCTCTTAAACTGTTCCATGTATACTGATGCTTTTGCAATCCAAAACAATACTGCCATGAATAATGTAGAAACGGCGACGATATCAAAAAATGCTAAACTACCGTAATCATATGGAAAATTCAATTTCCGAAAAATAAATGTCACTAGCAACTCTCCTTGTAACATCCCTACATATAGGGAACATAATCGTAATATGCGATCCCCATGCAATAACACCGATGCATACACAAGAGCACTACTTAGCAGAAACACTCTATCCACCACAATCCAAATCGGATCATATATTTCTAACAAATGAAAACTTGTATATAACATTGCAATAATAAGTGCCGAAAGTAAGCTATATAATTTTTTCCAAACAGAATATAGCGTAATTCCTATAAAAGAAATAATACAAAGTAGAAGAGCATTTACTGATACCACGAATGAGGCAATCGTTACATGTAACGGAGAGCAAATTATAAAAATCATTATACAAGCGCCTAACTTCCACCGAATAGGGTCCTTTTTCATAAAAAAGGTTACGATGATCCACCCTATCCAAGCTACAAAATAAAAAGTACTTCCATCCATCAACTTCACCTCCTATGTTTTCCATTATGGGAACTTTTTATGAAAGTTAATCCACTTTATTTACGCATAGTTTTTTCTTATAACAGCAACACTTTTAACAAGGAGGTGTTATTTATTATGGGTAAAGATCGCCAAGAACGAAAACTACGAGAATCACGCCGCGTTGAATCTGATCGTAATCAATCACTACAATATCCAGGTGCAACTGGACTTGATACACCAGAGCAGGCTCGAAAACAAAACCAGCACTAATTAATACAAAAAGACGGTTTCGATGTTGTACGAAACCGTCTTTTGCATAATCATTTTAATGATTTTTATTTATATTGAAATAATATTTTGTGTACTATATCCTCCTATCACTTCTTTTACCCCCACCTATTTCCCTTATAAAAGCAAGTCCTCTCAAAAATCCAGTAACTAATCATCTTCATTTTTTAACCTTTTTTCAATTACAATTTTTATAAAATACCAATTCCATTCTCCACTTTATATTACGAGAAAGAAAAGAAAACAAAAAATCAACCGAACGGTTGATTTTTTATCTCCTACTATAATGCGCAGTATCAATACCACGCTGCATTAACCAATGATATGTTTCACCTTTTACAACAAGAGGTACAGATTGCAACTCTTCTATCGTCTTCGCACCAAGAGCTGTCATAATAAATTTCAAATCTGTATGTAGAAGCTCAATTTCATCCACTAATTTCTCGATACTATCTTGCATTAAAATACGTAAAAAGTAACCAGCAAACGCAGTTGTATTCGCCCCTAATGCGATTGCTTTCGCTACGTCAAGCGCTGTCTGTATACCCCCTGATGCAATAAAAGAGAGGTTATTATTTGTAGAGGTTGCTTCAATAATCGAGGTTGCTGTTTGTATGCCCCAGTTATTAAAATAAGAAAGCATTCGCTGTCTTCTTTCATTTTCAACAGCAGCAAAATTCGTACCACCTTGCCCACCAATATCAATTGCCGTTACACCTACGTTCGCTAACTGTTGCATTGTTTCCTTACTCATCCCAAATCCAACTTCTTTTACAATGACAGGAACTTTACTATTTAAAACAATTTTCTCAATACGCTGAAGTACGCCAGTAAAATCACGGTCTCCTTCTGGCATCGTTAACTCTTGTATGACATTTAAATGAATTTGCAATGCATTCGCTTCAATCATATCAACGGCACGCTCTGCCTGCTCGATAGTTGCCTCACTACCTAAATTAGCAAAGAAAATACCATTTGGGTTTACCTTTCTGATCACCTTATAAGAAGCAGCCTCACTTTCATCTTTTAACGCCGCCATTTGCGAACCTACAGCCATAGCAAGGTTATGTTGTTTCGCTACATATGCTAATTGCTCATTGATATGTAACGTTTTCTCTCCTCCACCACCAGTCATCGCATTGATAAAAATCGGCGAACTTAGTGAAAGTTCGCCGATTTTTGTTTCACATGTTATTGTGTCATAATTTGAATTTGGCAAGCTTTGATGCACAAAATCAATATCATGAAAGCCATGCGTACGAGACTGACCAGTAGAAAGAGCGTATTCAATATGATCTAATTTACGTTTTGCCCTTACCACTTGTACCCCTCATTATTTCTTTAATTTTTTCAGTTGTTCACCAATAATATCACTTAATTGGAAAGTAGCAGAATCAGCATTTGGCTCATACTGACTATAATCTTCAATTACATTATTTTCCTCAAGCACTTCTTTTATACTTAAAGAAATACGTTTCTCTGCTGCGTGAACTTCAAGTACTTTCACTTTTACTTCTTGTCCCATTTCCAATACTTCATTCGGATTTTTCACGTGACGATTTGCAATTTGAGATACGTGTACAAGTCCTTCAACGCCAGGTAAAATCTCAACGAATGCACCAAATGTAACGAGGCGTTTTACTACGCCCTCACGAATATCTCCAGCTTTTATTTCGCCAGCAACGTTTTCCCAAGGTCCTGGTTGAGCTGCTTTAATCGATAAAGAAATACGTTGTGTATCAGCATCAACAGATAACACCTTTACCTTAACCTTTTGACCTTGCTCTAAAACTTCAGAAGGTTGCTCTACACGTTCGTGTGAAATTTGTGAAATGTGAACTAAACCGTCCACGCCACCAACGTTAACGAAAGCACCAAAGTCAGTTAATCGTTGCACTGTTCCTTCAACAACGTCCCCTTCTTTTAATGAAGAAATTGCTTCTTTTTTCTTAGAATCTAGTTCTAATTCTACTACCGCTTTATGCGAAAGGATTACACGATTTTTTTCACGGTCTAATTCAACAATTTTCACCGCTAACGTTTTACCTTTATAGTCAGTAAAGTCTTCTACATAATGTACTTCTACAAGTGAAGCTGGGATAAAACCGCGAACCCCAAGATCCACAACTAATCCGCCATTCACAATATCTTTTACAGTAACATCAAACACATGACCAGAAGTAAATTTCTCTTGTAATTCTACCCATGCTTTTTCTGCATCAACAGCACGTTTAGACAAGACAAGATCATCTTCTTCTAATTTAATAATTTTCAACTCTAGTGTTTGATCTAATTCTACAACATCGCTTGCTTTTTCAATATGAACGTTAGCTAATTCACTAATTGGAATTACGCCATCTGTTTTGTATCCAACATTTACAAGCACTTGTTTCTCTTCAACTTTCGTTACAGAACCTGTAACAACGTCACCAACTTGTAATTCTTTTGAATCCATAACTTCTTCATTCATTTTCTCTACCATGGAAATACCTCCCTACAGAATTGACAAAGCATTTTTTATGTATATACGAAATGAAAACAAAGTTTTCATTTGCATGTTTAAGAATTTCTCATCACATACTTTTTTCAATACCATTCATAAGAAAATATATTAAACCTATATAAATAGTATACAGCAAAACCAGCTTGAAAAAAGTATGTTTTGAAATATAATAGCGAATATATTCTGACAGTTTTATTCCTCTTTAACTAACTTCTTACAAATCAGCTCATTTGTCAAGGAAAGAGACTCACAATTCACGTATCCTTTACATTTCTATTTAAACAAAAAAGAAAGGGGATCATCCCCTTTCTTTATTTCGCAAACACTCCTGAAACAATACTCATAATTTTTTGGACAACTTCTTCAATTGATAAAGAAGTCGTATCTAATTCCAATGCATCATCAGCCTTTTTTAGTGGAGAAACTTCGCGTTCTGAATCTAATTTATCACGCTGAGCAATTTCTTCTTTTAGCTGCTCTAAATTAGAATCGAAACCTTTATTTAAATTTTCTAAATGTCTTCTTTCCGCTCTTTCTTCAACAGAAGCAAGCATAAAGATTTTCACTTCAGCATCCGGTAATACATGTGTACCAATATCACGGCCGTCCATTACAACACCGCCTTTTTTCGCTAAATCTTGCTGACGGCGTACCATTTCTTCACGAACAAGGCGATGCTTTGCTACAATAGATACTCGATTCGTCACATCAGGTGTACGAATTACTTCAGAAACATCTTGTCCATTTAAAAATACAAGCTGTGTATTTTCTCCTTGCTGAAATTCAATATTTACATTCCTTACAACTTCCATTAACTGCTCTTCATTTTCAATATCTACTTTTTGTTCAAGGGCTGCATATGTAAGCGTACGGTACATTGCGCCTGTATCAATATAAACGTAAGAAAGTTCCTTCGCAACAACTTTTGCCACTGTACTTTTACCAGCAGCTGCTGGACCATCTATAGCAATTGAAATTCGTTTATCCATTGTAACACCTCATTTTTTCACTTATAAAACAAAACGAAAAGCAGGTGTTCACCCTGCTTCTTCTCATTTGCTTCACGTCATTAAATCCTCAATTATTGTAGCATAATCCTTCATAGAAGAAAATGAAAACTACCTATTCACCTGTAAGATTTCCGCTTTGTCTTTTACCATGACACCTTCATAATAAACAATTTTAGATAAATATTTCACTGATGACTTATGTATAAATAACAATTGCACAACAGAAAGACAAATAAATTGTATTATTAATATACGAATAAAAATTCTCTCCATCTTTTCCACCGTAATTGCTCCCTCCTATACTATATTTACACATCTCGTTTCGTAATTTTATACATCGTACATATAGCAGTTAATTTTATTGTCATTTGCGAGGCATACTTTTATACATTTCCATTGTCGAATTTACTAAAAACATGTTATGTTCTAAATGTATTTTTTACTTGAAAGGGGTATAAGAATTGAAAAGAATCCTAGTTTTACACACAGGTGGAACAATTGCAATGGAGGAGGATAAAGAAACTGGAGTCGTACAACCAGGTGAAAAAAATCCTCTTTTAAAATTCATTCCTGATTTAGAAGGCGATGTTGATTTAATCGTTGAAGATGTGTTCCATTTACCATCTCCCCATATGACACCGAGCGAAATGTTACAATTACAAGTCATCATTGATGAAAGAGTAAAACAAGACAACATTCATGGCGTAGTCATTACGCATGGTACTGATACATTAGAAGAAACAGCCTATTTCTTAGATTTAACAGTACAAGCAACTATTCCGATCGTTGTGACAGGTGCAATGCGCTCTAGCAATGAATTAGGTGCTGACGGCCTATATAACTTCTTATCAGCTGTAAAGGTTGCTAGTTGTGATGAAGCTGCAGAAAAAGGTGTTTTAGTCGTATTAAATGACGAAATTCATTGCGCTACAAATGTAACGAAAACACATACAAGTAATGTCGCAACATTCCAAAGCCCACAATACGGACCAATTGGAATGGTAACAAAACGCGGCGTTGTCTTCCATCACGCTTTAGTACATCATGAAACATATACGATAAACACAGTGTCTAAAAATGTAGTTGTTCTAAAAGCATATGCTGGCATGGATGATACATTATTAGCAGCAATCGAAAATCTTCCTGTAGACGGTATTGTTATCGAAGCGCTCGGACAAGGTAATCTACCTCCAAGAACACTTCCTAGTCTAGAACGATTATTAAATAAAGGTATTCCTGTCGTATTAGTTTCTCGCTGTTTCAACGGTATCGTTCAAGACGTATATTCGTATGAAGGTGGCGGTAAACACTTAAAAGATATGGGCGTTGTATTCACATACGGCTTAAATGCACAAAAAGCACGTATTAAATTACTTGTCGCATTAGAGAATACAAATTCTCATGAATCCATTCAAAATATGTTTATGCACGAATAAAAAGGAGTTGTCGAGATTTTCTCGACAACTCCTTTTTATTTTTCTCTTGATGCAATGGTTTGCGCAATCGCATCTCCATGAAATCTACCGTTCTCGATAAATATTTCATTTGCATTATTTCCAGCAGCAATGACACCTGCAATGAAAATATTTTCAGCATTCGTTTCCATTCTATCCTCTGTATAAATTGGACGTCCTGTTTCTTCATCAATCTGAACACCCATCTTCGTTAAGAAGCTATGATCAGGATGATAACCAGTCATCGCAAATACAAAATCGTTTTGGATTGTATAAACTTCACCATCAACTGTAAACGTTAATGTATGCTCAGTAATTTCTTTCACATGAGCCCCGAAATGCATTTGAATTGTACCGTTTCGTACTAACGCCTCAAATTCCGGCAAAATCCAAGGCTTTATGCTTGGCGAATACTCAATTCCACGATACAGTACCGTTACACGCGCACCAGCTTTAACAAGTTCTAATGCGGCATCTACACTCGAATTTTTCCCACCTATAACTACTACGTCTCGATCAAAATAAGGATGCCCCTCTTTAAAATAGTGAGCTACTTTCTTCAATCCCTCACCTGGAACATTCATATAATTTGGATTATCATAATATCCAGTTGCTACAACAATATATTTCGCTATATATGTTTCTTTACTTCCGTCACACTTTGTCGTCTCAACTTGAAAAACTCCTCCATCTTTTTGAACTTTCTCCACTCGCTCAAAAGCATTTACACGTACAGATTTACGTTTTACTACTTCACGATAATACGCAAGCGCTTGATTTCGAACTGGCTTACGATTTTCTGTAATAAAAGCTACATCACCAATTTCTAATTTTTCACTAGAAGAGAAAAATGTTTGATGAGTTGGATAATTATAAATGGCATTTACAATGTTTCCTTTTTCAATTACTAACGGATTTATCCCTACCTTTTGCAACGAAATCGCTGCCGCTAATCCGCACGGACCGCCTCCGATTATAATAACTGTTTCTTTCTGCATACTCGTCCACTCCTAGTCTTCTACCAATACACTATTTATAAAAACAAGAAAAAACCTACTTACAGCAGTAGGTACCTATCTTTATTGTATTCATTTTTCATATATTTGTCATCTAAACGAAACGTACATCCGATAGACATCTGCTAAAAACTGCTGAAATTTAATACCTTGTTTCCCTAATACATTCTCAGGATCAATCTTTCTAGCTGGATCAAGCGTTTTATGTGACACGATATCTTTTTTCGGATTTAAGCCAAAGTTTTGGCATAAATACGCATGATACCATGTAAAACGATTATATGCTTCCCAAAAGTTAACATCACCGCCATAACAAAGTTCCACTCCAATGGCCGCCTTATTCGCGTCATAGCCGTATAAGTCATTATCCGTCGGCACACCATATCGAACATGATACGCAACTTCATTTATAGGAATAATCTCCAATATTGTTTTATCATCTATAAATGTATGCGCCGAAGCTTTCGGTTGTAATTCATTAAAGTAATCTCGATTTCCTATCGCATTGCTTCCTGGATTCCCCGTATCATGGCTTACAATAAATCTCACTTTAGTCAGAGGAATCCCCGGCCGTGAACTTCCATATCCAATATAGTTGCGTTCTATAGGAAACATCGCCATTGCTACCAACTCCCGCTCTAGAAGATTACCTTACTTCCTTATATATGTATTCGGTAGCAACGTCCTTATCGCATATTTCTTACACGAAGAGAAAATCGAAAATATTTGAAGTGAACACCATAAACAACAAGATACTTACAGCCACTCCATAAAAACCGTAAAACCAAACACAATCTTCTTTCGTATCTAAACCGAAAAATTTATTTACCGATTGTAATAATGTGCCACGCTTGCTTTGTTTGTTTCGTAATACTTCCACTCGCTCTACAACATCTGCTGGCATCATAAATCTTTGGTCTACTGTCATTTTCATCATTTATCTCTCCTTAAAATCATTTCCGTTTTGTTTATCTAAGGAGAGTATAGCACGTTTGTTCGTATAGAACAAACGTGCTTTTTTTATTTTTATTTTATTTTTCAGCAAGCCAAGTAAAAATTGAGATTACAACGGCAATAATCGGCCCTACTACAACCACACCAAATATCAAAAACAGTAGCCCTTCCCCGAACATTCTAACGGTACTTACTTTTCGAGCTTTCATCGTTCTTGCAAGTTCTCCCTCTAACCTCTTAACCTTTTCTTCTAATTGTTCTACTCGTTCCAGCATTTCATTCTCCATATATAACACCTCATTTAATACTTCAACAAAAAAACGTGATTCCCTCGAAAGGAAATCACGTTTTCTCAAGATATAATATTTTATACCCAACCTCTGAAGCGGCTTGCTTCAGCCATTTTACGAACACCAACCATGTACGCCGCTAAGCGCATGTTCACTTTACGAACTTGTGCTGTTTCATAAATAGAATCAAATGATCTTACCATTACTTTTTCTAAACGTTGTTCTACTTCTTCTTCAGTCCAGTAGTATCCTTGGTTATTTTGTACCCACTCAAAGTAAGATACTGTTACACCACCAGCACTTGCTAACACGTCTGGAACAAGTAAAATTCCGCGATCTGTTAAAATTTTAGTCGCTTCTAATGTTGTTGGACCATTTGCAGCTTCAACAACGATTTTCGCTTTAATATCATTAGCATTTTCTTCTGTAATTTGGTTCTCAATTGCAGCTGGAACTAAAATATCGCAATCAAGTTCTAACAATTCTTTATTTGAAATTGTATTGTTAAATAGCTTTGTTACTGTACCGAAGCTATCACGACGGTCTAATAAATAATCAATATCTAATCCGTTTGGATCATGTAACGCACCGTAAGCATCTGAGATTGCAATAACTTTCGCACCTGCATCATGCATAAATTTAGCTAAGAAGCTACCAGCATTACCGAACCCTTGGACAACAACGCGTGCACCCTTAATATCAATGCCACGTTTTTTCGCAGCTTCACGAATACAAATTGTTACACCTTTCGCTGTTGCTGTTTCACGGCCATGTGATCCACCTAATACAAGCGGTTTACCTGTAATAAATCCTGGTGAATTAAATTCATCAATACGGCTATACTCATCCATCATCCATGCCATAATTTGAGAGTTTGTGAATACATCTGGAGCTGGAATATCTTTCGTCGGACCTACGATTTGGCTAATTGCTCGTACATAACCGCGGCTTAATCTTTCTAACTCACGGAATGACATTTCACGTGGATCACAGATAATTCCACCCTTACCTCCACCATATGGTAAATCAACAATACCACATTTTAAACTCATCCAGATTGAAAGTGCTTTCACTTCATTCTCTGTTACATTCGGATGGAAGCGAATTCCACCTTTCGTTGGACCAACAGCATCATTATGTTGTGCACGATACCCTGTAAATATTTTAACAGTCCCGTCATCCATACGAACTGGTATTTTCACTGTCATCATACGAATTGGTTCTTTTAATAATTCATATACTTCGTTTGGATAACCCAATTTTTCTAACGCTTCACTAATAACAATTTGTGTTGAATTCAATAGTTCAAAATGTTGTTCCCTTTGTTGTTGTGTTTTTGTTTGAGTTCCCTTTTCGGCTACCATAGTAAGTAAACCCCCTGTAATTTCACTTGTTTAGTAAACCTTCATTGCCTAGTATACACCCTTAAATTTGGAATGCAATAGAAAACGCTAACAAATATATACAAACTATTTTCTGTTGCAAGCGTTTTCACTATTATTATAGTCCTTTTATTACTTTTAGAAAAGTAAAATACTTAAATATTTAAATATTTTTTATTTTACTCAAACATACTCCCATAAAACTGCATATTTTATTTTAAAAAAGTATGTTGGAGTATTTACAATCATCCCTTCCCTTATCCAAATAAAAACAAAACCTCAGCTATGTTGTATTAGCTGAGGTTTTGTTTTTTCACAAAGTAATTGTGTATTTGTTCTATCGCATTAAAATCCATTAATTCTTTACCGTACTCCATGATGCGATAAATAGTTGCGGTAGACGGATTACCGTATTCCGCTAAAATAGCTATAAAATCCGCCTTTAACAATTGAATTTGTTCCTCTTCTTCCATCCAAAGATAGAAGCGCTTATCCCACGTATATAGCTTTCCGCCAGTTACACCAAGGTTATATAAGCGATTCGACAGGTTAATTATGTCATCTAGCGTAGCAAACTCATATAATATATGCTCACTTTCATCTAGAGTCACTTGCATTTCAATAAACTCGTCACGAAACTCATCATCTGTATCCATTTCTTGATTTTCTTTCGTTACAATTACAACCATCCCTTGTGCTTGTAGAGAAAATACTTCAACTGCAATCGGACCATCTGCTTCAAATCCTAATTCCTTATTTGCTTCTTGCATCATATCACGAAATAATTGCTGTACTTTCGGCGCATTTCTCCATAAATCTTCTTTCGTTAATCCTCGTTCAGATAAATCATCAAATGTTAGAAAAATTTTTATCTTATTGTAATTTAATCGTTCCAGCCTCATCTCATACCCTCCCTACGTAACCAATGCATCTAATTTTTATTATATGAAATAGAAAATAGATGGTTCTTTTCGAACAACTATTCCGACATTTTTAACCATTCATCCCATTCTTCTTTTGTATCACCAATTAAGGTTGTTTCAATGTCCAACTGGTTTAGAACGCCTAGCTTTCCGATAAAGCCAACAGAAAGAGATTCCCTTTTTTCTTGTAATAAATTTATAAAGTTCATCGTCTTTTTCATTTCTTGTTCGTCAGCACAAGATACAAATACATATTTCGGCTGTATTTCTTCTACCGCTGACAACATACCATCTTCAGCTAAGCTTGTCCTAATATATATCGCCTCATATCCTTTTAAGCGTAAATACGTTGAAAAAATAAATCCTTGCAATGCATTCTTTTCTAACACAATAACTTTGTGTAAAGAGGAAAACATTGAGGCATTGTGATACACCATTCCTAGACGCGTTTGTAAAAATGATAGTGCATATTGGAATTGCGCCATTGAAATCTCATTATTATTTTTTGACATTAATAAATTGTCTGTCACTCGAAGAACGATACTGGCAACAACCTTCTCTGTTGAATATATACTAAAAGCTTCGTTTAATAATGCAGTAATTGTAATTTCATCAAATTTTAACAAAGCTTGTAGCAAATCGTCCACTAAAACAACTTCTTTATCGAAAGGTATCTCTTTTTGAACTGTACTCTGCAAACGATTCTCTTCTAATAACTGAACTGCTTGTCCAATCATCATACCGGAAGAAACTTTTTCCATTAACCATTTTAAAATTTGAATATGTTCTTCTGTATATAAACGATGCCCAGCTTGATTCCGCTTTGGGGCAATAATTTGATATCGTCTTTCCCATGCACGAAGCGTACTCGGCTGAACTCCAATTATATTCGAAACAGCTTTTATATTATATTTTCCACTAAGAGTTGGCATCATTTCCCTCCGCACAATGTAATGATATGTGTTTGAGCAGGTGCTCGGAAACGAAGTGGTATCAATGTTGTTCCGTACCCATTACTAACAAAGAGAATCGTATTCAAATGGTTATATACGCCACCTTTTAAATATTTTTTAGATGGGAATAATCGGATTTGTCCCCCATGCGTATGTCCACTTAATACAAGTGAAATCTGCTCATTTCCAGACATCTTTTTTATTATATCAGGGTTGTGACTAACTAAGATACGAAAACCTTCTTCTTTACAATCCGCCAATGCCAAATCTAGACGATCACGGTGCAATCCAACATCATCTATACCGAGCAAACAAATTCTCTCTCCTAATTCAGACTCAAATACCACTCTTGTATTATCTAAAACTTTTACGTTATTTTCTAATAATAACGCATCTAATTCATGATATTCTATCTCATAATCATTGTTTCCCCACACAAAATATACAGGAGCTATCTCTCTTAACTTTTGGATATTCGCAGAGATTTTTGATAAAGAGACACCTTTCTCTGCTAAATCTCCTCCGATAATTACTAGATCTACTTTTCCTTTTACTTGTTCAATTAACAAATTCGAAATAACTCTTCTATGAATATCAGAAATAAAAAACACATTTACTTTTTGAAAACTTTTCGGAAATTCTTTAAATACTAAAGTATGTTCCAACACCGTATTACGCGTCGCTTCTTTATACATCACAAGAAGTAATAAAATCCCCATGCCTATGAGAGTACTGAATAATATAATCCATATCATATTTTTTACTCCCCTCCTCATAAAGATAATCCTAGGCTTTTATAACAAATTGTGATCGCCTAATTCACTAGCTCTCTTGCTTTGTGGATTTATCTTTTATCGGAATTTTTAATTCTTGCCCTGCACTCACTTCATCTTCTTGCAAGTTATTATACTTTTTAATGACTTCAATCCCATTTTCATCCGAAAAATATTGCTTCGCTATACTTTCTAAAGTTTCTCCCTCTTTCACAGTATGCGTTATCGCTTTTTCAGACTGTTTCTGTGAATCAGATTTAGCTGAATCAAAGAAGATTACTTCAAACGCACTTTTCCCGGCATTATTACTATCGCCCTTCACCTGAATATATTTATCCGTATACCACAAAATACTAATTGGCAGCAGAATGAATAGAAATGTTAAAACCCGGACGAAAATGTGATTTATTTTAAACTTTTGTTTTTTCTCTTTATTTCTATGAATTTCACTACGCGGCGGTAAACTTTCTTTTTCTTCCACTCGCTCAACTTCTAATTCCTCTTCAAAATCAGGAATTCGTTTCCTCATGTTGTTCACCACCACCTTCCATTTATTTTCTTAATTGGAGTCCCATTATAAAATCAACAAGAAAGTGTGCAAAGATTGTTATAAACAAATTCCCTGTCCATTCAAATACATAACCAAAGACAAAACTAATGAAACAGACGAAACAAAACAAAAATGGCTTTGTTATATAACGAATATGTAACACTGCAAATACTAAACTCGCAATTACAATTCCAAAATGAGTCTGCACTACACCTCTAAATAAAAACTCTTCTGCAAAACCGATTACGAACGTAATAACGAGTAAATGTAGAACCGACATTCCTCGAAACATCTTATCGTTAATACCACCATCATCAAACCAAGACTCTGGAAACACTCGCATTGCAACATAATCTAATAACACAATACCAATCGCTAACAAACCACCTATAATAAGTATAGATACTGGTTCCCATTTCCATAAATTAAACACTTCTTTTACATCTTGAAATAATATATATGCTAGTAAACAGCCAATACCGATAATAATTAACTGTGTTATATATAGATTCAGCCTTATTTCCTGCGGACTCATATCTTCAACATTATGCCTTTGAATGTTCATCATTCCTCCATCTTTTCTAGGCCGAAAAGCTTTTGTAACTCTGTTTCCCAATTATAGTCGAAATCCGATTGTTGCGCTCGTCTTTTTTTATAATCTTCTTTTGTAATACCGCAATAATCGCAGCAATTATTTAACTCTTTCTCTTTCCTATAACCGAACTGTTGCAGCACATATTCACGTCTACATCCTTTAACTCGTATCCATGACTTCATATTTTCTAATTCACTATATTTATTACGCAACCTTATTTCTACTTCAGCTATTAATCGGTTCATAATTTCATCTGACAAACCCTCTAATAATAATCTTCGTTGTTGTATAATTCCAACCTGTTCGAGATGATAACGAACGAAACGCCAATATTGCTCATTAAATCTTGCTGCATTATAACAAATTTCTTCTACATCTTCTATTGGTAATTCTTTCGTTTGAAACATTCTTTCTTGTAGTAAAGAAAATAAAAATTGTATTTGCGACTTACTTGGCAATTCATCCTCAATGATTGAAAGTGGTAAATCATGATCCAACGGACTACACAATAAAATAGCTATACTCGGTTTGCCATCTCTTCCAGCTCTTCCGATTTCTTGTAAGTAAGAAGCTATATTAGTTGGATAATGAAAATGAATAATATATTGCGTATTCGCCTTATTTACCCCCATACCAAATGCACTTGTACATATTACAAGCTGCAATTGATCGTTCATAAACTGCTGTTGAATTAACATACGCTCTTCATGTTCCATACCACCATGATAAAAAGCTACACCAGTAACACCTTTCCCTCTCAAGTATTCCGTTAACCTTTCTGTCCACGCTCTACTTGAACAATATACAATCCCCGGCCCTTGTAAATACATCACCTGCTCCAAAAGCGCCTCTTTCTTTTCTTCTATCGTCTCTACAAATTGCACCTCCATTGCAATATTAGGACGGTCAATAGAGTATACATGTTCCGCGGCACCCTTTAAATTTAAACTGTCTGCGATATCTTGCAGTACCCCTTTTGTCGCTGTGGCTGTCAATGCTAACACTGTAGGAGAACCAATATTTTCAATAACTACATTTAGTTTCTTATAGTCCGGTCTAAAATCATAACCCCATTGAGAAATACAATGAGCCTCATCAACAACAAATAATGAAATATGAATTTTCTTCAATTCCCTAATTAATAACTCCGACTGTAACATCTCTGGTGAAACAAAAATAAATTTATATGAAGATAATTTTTTCATCGCTTCTCTTTTTTCATTTAATGTCCGAAAACTATTAAATGCTATCACTCGGTTTTTCACAACATACTTTAATTGTGTCACTTGATCTTCCATTAAAGATAATAACGGCGATACAACAAGCACTGTTCCTTCTCGCATAAGCCCCGGAAACTGATAGCACATAGACTTTCCTCTTCCAGTCGGAAGCATTGCTATCACATCTTTTCCTTCTAATAAATCTGTAATAACTCCTTTTTGACCTGGACGAAATTCAGAATATCCAAACCACTTATATAAATATTCTTCAAGTTTCATTTACACCCTCCATCCGCGCTAATACAAGACGAACTTCAAAATAAGAGATATCTTCTCCAATCGCTTGTTTCAAAACACGTAACTTCCGCGTTTGCAATGCTTCAATTACTTTTATTACTTTGTCTATCTTTTCTTTTTCCATAAACATTTCAATAGAAAAATCTTTTTCTCGCAAAGCAATTTCAACAAAATGATCTTCTATCGTTGCAACCTTCAAATTCCGAATCGTTGCTATTTCTTCTAAAGAACGCCCTTGTCTCCAAAAATTATATGTTTTTTTCGTGGATAAACTAAATAGTTCAGCTCTCTCATTTGGATAAGATATAATTTCAGCTAATAGCGGAAATTCATTTTCTTTATCACGAACTTCTTGTATAAAGAAATGCATTGTACCCCAAAATAAAAAATACACCCTGAACATATCTTGTTTCGTAATTTCTGCTAATTGTTGCAATGTACAACCAATCCGTTCATAACCCGTTAGTCGATATGTTACAATCGTCGCTTCTATCGCATTACTTTTTTCTAAAAGATTATGTACTTCCGTCCACAGTTTTCTCGCCAATTCACTTCTCTTATATGGCCTTCCTGTTAGAAAACGTTTCACCCACATCATTATTTCTGTATCTTGTTGAATCGGGATAAACTTAGTATTATTCTGTTGTAAATTTGATATAGTTTGAATAATCAATGACAATTTTTTCCAAAATGTTTCACCTAATTCTCCATAATGTAAACCATGCAAATGCGCTGGAAAAGCATAAACTTCCTCCCATTTATGTAACTGCGTTTTACCCTTAGGTGTTAACACATATGTATTTTCATGTATTTCTTGAATAAAATCTGCTTGCAACAACTTTACAACTTCACCATCATAGTCATTTCTATTTAATGATTTATATATTCCGAACAAAAAAGAAATTCTAAACATATTTCCATCTTGTAAAGTTTGCGAAGAACGTTTGCCCTTTAGTAAATAATAAATAGATGAAACGGTTCTTTCACCATTCAATTGTTTTAAACAATGCAACAAAGTATATTGTATTTGCATGACCGCTTCCACCTTCCAATCTTAACTTCATTCTTTTCAGTACAATTACACTATCTACTGTCGCTCATTAAACTTATCATAATAAGAACTATATACTTGTATATATTCTATTGTATCAAACGAAATCATATTTACGTATTTTGAAAATCTTATGACATAATTCAAAAATAAGTTGACACTCTAATTGATAAGCATTATCATTATAATTTTATGTTGAAAAGTTTTACAAACCGTTTTACAATAAGGTTATAATTTTTATGGCAAGCTTTTCACATACATATTATCAGGAGGGAAAAAAGATGGCAAAATATACAATCGTTGATAAAGATACTTGTATTGCATGTGGTGCTTGTGGCGCTGCTGCACCAGACATTTATGACTATGATGATGAAGGTATTGCATTTGTAACATTAGACGATAACCAAGGTATCGTTGAAATTCCAGATGTATTAATTGAAGATATGATGGATGCATTCGAAGGCTGTCCAACTGACTCAATTAAAGTTGCTGACGAATCATTCGACGGAGACGCTTTAAAATTTGAATAGTCTTTTATTAACTTCAAAAAATGCCCCTCATATTGATGAGGGGCATTTTTTGTATCTAAATTTTATTTTCCTTAATAAAAAACCATTAGTAGTTCCACACTACTAATGGTTTATATATATTATGCATTTTTCATTTTTGCAAACACCCATACTTTCAGGCGTGAGAATAATGCCACAAATACAATTGTTACAACAATTCCTTTAATTAAATTAAATGGTAAGATTGCCGTTACAACCGTTGTTCTTATAGCTTCGCTAGACATAGCTGGTGAATTTAAAAACCAAGTGTACGCCGGGAATATGATGATGTAGTTTAATACACTCATAATAAGTGCCATTGTAATTGTCCCTAGCATTAACCCTGTCGTTAAACTCTTCACAGTACGATACTTTCTAAATAAGAAAGCTGCTGGTCCAATAAATAAACATCCTGCAATAAAGTTTGCAATTTCTCCAACTGGTACTCCCGTTAAACTTCCTTGAATCCCGTAATGTAAAATGTTCTTTATTGCCTCTACAATCACTCCAGCTACTGGTCCAAAGATAATTGCTGCAATTAGAGCTGGTACATCACTAAAATCAATTTTCAAAAATGGCGGAAGCCCTGGGAACGGGAAATCTAACATCATTAGTAAATATGCAATACTACTTAGCATCGCTACACTCACCATCTGCACCACACTGTTTTTTTGTTTCATCTTTCTCTCTCCTTTTCCATCGATCTTCTCATGGAAAGTGGAAAGGTTCTGCTATGCCTATTTTTTCATAGAACGAAAAAACCCTTTGTGTTTTACACAAAGGGAGAATTTAAGGCACATCAAACAGACGTTCAAATCCATATCTTTTTTGAACGCTTGAACCTCCATCTTCTCCCATCCAGACTGTACTGTCGGCTTTGGAATCACACCAAATCCTGCCTTAACGGCTCGCGGGCTTAGAACAAAATCATAAATAGTTCATCACCGCCGGTCGGGATTTTCACCCTGCCCCGAAGATAGACCGATATTCTATTTTCCCCTTCATTATACAACAACCTCATAACATTGTGAACAAAAAAATTGTAACTTATTTAAAATTAGTTATTTATTTTTCGTAACAATAAATAAATTGCGAGATATTTTACAATACAATCCATATTTTTTATTATTCGGCATTTCTCTTTTGAATTACCTAGTCATATATAATTAAAAGTGATAAGATATTGAATTGTTAAGATAAGAACATTTTCTGAGTTATGGAGGAAATGTCATGAAAAAAGAAAAGAGACATTCTATTCGAGAAGCAATGAAAAAAAACTTAAGAAAAGAATACTTTTACTTAAAAAAAGAATTACTTTTCTACTGCCCAATTGATTTAGGCACATTCTCAAACGAGACATACTATGCTACTTTCGATGAAGATGGCATCAGTATTTATCAGTATGATAAAAAAACAGAAAGTAAATTAAAATTGTGTGAGCGTCATCCGTGGAAAAGTTGGAGTAAAGTGAAGATTGATCACTATTTGACAACTTCTCAATTTATTTTTCAGGGTGAGCGAAATTGGATCTTATCCCTTTTTCAAAAAGGAAAAGAAGCTCAAAGAATTATTGAAGAGCATACATCTTTACAAACAGAAGTTGTTTCCCGCTCTTTCTTAAAAAAACTTCCTGGTTTTCGTTCTAATACACCACTGAATAAATACATCGGTAGCATTTGTTACACTGCACTTATTGCATTTTTATTAAAATGGATGATTCCATTTCAAGCACCACAAATCGCCCTGTATTCTATTTCGATTGGTTGTATGCTTCTTGGCCTACTTTGTTTGACAATCGGTTTAATTGAACCGACTATCGTACTGTTTCGAACAAAAGAGAAAACAAGAACAAAAGTTTTTTACTTATATAGCTATTTAGCTATTTCTGGATTTATATGTGTCTTTATTTTTTGGTAAAAGAAGCCGTCCCAAAATAAATTTTGGGACGGCTTTCTTTTAGATATAAATACTCTAATTCACTCAATACTTCTAGCAGAAGCGCCCATATAATTTCATTTACATTGAACCTTATTTAAGAATATTCAAAGTTTAATTTTTGAGACGTTACCTTTACTTAACATATAATTGTTGATTAGGATAAATTAGCTCTTGCTGCAATCCATTTTTTTCTTTAATTTCCTTAAGTGTCATACTAAATTTCCGTGCAATACTAACTAAAGTATCCCCTTTTTGTACGACATATAATGATGAAGAAACAACTTCATTTCTTTGTTCACTTAAAACAAGCAATGGGTTCATCGCATTCTTTTTCGCCATCGTCCATCTTCCTTGATGAAGTTCTAGATGTAAGTGTGCACCTCGCGATTCTCCCGTGTTCCCTACTTCTCCAATTTTTTCACCTTTTGAAATATAATCTCCTTGACCCACATATCTCTTATTTAAATGTGCATATACAGCCTCATATTCTCCGTGTTTAATAAATACAACATTTCCATAACTACTTGAATAATAAGACTTCGTTACCTTACCATCTTGGATAGCTGCCACAGGCGTTCCAATCGGTGCAGCTACATCAATACCATAGTGTTTTCCATGCCTTGTCCCAAAATAATCACTTATCTGACCTTCAACAGGCCATGTCCATCGATTTTCTTCTGCATAAACATGTAATTGAGATACAAACAGTATACTCAATAACATGACTCCGCATTTTAAAACTTTCATATACATCCTCCGTTTTCTAATTACCACCATACCTTCTCTATTTTGGTATATTACAGAAAAAAGTATACAAAAAAAGAAAGTGAATTACTCCACTTCCTTCTCTTTCTTATCACGAAAAACTAATGCACTACGGTTATACTCCACATCTTTCACTTGTAATCGGGCATTTATTACTCTAGCTACTGCAAATAAATAGTCAGATAATCTATTTACATACTTTAGAACAACTTCATTTATTTCTCCTTCTTTTTGTAAGGACACGATACATCGTTCTGCTCGCCTTACAACTGTACGTGCAATATGAATAGCAGCTGCCGACTCGCTTCCACCTGGTAAAATAAAGCGCTCTAGCGGCGGTGCTTCTTCTATATACAAATCAATCTTTCTTTCTAAGCTTTCAACCATCTCAATTGTCACCTTATAAGGAATTTTTTGTTCCACTATTGCCAAGTCTCCTCCGCAATCAAATAGCTCATGTTGAATATTTTCAAGCTCATTGTAAATATCTCTATAAGTCCCGCCTTGAAGCTTAGTCATTGCATATCCGATATGAGAATTCGCCTCGTCTATTGTTCCATATGCTTCCACACGGATATCATCTTTATCAACCCTACCGCCTATTACACTTGTCGTTCCTTTATCTCCTGTTTTTGTATATAATTTCATTTCTTCACAGCACCTCTCTTGTTATTCTTTATTCGAGCAACATAGAAAAAAGTTCTACCATTCTTTATTTAATTGAGTTTACAAAAAAATAAAAAACAGCAGAACTTTATTCATTATCAACTTTAAAAACACATATCTAAATTATACGATTCGGTAAATATACAGAGAATGTAGTTCCTTCTCCAACAACACTTGAAACAGAAATTTTACCATCATGACCTTGAACAATATTTTTCGCAATCGCAAGCCCGAGTCCTGTTCCACCCTTTTTCCCACGTGTTCTTGCTTTATCAGCTTTATAGAAACGATCAAATAAAAATGGAATATCCTCTTCTGGAATGCCTGCACCCGAATCTTGTACTTCAAAAATGAGGCCATTATTTTTCGAATCAATTACAAGCGTTACATGTCCGCCTGCGTTTGTATGACGTATTGCGTTATCAATTAAATTCGTCAATACTTGCTCCATACGATCTGCATCAAACGGGTATTGTTCAATTGAATCTTTGAAATCAACCGTTAACGCGACCTCTTTATCCTTTGCAATCCCTTGGAATTTACGACCTATTTTTTCAACGAAAGGATGAATATCAACTTCACCTATATGTAACTCTACATTACCACTTTCCATGCGTGCTAAATCTAATAATTCATTTACAAGTTTACCTAAACGAACGGATTCATCATAAATGATTTGAACAAAATCATCAATTTCTTCTTTCGTTTGCACAATATCATCTAAAATCGCTTCACTATACCCTTGCAGCATTACCATTGGTGTACGAAGTTCATGCGATACATTCGCAATAAAGTCTTGACGCATCTTTTCAAGACGGCGTTCTTCCGTCATATCTCGCAGTACCGCTACAGCTCCACGAATTTTCGTTTGATTGTAAAGCGGCGTCATAAGAACTACATAGTTCCCTTTTTGTAAATTAATTTCAACAACTTGTTGTTGTTCACTTTCTACAACAAGATGGAATAGTTCCACAAGTTCAGAAGGTAGTTTTTTACTTAGCTCTATCTCTTTTTCTTCTTGCCAAACTTGTAAGAAATGTTCGGCCGGCGGATTAATTACAACGACTTCACCTTCTTGATTTAACGTAATAACCCCATCTGCCATACTACTTAAAATACTAGCTAACTGTTCTTTTTCTTGCTGCAGTGCATTCATATTAAACTTCAACTGTTTCCCCATTTGATTTAAGGCCGTTGCAAGCTCACCAATCTCGTCCTGAGACACCATAGGAGCTTTCGCATCAAACTTCCCACGCGCCACCTCAAAAGCAACTTCACGCATTTTACGGAGTGGTGCTGTAATTCGAGTAGACAAGAAGAATGCAAAGAACGTTGTTAATATAATCGCAATCCCTGCTGATAAGAATATAAAATCAGTCGTTCTCTCCATGCCTTGTATCGGTACTTGTAAAGATTCGTATACGAACACTGCACTTTGATTTTTTGACTGCACTGGTTTTCCGACAATCATAATATCATTTTCAGTGTTTTTATTCTTTCTACTATTAGAGGCTTTTCTAATGTTATTCTTAATTTCTTTTTTGTCTGTAAAAACAGCCGCTAATTCTTTATCTTCTTTCAAATCATCCATTGTAAGAGTGACTAACCCTTCTTGTTTCGGCGAAGAT
The DNA here is from genome assembly GCF_002558005.1 of Bacillus sp. AFS012607. Taxonomy (NCBI): domain Bacteria; kingdom Bacillati; phylum Bacillota; class Bacilli; order Caryophanales; family Bacillaceae; genus Bacillus; species Bacillus sp. AFS012607. Next base: position 330,341 of record NZ_NTVM01000013.1, read on the forward strand.
GATATTTCTTTACCATCTTCTACAATAATGATCCTTGAAAGTGAATCAGAGAATTTGTACGCGATATTCTCAATCGTTTTTACATCGGCACCTTCTTCAATTAACTCTGAAACACTTGTTGCAACTTTTTGAAGCCTATCTTCACTCATATCAACATAATATGTTCTAAAAAACTGTGAAAGTAAAATCGCAACAAATCCAAGCACAAACGAAACGAGAAGTAATATAGTCATCCATAACTTCCCTACTACACTTCTCCAAAGCATCAGTCGTTCACAACCTCAAATTTATAACCTACGCCCCAAACGGTAACAATCATCTTCGCAGCATCTGGTGATTTTTTACTTAACTTCTCACGTAAACGCTTTACATGCGTATCAACTGTACGTAAATCTCCGAAGAATTCATATTGCCATACTTCTTTTAACAATTGCTCACGATCGAATACTTTATCAGGAGCTTTCGCTAAAAATAATAGTAACTCATATTCTTTCGGCGTTAAGTTTACTTCATTACCATCTGCAGTAACACGGTGTGCATCGTTATCAATTGTTAAGTGCGGGAATACAGTAACATCTTTTGTCGTTGTATCTTGTGTAAAGAATGTTGTTGGTACAGCACGACGTAATACCGCTTTCACACGTAGCACGACCTCACGTGGACTAAATGGCTTTACAATATAATCATCTGTTCCAACTTCAAATCCTTGTACTCTATTTACTTCTTCACCTTTTGCTGTCAGCATAATAATTGGTGTCGCTTTCTTCTCACGAACCCCTTTACATACTTCAATGCCATCTTTACCAGGCATCATAAGATCTAATAAGATTAAATCGTAATCATTTTGCAACGCCATTTCTAAAGCTGTATCACCATTATCTGCTTCTTCAATTGTGTATTGTTCTCTTTCTAAGTACATTTTCAATAAACGACGAATACGATCCTCATCATCTACAATTAAAATTCTTGATTCATTTTCCATCTCTACCCGCTGCGTACTCTCACCTCAGCGGTTCACACCTACCCTTCTTTACTATTATGTTGCGCTATTCTCGTTTATTTAAGCAATCTTCTAAATGTTTCACTTCCCATATTATGCTTCACAAGAATAATAAATTTTGTTCAATTTTTTTCCAAAACTATGTATTTTTTTTGAACAGTATATAATGTCCTCGACATCATTTTACAAAATCAACCGCTACTTTGTCATGTTTTTCTCAAAAAAGAAGAAAAGTTGACAAAAATAAAATAGGAAAGTGACATGCACTCTCCTATTTTATTTCTCTATGCATATGAATGTAAACCGGCAATAATTAAGTTTACTACAATAAAGTTAAACATAATAATTGCAAAACCAATTACTGCAAGCCAAGCTGATTTCTCTCCATGCCACCCTTTAGATAATCGTAAATGTAGTACTGCAGCATAAAAGAGCCACGTTATAAGTGCCCAAACCTCTTTCGGATCCCAGCCCCAAAAACGCGTCCACGCTATTTGAGCCCAAATCATTGCAAAAATTAACGCTCCTAATGTGAAAACTGGGAATCCAATTGCAATAGATCGATATCCGATTTCATCTAGTAAATCACTATTCGTATTCTTTACTAACGGCTGAAGTGCCGCCGATACTCGCTTCCGTAAAACAAGCCTTAATACAATATAAAGTAATGTTCCAACTAACACTGACCAAATAACAGTATTTAATTTTTTCGCATTTACAATCGCTGGAACTTCAACTACCGGTTCTAATTTATTTTCTGTCTGTAACTTCCCTTCATGCGGTCCTACTAAAGCTGGAAGATTGTACTTCATTTCCAGTTGTTGTTCATTTTTATCAACCCATTGAAACTTCGCTTCATATTTCATACTAGAAAATACCGTTGTTACTCCAATAAATCCAACTGTACAAACAAGCGTAAACACTACCGTCTCTAGCCAAAATGTCCGTTTACTTCTCGTTGATTGATCTACATTTTTTAATAAATACATGACGCCCGTAATAAAACTAATCGCTAAAATTGCTTGTCCTGCTGCTGCAGTCGTCACGTGAATATGTAACCAATTACTTTTTAAAGATGGAATAAGCGGAGATATTTCCCTCGGAAACATACTTGCATAGGCAATTAATAAAAGCGCAACTGGTAATGCAAATAGTCCAATTATACTTACGCGGTACATAAAATACATTACAATAAATGCTCCTACAAGCATCATGCCGAAAAATGTACCGAATTCAAAAAAGTTACTAACTGGCGCATGCCCTGATGCAATCCACCTTGTAACAAAATATACTGTTTGTGCTATAAACCCTAAAATTGTAATTGTTATTCCTACATTTGCCCATTTATGACCCTTTTCTTTAATGGCTCCACCAAAAAATAGAGTCGCAATTAAATATAAAATAAATGCGGTAAAGAGAAAGTTACTACTTATTTGCACCATATCGTTTCCCCACCTTAACTAATTTTTTTATCGATTACTTTATCATTTGGCTGTGGAATTGCTGTACCTTCTATTACTCTTTCAATATCTTTCTTTAAACCGAACCAATTTTTATTCGTATGCCCTGCAATCCACCATTCATCATTAACACGTTGTATCCAAATACGGCGATGATTCCAATACATACCTTGAATGACACCAACCATAAATATAAATCCTCCAATACCGAGAATCCAAAGCGTTAAATCTTTTCTTACAGTAAGTGCTGTTGCATTTTGCATTTCAACACCCGCAAACGACATTTTATATTTGTTGTTTCCATCAGGTTCTATATTTTGCTGAATACCAACAAAACTCACTTCACCATCTGGTGTTTCAGGTGTAAACATTTTAAATACAAATGCAGGATTGTTCGGTAATTTCGTTTTTGTATTCGGTTTTCCATTCTCATCAAAATAAAAATCAGGAAAATAGCTTAATAGTTCTAGAGAATAACCATTTCCTAAATCATATTTTTCCTTAGGATTCGTTAAATCTACTTTAATCGGTCCCCATTTTTGATTATTTTCTTTATTTTGCAAGTTGAAGGACATACTTTTAAATTCACTTTCTTTATAATCCACTTGATACACTGCAAATTGATCAAATTTCAGTGGTTCATTTACTCGAATTTCCGCTTCTTTTACTTTTTCCAACTTTGGTTTTTGCCCTGCTATATTTTCGCCCACAGCTTTATATAATACAGCATTCGTTTGGAAGTTTTTCGCAATCATTTTATCGCCTACACGATCAATCGCTTCCTCAAAAACTTCCTTGTCCTTACTTTTATCATAAACTTCTTTTATAAATTTCTCGTTTTTTAAGTAGTATTGTCCATCCGTCCCTGGTATTTCTTTCGTTTCACCATCACGTAACCAAAGTGCTTCGTCTACGTACATACTCGGTAAAAAACGAAGCATCGCACCGAATAAAAAGATAATAAGACCGATATGATTTACATATGGACCCCAACGCGAGAAGCGTCCCTTTTCTGCTAAAACGTTTCCGTCTTCCACTTTCACGTTATAGTTTCTTTTCTTTAAATTCTTTTGCACTCTTTCCAGGTCACCATCTTGCGGTGTACCAGTCCCATATAATCTCTGTCTCTTTAAAAAACTAGGATGTCTTTTTACGCCTTGCTTTTTTAAAGCTTTATAAAGTGGAATAACGCGGTCTAAACTACATATCACAAGTGAAATACCGATAGAAGCAATCAAAATCATATACCACCATGAACCGTATAAATTATTAAATCCTAATTGATAGTATAATTGCCCTAAAAATCCGTATTCTTGCTTATAATATTCAGCTGGTGCAATCCCTGGAGTTATGTACATTTCTTGCGGAAAAATAGTTCCTATCGCTGATGCAGCTAAAGTTATTACGATTAGCCATACACCGACTTTTACAGAAGAGAAAAAGCTCCAAATTTTATCGACTATCGTTTTTGTTTGCGTGAGAGATCTCCGTGCACTCCCCTCATAGCGCATATCCAATAGTTTTGCATTTTCATTGCTTTCAAATGGTTTCCCGCAAGCTTCACAAAAAACGGTTCCTATCGGATTAACATGTCCACATTCACATTTAATTTCTTTCAACACTCTCACCGCCCCTGTATCTATATGTACTATTGTATATTCTAACCTCGAGTTACCGCAATACTCAGAATTTTTAAATCAGAGGCACTATAGACACGCACCTCTTATGTAAAGGCTTTCTTTATTACGGAGTAATTTTCTTTAAATACTCTTCTAACTGTTCTTTCGTTTGTTCACCTATAATTTGCTCCACTACTTTTCCATCTTTATCAATCAAAAAGCTTGTCGGTAATGGACCTACTCCATATGTTCCTATAATCTTTTGTCCTTTATCAATAGCAACTGGGAATTTCAAACCATATTGGTTCACAAAGTTCTTTACTGCAATATCCGTTTCATCTGCATCTAACGCTATGATTTCAACGCCTTTTTCTTTATACTTTGGATATAATTCATTCATATAAGGCATTTCTTTTTCACAAGGTTTACACCACGTACCCCAAAAGTTTAAAAATACACCTTTTCCCTTTAAATCTTTTAGTTCAATTTTCTTCCCTTCTAAATCTGTCACAACAAAGTTAGGTGCTTCTTTTCCGATTTGCATTTTCTCTTTATTAGCAAAGAATCCTTGATAAAGGGTAAATCCTACAGCACCACATAAAATGAGTAGAATAATAACGCGAAATAATAAGCGATTTTTCTTCATATTACCTCTCCTCTCCTCGGTAAATGTTATGTATTATCTTCTGTAAATGTTGTATTGAATAAATCACCAGCAGAGCACTCCACTGGTGAATTTTTAACTCTATAGCTTATCTTGGCTTTGTAGAAGCAAGCGCGCGTAATTGTTTCACCTCATGTGGTGTCAATTCTCTCGCATCACCAGGTCGCAGGCTTCCTACTTCTAAGAAAGCATAACGTTCACGTTTTAATTTCACTACTTTACAGTCTAACGCTTCAAACATACGACGTACTTGACGATTACGTCCTTCATGAATTGTTAATTGTACAATAGCCATCTCTTTACGCTTGTCCCAAGAAATAATTTTCACATGTGCTGGTGCTGTTTTACCATCTTCTAATGCAACACCGCGTTCTAACATGCGAATTTTCTCACCTGTTAATGGGCCTTTTATTTTTGCAACATACGTTTTTTCAACTTTATATTTAGGATGCATTAATATATTTGCGAAGTCCCCGTCGTTTGTCATTAATAATACTCCTGACGTATCATAATCTAGACGTCCGATTGGGAATAAACGTTGTGTAATTTCAGGGAAAAAGTCTGTTACAACACTTCTACCTTTATCATCTGATACACTTGAAATTACACCAGTTGGTTTATATAGTAAAAAATAAACAGGTTCTTCTTTTTCAAGAGGGATGTTATTTACTTCTACTTTATCTTGAGGAGTTACTTTTGTTCCTAACTCTTTCACTATTTTTCCGTTAACTTTCACTTTTCCTTGCTGAATTAATTCCTCAGCCTTTCTTCTCGATGCAATACCTGCTTGCGCAATCACTTTTTGTAATCGTTCCATTTCTTTTTTTCACCTCGAATTTATCTTACCTTACATTAGAAAGACTTGGCAACCGCATACGCTTTACGGTTATTCGCTCCATCTCCCTTAAACAACATAGCGATGATATTAAACATATAAAGGTCAAATCATGTTTTTATCCTTTATTATTGTCCATATTTTTCATATTTCTCACAATAAAAGTTCATCATTTTGTCAAAAATACTGCATAAAAAAACCACTATTAAGCTACACCTTAATAGTGGTCGTATACGTATTATACGCGAAATAGCATAAAAAATGAATAGCTTTACTGAAACAATAGGGAAACAAAGACAATCGAGCAAATAATTCCGATTAAATCTGCAAAAAGACCTACTTTTAATGCATCTCCCATTTTTCTAATACCAACAGCTCCGAAGTATACTGTTAAAATATAAAAAGTCGTATCTGTACTCCCTTGCATCGTAGAAGCTAATCTCCCAATGAATGAGTCTGGCCCATATGTAGCAATTAAATCAGTCGTAATACTTAGACCAGCAGAACCTGAAATAGGACGTATTAGTGCTAATGGAACGATTTCTGCTGGAACGTGAATTAAATCTAGCATTGGCTTCATTACTGATATCATTGCATCTAGCGCACCTGACGATCGGAATATAGAAATAGACACAAGCATTCCAACCATAAACGGTAAAATGGAAATTGCAATTTGAATCCCTTCTTTTCCTCCCTCAACGAACGATTCATACGTCGGCACTTTCTTTATCGTGCCATATAAAAGGATAAAACCAATTACACAAGGGATTACCCATAAGGAAATTGTATTTACAATACTCATTTTTTCCGCCCCTTTCTACTCCTTCTTCGGTAAAAATAGCGGTCAATCCAAATTGCTCCAATCATAGAAAGTACTTGTGCAATAAATGTTACCCCAACAATTTCAGTAGGATTGGCTGATTCATATGTCATTCGAATTGAAATGACTGTCGTAGGAATTAATGTAATAGCTGATGTATTTAATGCTAGAAACGTCACCATAGAACGGCTCGCCGAATCCTTTCCTCCATTTAACTCTTTTAGTTGTTCCATCGCTTTAATACCAAGAGGGGTTGCTGCATTACCTAGACCAAAAAAGTTTGCCATCATATTTGATAGAATAAATCCCATGGACGGATGATCCTTTGGTATTTCTGGAAACAACCTTTTTACTATCGGCATAAAAAGTGAAACTAATTTTTTTAACAATCCGGCTTCCTCTGCAATTTTCATTAAACCAAGCCAAAATACTAAAACACTAATAAGTCCTATACAAATCGTTACTGCATCTTTTGCTCCGTCAAATACAGCCTTATTCACTTCTTCCATCGTTCCATTTATCATGGCGTATACAATCCCAATGACAGCCATCGCTACCCATACGAGATTAACCATTGTTCCCAACACCTATCATGTAAGAAAAAATTTCTTTCACATTATTCCAGTAAAGTCCCGTTGTAGCTACTAACTTCCGTTTACTATAAAATAAATTCCGTTCTCCAACTTTCTCATTGCCAACATAAACATCTGTCTTTCCAACCTTTACTCCATCCTCAAGCGTTATACTTTTATCCAGTTCAACTTTTAATAATACGTTCTTTCTTTCCTCTTCAGTTAACGGCACGGAAAAACTATTTTTCGTATAAACATGGTTGGCATACTTCTTTTCATTTATTTCAGCAATTGCTCCTTGTCCTAAAACTTTCGTTTGCTTGAAACGTTCAAATCCTTTATCAAATAGATTCATATGATCATCCCAATCACTAGAAGCACTCAAAGTTACGACAATTAAATCTAGTCCATCTTTTGATGCCGTTGTAACAAGCGTTCTTCCTGCTTTCTTCGTAAAGCCTGTTTTTCCTCCTGTTGCAAATTCATAATAAGACGTTACCAACTTATGTTTATTTTTCCACGGGTAATCCCAAGAATCGGATTTATACGTTTTTGTTCCAAAGATTTTTTTAAATGACTCGTTTCCCATTGCATACTTCGTTAATAACGCCATATCGTAAGCCGACGAATAATGTGATCCATCTCCATCTAAACCATGAGGGTTTGAGAAGTGAGTATCTTTCATTCCAATTTCTTTCGCCTTTTCATTCATTAAATATACGAATCCATCTATACTCCCACCCACACTTTCAGCAATTACTTGCGCTGCGTCATTACCAGATCTAAGCATGAGTCCGTATACTAAATCTTCTAACTTCACTTTTTGTCCAGGCTTTAAATAGATTGCTGATCCTTCCACCCTCACCGCTTCATTGCTAACTGACACCATTTCTTTCATCTTCCCTGATTCAGCAGCTAACAAGGCAGTCATAATTTTTGTTATACTAGCAATTTTTTGAGGTTCATGTTCTGCTTTTCCGTATAATACACGACCAGACTGTTGCTCCATTAATACAGCATTTCGAGCACTGACATTGCTGTTCATCTTTGCATATGTAGGAATCGGCATAACGCTTGCGTACATAATAAGAAGCGTAATGATTACACAAATTCGTCTCATATTTCCCCCCACGTCCTTTTGGCACTTTTTGTACAAGTGTATGCTTGGCCTTTTAAAATATGAACGAAATCTTCCTTCTGCTTCCATTAAAAAAGACGCAGAGAATTTGCGTCTAATATGGTGTCCATTCAATTTGTTTCGCAGTTTCAAACCTTTTTTCTACATCAGGCCAATTTACAACATTCCACCAGTTTTTAATATATTCATCTTTTCGATTTTGGTATTGTAAATAATACGCATGTTCCCAGACATCTAGTACAAGGAGTGGTATCGTATCCCATTGTGTAAATAATTGATGAAGTGTACTTTGCAAAATTTCTAACCTTCCAGACCGGGGCACCCAAACGAGAATTGCCCAGCCTGAACCTTCTACTTTAGAGGCCGCTTCTGTAAAATGTTTTTGGAAACGTAAAAAGCTCCCAAAATCTTGTTCGATTTGTTGTGAAAAAGCACCTCTTGGACTCCCACCACCGTCTTTTTTCATGTTATTCCAAAATATCGTGTGTAAGTAATGACCTGACCCATGAAAAGCCGCTTCTCTTTCCCAATGCTTAATTAAATCAAATTGATTTGTTTTTCTCGCTTCTTCCATCATCTTCTCTGCTTTATTTAATCCTTCCACGTAACTCCGATGATGTTTATCATGGTGTAACATCATAATTTCTTTAGAAATATAAGGTTCTAACGCATTATACGGATAAGGTAATGGCGGGAGTGTATGTCCTCCAATTGGAACAGCTCGTTCGCTATCCCCTCTTTCATATAATTCATATTCCTCTTCTTCTTGCATAAATACTTCCTGCAAGTGATGCTGAATATGTTCTACATCATCACTTATTTCATACATAAACTCTGCATCTGTTTCATACTCATGCTCTTTCATACGCTCTAACAACGCCTGAATTTTATAAGCAAGCATATGGACATCATACACTTCCATTGCGCGGCTATCTAATACGTGAAGAACACTTTCACACCAATTTTCTACTTCATGAAAGTAATCTGTAAATACACCTTGCTGATTCATGTTGCACCTCCCTAATGCTATCCACTTAACTATATTCAATGAAAATCCCTTATATAACTGTACAAAAGGAAAAGAAGCTAAGTCACCTTAGCTTCTTTTCCGCAATCAATATTTGTGTAACATCTTTGTCTGATAATCCGTCTCATAATATTCTAGTTCTTCACGCATCAATTGAAATTTACCTTCTAAACTCTTCATCACTTGCCCCAAAGATGCAGGTGGTGTTTGTTGAAAAACGATAGAATTTTTTCCTGTATATGCAGACCGACTATTTTCATACCAATAATCACTCTTTGGTGAAAAAAACTCTGCAATTACTTGATGGTAAATCTTATATAAAATTTTTTCAGCTGCTGTTTTTCGAAATGGCTGACTATTCAACAAAACAAAACATGCATCATGTCCTTCTTCGCAAAAAACGAGAAGTCGTCTCATTGATGCTAATAACCCTTTATAATATTGCTCATTCCCTGCTGGTGTTTCCTCTAATAAAGAAGGCAACGTATGATAATTTACATAATTGGTTATCAAATTAATAGCATCTTCTAAAAATATAGAAACTTGTTCTGTTTGATTTTCAACCATCAAATTAGACATTTTTTCTCTCTCCTTTGCCATTTCACGCTATTTCTACTCTTTTATTTTTATGTAATTCAGCCAATATTTCTTGTACTTTCGACACCGTTCCCTCATCAAAATATTGTTGAAATTCTTCCAGGTTATTTAAATACAAACGTTTTTGCGCACGAAGTTCCCTATCCTTCACTAAACAACATATCGCTACAATATCGCGCAAATATATGTTTTGTTCTTCTACTTTATACACTGGATTTCCTTCAAAAGGAGTAATTTCTTGTAAAACTTCTTCAAAATATCGAACGTATAAAACCGAAAAAGTTTTCTCTTTATCATTTAATATATATGTCACTTCAGATCTGTTAAAAAAATCTTCTGATGTATTAGGTTTCGCCTTTTCTAACTCATATCCTACATAACCTTTTATAATCATATACTCCCCTCCACCTTCTTTCATCTTATTCTAACTTAATTTTCTGATAAACAAAATATTCTTTTAAATATACCTATATAAAAAATAGCTCCCCTATACAGGAATTTACCTTTTTATTTTTCTTGAAGTTTGTCATAATAATATTATTGTCTCAGTTTTCTTATACAAGGAGAGTTGTATTTATGTCGTTTTCATGGAAACGTTTCTTACAAATCGGGAAAATTATCTTCCCATTTGTTGTATTAACAATTGTATTCTTTCAAGCAAAAAAAGAATTAGCGGGCATTTCTTTTTTAGAAGCGATTGATACAATTAAAAACATTCCAACTGGAGGAGTCTTTTTAGCAATTACACTTGGTGCATTCGCTGTATCAACAATGTTCTTTTATGACTATGTTATGCTTCGTTACTTAAAAGCTGATATCCCTGTCCAAAAGATTTTCCGTATCTCGTGGATTGCTAATACTTTAAATGGATTTATCGGGTTTGGTGGTCTAGTTGGAGCTGGCGTACGCACAATGCTTTATCGTCCATACATAAAAGAAAATGGAAAACTTATTAAAAGTATCGCTTGGATGACAACTGCCTTTATTAATGGATTAGCCATTCTTTCATTTCTTGGTCTTATCGGAATATTAGACACGAGATTTATTTTGCATGAAAAACCATGGCTATGGCCTGTTCTTATCTTCTTTGCTCTTTTCGTCCCTATATATATCGGATTTTCTAAATTAAAAAATAGAAAAGCGATGCAAACAGAGGGACAAGAAGAAGAGGAGAAAAACCCAACTGTTTTATACTCATTAGTTTCATTAGTCGAATGGGTATCTGCTGGTATTGTTATGTACGTCATATTACTATTATTTGGCATTGAAATCGAATTCCAAAAGTTTTTAGGCGTATATGTCATTGCTGCTTTAGCTGGTGTCGTTAGTCTTGTTCCTGGTGGTCTTGGATCATTTGATCTTGTCTTCTTAACTGGGCTTGGGCAATACGGCATCGATACAGGTGTTTTGCTTCCTGCTATGTTATTATATCGTCTCGTCTATTACATCTTACCATTCTGCCTTGGTCTCATTTTTGCAGCTTTTGAAATGACAGGAGTAGCCATTAAAAAGTTTGAAGATAAACCCTTTATTGCGCCTGCATTAGAGACAACTGGTGTTATATGGACTTTGCAGCGTGACTTTCTAGGAAAGTTAGGTTCTTGGGCATCTGCTGCTTTAACAGTATTTGCTGGCTTAATGGTTATTTTATCAACTATTCTACCGACAAGTATAAATCGGGCACACGCCTTACATATTCTAGCTCCAAAACATCTTATTCAATTTTCTTTTAGCTTATCGCTAACATTCGGTATTCTCCTCCTCATTCTTTCACGAGGGATATATTACGGAACAAAACGTTCTTATTATATGACGATTGTTTCTTTAATTGGAGCGGCTATTTTTAATACACTAAAAGGAATTGATGTTGAAGAAACTTTTATTTTATTAATCGTACTCGCTGTATTGTATATGCTTCGTAAAAGGTTTGTACGTGAGAAAATGGAAGTCTCACTTTCCGATATCGTAAAAGTTTTTATATTCCTACTTGTAACGTTATATTTATATAAAAACTTAGGTATTTTATTTGCAAGTGCAAAAGAAGCTTTCCAACCTGATTTTGTCGTTCGTAATATTACACAAGTGAAACGAAGTGCATTAGCAGCTGCCTTTTTTGTTCCTACTTTTTTACTAATTGGTTCACTCATTGCAAATCGTTATCGAAATGAATTTCCCGGGCAACCAGCTAATGATAAAAGATTACAAAACTTCTTAGATGAACATGGTGGAAATGTACTTAGTCATTTAGGTTTTTTAGGAGATAAACAGTTCTTTTTCAGTAGTGATGGAAAAGCACTCATTCTCTTCTCAATAACTGGAAAACGACTTATTGTACTAGGTGATCCAATCGGGGACCCTTCCTCCTATCGTACTGTATTGCAAGAGTTTTTAGCTGAGGCTGATCGATTTGGATACATTTGTGTATTCTACCAAATTGAAAGTAAATGGATGAGTTTATATCACGATTTTGGTTATAACTTCTTTAAGCTCGGTGAAGAAGCTGTTGTTGATTTAAATACATTTACAATAACAGGAAAGAAACGCGCTGGCATGCGAGCTACTTTCAACCGTTTTGAAAGAGAAGGCTATACATTCTCTATTCATGAGCCACCTTTCTCAGACGAATTATATGAAGAGTTAAGAAAAGTTTCAGATGCATGGCTTGGTGGAAAAAAAGAGAAAGGTTTTTCACTCGGATACTTCGATCGTGAATATATTAGTCGCGCTCCCATTGCAACATTATCTGATGCGGATGGAAAAATTATTGCATTCACAACATTCATGCCCGTATATCAAAACGGATCATTATCTGTCGATTTAATGCGATATTATCCAGATGCGCCTAGCGGCATTATGGACGCAATTTTCATCCACTTATTCCAATGGGCAAAAGAAAATGAATACCACTCCTTTAATATTGGTATGGCACCACTTTCAAATGTTGGTTTATCCACACAGTCTTTCTGGTCTGAACGAGTGGCTGCTGCAATCTTTAATAACGTTCGTTATACGTATAGTTTCAGCGGATTACGACATTTTAAAGAAAAATATAAACCAGCATGGAGCGGTAAATATTTAGCATTTAGGAAGAATCATTCTTTACCAATTACAATGCTCTCTGTAACAAAATTAATAGGAAAAAGAAAAAACAGCTAAATTCTTAGCTGTTTTTTCTTTTTTGAACTTGTACAATAAATTCTTTTTCATATTTCTTACCATTTATATAGAAATTCCCCCACATTTTATACGTACCCTCGGCAGGAAATGTAATACGGTATTGTAATTGTTCATCCGTATCCACAGGCATAGCGTATAAAAAGTTCTCCTTCGTTTCATCCACGATATAGAGTGACTCTACTTCTCCTCTCTCTGAATGTAATTTCAATTTTTCACCCTTTTTCGCTTGAAACTGAAATGTTAACGTAACTGGTTCATTCGGATGTAATGCGCCAAATAAAAGAGAAACTTCATACTCCCCTATTTTTTTTGTAAGTACACTGTCGATTGGAAATTTCACTTTTTTCTTATTGTTCTCCTCTTTCGTTCTACCAAAATCTTTCCTAGCGAATGACTCTACGGACTTATTTTTATCTTCGTATAAAAATATCGTATATTCTTCATCTTTCGCTATTTTTGAAGATAACTTATATGACCCGTTCCCTGCAAATGTAGGTTTAATTTGTTGTATGTGTTTTAACTGTCCATCTACAATCACTGCCCGTATTTGATCATTTACACCACGAATTTCATTATTCTTTTTGTTTAACAACTGAAATACAATATCTACTTTCTCATTTCCCTTTCCATTTGACACATCCCACTTTACTTCCTGAACATCTCCTACAGTCTCTTCGTTTTCTTGATATTTTTTTATGTAAAATCCTCCTGCCACAATAAGTACTAACGCAATAAGCCCAATGACAAGATTTTTCAAAACATCACCTACCATTTTTATTGTCTCTGTTCACATAAAACTTCTTAAGCTATATATTCTAGATTATGATTTATGAAATCCTCCTATTTTGCACATATTACAAATAATAAAAAGATTTTAATTGAAAGGATTCGTAGTGTATAATGCAAATGATATTGATTTCTATCAATACATTATAAGGAGGACTTTTCATGAGTGTACATATCGAAGCAAAACAAGGCGAAATCGCTGAATCTATTCTATTACCAGGTGATCCATTACGTGCAAAATATATCGCTGAAACATTTCTAGAGGATGTTACTTGCTATAATAACGTACGTGGTATGTTAGGTTTTACTGGAACTTATAAAGGAAAACGTGTATCTGTTCAAGGTACAGGTATGGGTGTTCCTTCTATTTCTATTTATGTAAACGAATTAATCCAAAGCTACGGAGTTAAAAATTTAATTCGCGTTGGCACTTGCGGTGCAATTCAAAAAGATGTAAAAGTTCGTGATGTTATTATCGCAATGACGGCTTGTACTGATTCTAATATGAACCGTTTAACATTCCCAGGATTTGATTTCGCACCAGCTGCAAACTTTGATCTTTTAAAGAAAGCTTACGATGCTGGAACTGAAAAAGGATTACACGTTCGTGTCGGTAACGTCTTAACAGCAGATGTGTTTTATCGCGAAAGCATGGACATGGTTAAAAAACTTGGAGATTACGGTGTATTAGCAGTAGAAATGGAAACAACTGCTCTTTATACATTAGCAGCGAAATACGGCGTAAATGCATTATCTGTATTAACAGTTAGCGATCACATCTTCACTGGCGAAGAAACAACATCTGAAGAGCGTCAAACTACATTTAACGAAATGATTGAAATCGCTTTAGATGCAGCAATTCAACAATAATACACTAAAGAACTTGTCATACGTCTGGCGAGTTCTTTTTATGTGACTTTTTATAAATAACTATTTTATAAAGAGACAGATTTCTCCCCTCTACTTTATTGTAACGTTTGTTATAATAAAGTGAAACTTTAATCAGTGGTTTTTTTCCATCCCCCACTGATTATTAGTTGAACCAATCAGGCTTTTACGGACAGTTGATCTCCCACCTACTAACTCCCTTGTATTCGCCGAATTTTGAAGTGGAAGTCTTATTGCCCGAGCGGGATAAAGAAATCATTTACAGTATTTCTCATAAGAGGTGACGCAGTGAAAAACAGAAGTATCGTCTTTAAACTATTTTTATTAACATCAACTTTATTTACAATAATATTCCTACTTTTTTTCCTAGGACAATCTCTATTTTTAGAGAAATTTTATATTAATAAAAAAGTAAAAACAGTTCAAACTGCTTTTGAAAAATTCGTAGATAATTATGACAAAAGTGATAAAAGTTATGAGAAAGTTAGAAAACTAAAACAAGAATTTCATGATAAAACAAATGCCGATATGCAGTTTTTGGATTCTAACGGTATTATTAAAAGTGATAACAATTACTATATCGATGTATTTAATCCCAACAATAATAAACAGTATTCCATTCCACTCAATAACCTTTTAACACCAGAAGAATATAATAAATTCGAAAATTTAGGTTTAAAAAAAGATGTAATAATTAATGTTGATGGAGTCGTACAAGAGAATAATATTATTACACCACAAAAATTAGGAACAAATTATAATCAATGGCAAAACGAACATTTCTATTCGGATTTTCAGTCAATTAATGGTAATCCTTCTAAGAATAGACTTGCAAGCCGATACAAATCTACAACTCGTATCGTCTTTACAGGTGTTATAACTAAGTTACAGCTCCCATCAAAAGCTGAGGTTCGTCTTGCAAATGATATTGAAACATTACAAGCCGTTCAATATTTTGCAGATATTATTAGAGATGGCACTTCTAACTCGAACCAATTAAACACTTTCATATTAGATGGCGGCGAAAATATAAAAAATAGTATCTTTGTAAAGCCGATTATAGAAAACGGAAAGATTACAGAATATGCTTTTGCGATAGCGTCTTTACAACCCGTTAATGAAGCGATGCTAGTTTTAAAAGACTATTATGTTTATGCCTTAATCATCGTGTTTCTCGTTATTATTTTGTTATCCTTCTACTACTCAAAAATCATTGTTAAGCCATTAATTAAAATGAATCGTGTTACAAAAAAAATGGCTAATTTTGATTTCAGCGAGAAATTACCTGTTACAGCCGACGATGAAATTGGTGGGCTTTCCGGCAGTATCAATACATTATCTGTAAATTTAAAAGATCGAATCGATCGATTAAATGTTGCCAATACAAAGTTACAGCAAGACATTGAACGTGAACGTCAATTAGAGAAAACAAGAAAAGAATTCATTTCTGGCGTATCACACGAATTAAAAACACCACTGAGTGTAATTAGAAGTTTTGCAGAAGGTATTAAAGATGGTGTTAGTAAGGATACTTCGTATTATACTGATGTTATTTTAGAAGAAACAGAAAATATGAACAGGCTGATTGTTGAAATGTTAGAATTAGCAAAGTTAGAATCTGGTACTTACAAACTAGATATGACGACGTTCTCAATTGGTGAATTAACGCAACAAGTCTATACAAAATTATTATTTAGCATGGAAGAAAAGCATCTACAAGTGAACGTCGATGCAGACCCTTCTATACTTGTTAAAGCAAATCGTAGCCGTATTGAGCAAGTAGTTGTGAACTTACTAAGTAATGCAATCCGCTATACGCCGGATGGAGAAAAAATACAAGTCTCCATTATAGAAGCAGAAGATACCGTAAAAATCGAAATCGAAAATACAGGAAACCCTATCCCTGAAGAAAGTCTTGAAAAAATTTGGGATCGCTTCTATCGCCTAGATGCATCACGTAGCCGTCACACCGGAGGTACCGGTCTCGGATTATCTATTGTAAAAAACATTTTAGACCTCCATCATGCCGAGTACGGTGTGTATAATACGACTAACAGTGTTGTATTCTATTTCAATTTACAAAAAGTAAAAGAAGTCAAATAATTTGTCTTAATTTCACTAGGAGTTCACATGAAATTCACACTCTCCCTTTATAGTAAGAAACAAGTTAATCCTTTCCTTTACACATATAAAAGAGGAGAGTGCGTGAAATGAAACAAGCAGGACAACCTATTCAAAATGAAAAACAATTAGAAACTATCAAAAATATACTTTTACAATCTTCGAAACGTGATGGCTTATTATTCGTATTAGCTGTAAATTCTGGCTTAAAAGTAAGTGAAATCTTACAATTAAAAGTTAGTGATGTAATCGATGAAAATGAAAATGTTCGCCATTCCATTTTATTTTACAATGAAAAAGTGAAGAAACATAAATGGTTTGCTGTAAATGAAGACTTACAGCACGCAATCGAAGACTACATGAAAGAACGTAAAACTTGGAAACGTAATGAACCATTGTTAAAATCTCAAAAAGGAACAAAATCTATTACGAGACAACATGCATGGTACATTTTAAACAAAGCTGCAAAAGAAGTTGGATTAGAAGGGATTAGCTCACATACACTTCGAAAAACTTGGGGTTATTGTGCATACAAATCAGGTGTTGATATTGCATTTTTACAACACTTCTTTGATCACAGTACTCCATCAAAAACTTTAAAGTATATCGGTATTGCTTAATAACTCTTATACATAAAAAAGGTCACCATTTGAAAATTTGGTAACCTTTTTTATATTTCATATTCTCTTTTCTTGTCTCTCCTATACTGTAGTGGTACTCTAATAATAAGGGGGAGAAATTATGAACACACTTACAATTGAATTACCAAAAGAAACGGCTGAAAAACTTGATTTATTAAAACAAGCTTACGAAAAGAAAACAGGTGCTTCTATCTCTGAGAGCACTCTCGTGCAAACACTTATCTCAAAAGAATTTATCCAGGCGATAACTCCTTTTGATTTACAACAATTCATCAACGGAAAAGAACAGCATTAATGCTGTTCTTTTTTTATCTCTATTTAAAATATACAAAGTTTTTTATATATTTTTAGAAAAACCATTGACAATGATAATGATAACCATTATCATTTATTACGAAGCCAACAATTGATGAATCAACCAAACGCTCAGTAACATTGTTACCCCTCTTTTTCATATAGAAAGGCACTGTACATTCCCCCTGTTTGTACAGTGCCTTTCTTGTTTATTATCATTCAAAAAAATTTAATTGCTCCGGCTTCGGCTCACCATATGTAATGTTCATCATTTTCATAAGCTGTTTCGCATTATCTGCTGCATCCCCACCTGAATTGTTGTTAAACAGTACGTATATATCCTTTGTTTTCTTTTTTAATTGCTCTAGTCGTTCCACCCATTCTTCCAGTTCTTTATTGTTGTAGCGATATAAACAACGAACCGCTCTCCAATTTTCCCCTTTATCAAGCCAACCATGAACATTTCGACCGTGAAAACGTATTAATGCCATGTTTGAATTCGTAACCTCTAATACGAGTGGCACAGAACCTATCCCAGCCTGTGGTTCATCACAAATTGTATGAACCCATTTCTCCTGTTCTAGAAACTGTAACGTCTTATCTCTCATTTCTGGATAAAACCATGTTTGATTTCGAAATTCTATTGCACATGGTAAACCTTCCATTTTTTCTTTCGTATATCGAAGAAAATCTACATTTTTCTTTTTGCAATCAAACCATGGTGGATATTGAAATAAAATTGTTTTTAATTTATTAGCTTCTATTAAAGGAAGAATGGACTGCTTATACACATCAAACATCTCATCAAACGTAGAAAAAGGAAATTCCCCTTTCATATGTCCTGTCATTCCTTGATACGCTTTTACGACAAAAGAAAAATCTTTCGGCGTTTCCATTGCCCATTTTATATAATTTCGTGCAGGTTGCATCGCGTAAAATGAACTATCCACTTCCACAATAGGAAAATACTCACTATATGTTCGTAATTTATTTCTATTTTCATAGGAATCTACGTATAAAGAATCATGATCTCCCCATCCTGTCACTCCAATGAACAGCACATATATTCCTCCCTTTTTAACTTTATCTTCTATTCACTCCCCAAACACTTTTGCTAATCAATTTCATTAAGTGGCCCTTTCTTTAAGAGTATCCTTATTAAAATATGATATACTATATGGAAGAATTTTTAAAATGAGGGGTTATTTATTTATGCTTCCAAACGATGCTACTGTATCTCATGAAAAACGAATTGAAGAACTAGAAAATAAAGTGCGTTTTTATGAAGAACTTGTAAATCAATTACCACATCATTTCACATACAAAAATCCACATATTGGTTTACAAATAAAGAAAACTAGAGCAACTCATTCCATTCAAGAAATACCAAAAGAGAATAAAGAGGCTCATTTTCAACTTACTTGTGATTCATTATTCTTATTTGAACAACTTGAAAAACACTTTGTACATATTTTTGATGCCTTTTCACATCATGTAACCTTTGTCGATAGTAAAGGGAATATTACTTTATGTAATCAAGTTGCCGCAGATGATTTCGGTGTAATACGAAATGATATTATCGGAAAACCGATTCAACAATTACTAAACTTGCCGGAAGAAAAAATTAAAGCGATTGAAACATTAAGAACGGGAACAGAAATATATAATGAAGAAGTTTTAGACAAAAACTATGGCATTATAAACAACCGAATTATTCGCGATTATAACGGGGAGATTTTTAGGGTTATTAGTGTCTTTCATTATTTAAACACAGAGCGTGATGCAGAGAAGTTTTCGTTAGCAGGACGAATCGCAGCCGGAATTGCACACGAGGTACGAAACCCTCTTACGACAGTACGAGGATACTTACAATTTTTACAAGAAA
Organism: Bacillus sp. AFS012607; assembly: GCF_002558005.1. NCBI lineage: Bacteria > Bacillati > Bacillota > Bacilli > Caryophanales > Bacillaceae > Bacillus > Bacillus sp. AFS012607. The sequence goes on from NZ_NTVM01000013.1 coordinate 349,865, forward strand.
GTGTTTCTCCATCAAATAAAGAGTTATTTAAAAGCTTACTTATCCCTGAATTAGATCGTGCAAATAGTATTATTACAAAATTTTTAGCCATTTCAAAAACACGTGAATTTACAAGAGAACCGTTTCCTATTAATACATTTTTATGCGACTATATTCAACAGTTACTAGCTAGTGAAGTCTTCTTGCATAACATTTCAATTGATTATAACTTTTCTAATGAATTAGATGATATTTTAGTCAATATTGATCGACATGAACTTGTTCAAGTATTTTTAAACCTATTTCAAAATGCCGTCGATGCTCAAGGCGAAAAGCCTCTTTCTATTCAAATCACTAGTTATCGCCTAGATAACTTCGTTCGGATTACTTTCACAGACAATGGAATTGGTATTCCTCTAGCTATTCAAGAATATATCTTTGATCCATTCTTCTCAACGAAGGATTCGGGGACAGGACTAGGCTTATCAGTAACAAAAAAAATCATCCAAAATCATAACGGTACGCTCAAAATGACTAGTGATCCAGACGGTACAACCTTCACTATTTCTATTCCGATTTTACCTAAAGTAAATCGTGAAGCAATTAACTTATAAAATGAGAATGCTGTTCTATTAACTCCCTTTAATTGTTAAGCACACTCTAACAATTAAAGGGAGTTTTTTAAAACATATAGATTTTTCTCTACTTCTTTATTGTTCGTGTTAGGTAGGTAAACTTCTTATTTTTTGAGAAATAGTAGTTTGTCCATCACGAATTTAATTTAAATTTCATTATAATATATAGTAACGACTATTATTCTATGAAAGAAAGGAATGCAAAGATAAACAACAAAAATAAAGGGAAAGTATTTTATGGTAATGATTGTTGCGAAGTAAGAGCTTGTAGTTATATCAACATCTCTAAGTCCGAACTTAAATAATTTGTTAGACTTCTTCAAGCTCTCGGCCAAGCTATTCAAGCTGTCTTAGTTCAATATGGATCTGGTTCCTAGGTGGAGGCGCTACTGGACCAGCGGGTACTCCGATTCGGGTAACTATAGCTGCAATAGGAAACTCCAATGCTCAAACAATATCAACTGGAATTAATATTCAATTAAATCAAGTTTTTGAAATAAATAATATTAACTTTAATGACACTACACATACTTTACAGGCGTATATGATATTAGTTTCTCGGCATCTACAACTTTCCCAGGCTCTTCACCGTTTGGATTCGGTATTTCATTCAATGGCCAACCACCTACTCGTAATTTTTCAACTAATGTTATCGGTAGTGCTGTTTCTTTCTCTACAATTGTTACTTTACAAGCTGGTACAACGATTTCTGTACAACCTACAGCAAATACTATTTCTATTCCTAACACGGGCGATACAACTGCGACACTATCTGTACTCCGAATTTACTAACCACAATTTCCGATAATATTTTGGGAGGACTAAACACATTTATAAGTAATAGGTGTGATTTTGATTGTCTATTAAATCTCTCTTTTAATAAAAAAGGAGCACTTATTTGGGAGGATAAGTGCTCCTTCTTTACGTTTCTTTACCTCAAATTTACTCTATCTTAATCCTCATTTTGTATGATAAATAATGAAGTCAAAGATATGAAAGAGGGATGAAAAATGAGAGTTATGTCACCGATACGCATTTGGATTGCTCTTATGATATGCATTATTTTATGTGTAGGTTTTTTTTTAACTCTAAAATATTCTACTATTTCAAAAGCAGAGAGAAAAACAGTTCCATACACACTTTTGTATACGAAACAAAACAACATCCTTTATTCCAATTCCACAAATAATGAAAAAAAAGTTATAAAAGGAATGCTTATTACGAAAGCTTCTAGTTACGAAACTCTACTTCAAATTACTGAAACGATTAAAGATCAGTATACAAATAAAGGAATTGATGAAATCACGCTGACTATCCATAATGAAGATAATGGTAGTTATGAAGAAGAATTACCATACGAACCGATTAGTAAAGGAACAATAATCATCACATACGATTCTCAATCCTTTGGCAGTACCAACATTACTCTTAATGAATAGTAGCATTTACCCCACTAATTATGAGCTCACTTCATTTTTCACATGAGAAAGAGGCGAATAACGAAATTCGCCTCTTTCTTTTACCATAACGATGGAATCCACTCTTTCACTTTATTAAACCACTCTTGCTGTTCTTTTTTCCTTTTTTGTTCTTCTTCTTGCCTTTTCTTTTCTTCTTCTTTTCTTCGCTTTTCTTCTTCAATTGTTTGCAATTGTTTTTTATAGTCCGCCTCAGATATTAACGACAATTGGAACGCTTTTTGGGCTGGGTTTGCATTTGCTTTTTTCATGATATCCCGGAACATCGTCGTTGTAATTTGACTACCACCTGGAACATAATGCTCGCTATCTGTTTTGTCATATCCTACCCAAACTGCACCTACTAAATCTGGTGTGTATCCTACAAACCACGAGTCCTTTGCCCCTACGCTCGGGCCATTTACAAGTTGAGTAGTCCCTGTCTTCCCTGCTGTATCAACATTAGTAACTTTCGCTTTTCCACCTGTTCCCTTTTCTACAACACCTTTTAATAAATACGTCATCTTTTGAGCAATTTTCTCACTCGTCACTCGTGTCTCTTTCTTATACCATTTCCCTATTATTTCCCCTTCAGCATTTTGAACTTCTCTAATTGCATGAGCCTCTACTTGAACCCCATCATTAGCAAATGTACTATATGCTTGGGCCATTACAAATGGTGATGTCCCTACATGCATCCCACCTAAAGCAATTGGATACGTACGGTCTTCTGGTACTAACGGAATACCAAATCGCTCTAAAGATTTCAATCCTTTATCTAATCCTATTTGTTCTAATAGCCACACAGCGGAAACATTATACGACTTTGCTACCGCTTCATACATTGTCACATTACCATGAAAGGCCTGATCACTATTTTTCGGTTCATATTCTTTAATATGAAATGGTTCATCTTTTAATATATCGTATACTTCATACCCTTGTTCTAAAGCGGGTACATATACAGCTAGAGGCTTTAATGTTGAACCTGGCTGTCTTTTTAATTGCGTAGCATGATTAAATTGTAAAAACTGATATGGTCCTCTACCTCCAACTAAAGCTGGAACACCGCCTGTTTTTGGATTTATAAGGACTACACCCGTTTGCATAAGTTGATCTGAGCCACTATCTTTGAAATAACTATCATTATTCACAACATCTTCTACAGCTTGTTGTTTTTTCGGATCAAGCTCTGTATAAATACGATAACCACCTGCTAAAATTTCATTTTGTGTTAATTCATACTTATCCATCGCTTCTCTAACTATATAGTCTACATATTGGGAGTATTTACCTTTGTATTTATCATCAACCCCACGTTTTAATACAAGGCCTGACTCTTTTTCTTTATTGTATTGCTCTTCAGAAATATATCCTTGTTCCTTCATTAAACTTAATACGACATTACGTCGTTCAATTGATTTATTAAAGTTTTTATAAGGAGAATACGCAGACGGCGCTTTAATTAAACCTGCAATCGTTGCAGCTTCTGAAATTGATAAATCTTTTACCTCTTTATCAAAATAAGATTTAGCTGCCCTCTTTATTCCCCAAGCACCTTCCCCAAAATAAATTTGATTCATATACATTTCAATAATTTCATCTTTTGTATAAGTACGTTCTATTTTTTTGGTTAAAAAGTATTCCTTTATTTTACGAGAAAATGTACGATCTTGTGTCAGAAATACATTCTTTGCAAGCTGCTGTGTAATTGTACTTCCCCCTGCTACAACTTCTCCTGCTGTAATATTTTTAAAAACTGCACTTATAATTCCACTATAATAAATACCATGATGGTTAAAAAAACCCTTATCTTCTACTGCAACAATTGCCTGAACCATAATATCAGGAATATCTTTTCTTTTAACACCTTCTGTTTTCGAAGAAGCTAATTTAGTTGCGACCTCATTATTTGCATCATAAATTAAAGTCGGTTGTGGAACAGCTTGTTTTAATTCAGATATGTCTTGAATGGATATTATTATATTTATAGCAATAAATAGAGTAATGAGTACACTTCCCAATACAATTAATGAATTACGAAGTTTCTTCCTCTTATTGAACCACTCAAGCATTTTTTTAAAATGAGTGTTCTTCAATTTCATTCGTTCACTTCCTTCATTTATTTACACTCTTCTTTTTAAAAAGAAGAATATACCGCCTTTTAAATTTACTATAATAACGTAGTCATTCCTATAGTGTAAAGCTTTTCTTTTACATTCATACTTTTTGCAAGAAAAGGACATTCTACAAGTAAGATATTCACTATTGGATATTAATATTATTAATAGAACAACGAGAGTTATGTTAAGTTTTTGTAAACTTTTCGATAAAATGTTTTAAAAAACGACAGTTTTTTGTTAGAATTGATTAGCCAATATATTTTACATATATTACTTTTGTGGGGGTAACAATAATGGTCTTTAAATCAAAAAAAGATAAATTTTCTGAAATGTTAATGAATGTTTCCGAAAATTTAAAAGAAGGCGCGCAGTTTTTCGTGGAGTATAAAATTAAAAATGCTAGCGATTTAAAAGAGTTTTCTATGCGCATGAAAGAGTATGAGTCAAAAGGTGACTCATTTATTCACGAAATCATTATGGAGCTAAACAAAGCGTTTATTACTCCAATTGAACGTGAGGACATCCTACAACTTGCAATGAGTATGGATGATGTATTAGACGGATTAGATCACAGTGCTGGTCTGTTCGAAATGTATTCTATTACAGAAGCTGATGAATACATGATTAAATTCGTGGAAGCAATCAATCAATGTGCGATTGAGATTGCAAACTCTGTTGAACTACTGTCTAAAAAGAAGTTAGTCGACATTCGTACGAACGCGATTAAGATTAAGGATTACGAATCACAATGCGATGATATTCGTCGTCATGCGATTAAGCACTTATTCTCTCGTGAAAAAGATCCGATTAAGATTATTCAATTTAAAGAGATTTACGAAGAGCTTGAAGAAGTAGCTGATAGCTGTCAAAGCGTTGCAAACGTATTAGAAACAATTATTATGAAGAACGCGTAAGGAGTTTGATCATGGATACACTCTTGATACTGACCGTTTTAGTAGTCATTTGCGCTTTAGCTTTTGACTTTATCAATGGATTTCACGATACAGCAAACGCTATTGCAACGGCTGTTTCAACGAAAGCTCTAAAGCCTAGACATGCAATTATTATGGCAGCTATTATGAACTTTTTAGGTGCAATGACATTTACAGGTGTAGCAAAAACGATTACAAAAGATATCGTTGACCCATTTGCTTTACAAAATGGTTCTCTTGTAATTTTAGCTGCTTTGCTTGCGGCGATAGCATGGAACTTAATTACTTGGTACTACGGTATCCCAAGTAGTTCTTCGCATGCAATTATTGGCTCAATCGCAGGTGCAGCCATTGCTGCTGCTGGTATTAGCTCATTAAACCTTAAAGGATTCATTAAAATTCTTGAAGCTTTAATCATTTCACCAATTATCGCTTTCGTTATTGGTTATATCGTTTACAGTATTTTTAAAGTGGTCTTTAAAAACTTTAACTTAACGAAAACGAATAAAAACTTCCGTATATTCCAGATTTTCACTGCAGCATTACAAGCCTATACACACGGTACGAATGATGCACAAAAAGCAATGGGAATCATTACGATGGCTCTTATGGCTAATAACTATCATACTTCTAGCGATATCCCGTTCTGGGTACAATTATCTTGTGCTATCGCAATGGGACTTGGTACTTCTGTCGGTGGATGGAAAATTATTAAAACTGTCGGTGGACAAATTATGAAAATTCGTCCTGTAAATGGTGTAGCTGCCGATTTATCATCATCACTTGTTATTTTCGGTGCAACATTCATTCACTTACCGGTTAGTACGACGCACGTTATCTCTTCTTCTATTTTAGGGGTTGGTGCTTCTCACCGTGTGAAGGGGGTAAAATGGGGAACTGCAAAACGTATGTTAATTACATGGGTTATTACACTTCCTATTTCAGCTTCTTTAGCTGCTCTGTTTTACTACCTATTACATTTTGTTTTCTAATCAAAAGTCGTCTTCCTTATTTTTCTAGGAAGACGACTTTTTTGTGAACAAGCCTATTTCTCATTAAAAAGCGTGTATAATAATTGGTGGATAAGTTATTTAGAGGAGTTGGCAATTTTGGAATACATCATGTTACTTTTCATCGGACTAATCGCCGGGACAGTCGGCAGCCTAGTTGGGCTTGGAGGCGGAATTATTATTGTTCCGTTATTAATTGGATTACACAGTTTATCACCACAACTTGCAGTAGGGACTTCTATGGTAACAGTCGTTTTCACAGGACTATCTTCTACCCTTACTTACATGAAGCATAAGCGAGTGGATTATAAAAGTGGACTTATTTTATTTATCGGAAGCGGTCCTGGTGGTATTATCGGATCATGGGCAAATAAATTTTTAAACCAAGACACATTTTCTTTATACTTTGGGATTTTCCTTATATTCGTCTCAATTCTACTTATGCTTCGAGACAAATTAAAACCTCTTTCCCTCTCAAATACGTCTGTAATTAAGCGTTCTTTTACAGATAATGATGGAAATGCTGTACACTACCAATTCCCACCGTTTCTTGCTATCTTTATCGCCTTTATAGTTGGGTTTATATCTGGGTTATTTGGAATTGGTGGCGGTGCCTTACTTGTTCCAGCAATGATGCTTCTTTTTGCATTCCCAGCACATATTGCAGTAGCAACTTCAATGTTCATCGTATTTCTATCAGCAATTGTAAGTTCTGCAACTCACATCTCACTTGGAAATGTCAGCTGGATTTATGCATTAATCCTTATTCCTGGTGCATGGATCGGCGGAAAAATCGGGGCTTACATTAATACAAAACTGAGTGGTAACGCCGTAATTAATTTATTACGTATTACGTTAATTATTCTTGGAACTAGATTAATCATTATTTCCCTTTTATAACGTATTCTTTTTAGAATGCGTTTTTCTTATACACATGAATATAAAAATCCTCCGAGGAGAACAAATAAAATTAAACAAGCACTTAATAACATATAATTTGAAATATGTACTTTCTTCAAGTTGACCACTCCTATAACTGCGACTGTTATCTTTATGATAGCGAAAAAATAGTTCACTTGCAGTTACAGAGTGCTAACAATGCAAAATCAATTATTACAAATTTTATCCTTATATTTCATTTCTTTGTATATTCTATCGATTTAATAAAAAAAGATGTCATATTGACATCTTTTTTAGTGAAGAAGTGACCATCCCATAAAGTCTTCATGTACTTGGCACGCCCTCTTATCGTTTCGATCATATAATTCAGCATAACTATCTGTTTCTTCATCATAAGCCATCGTATAAATAATTTGGCCGTCTACTTCAACGGATAAAACGACTCCACCTTTCATCTCTTCTACATGAATGATAGCATTCGCCGGAATTCTCATATCCGTCATTCTTATCGCATCTAACAATATACTAAACCCCCTACAGCGTATTCATTGCTAGTACTATTACACACTAAATAGTATACTACTGTAATAGCATACATTTCGTCAATGAAATTGCTGTTGAAATAGCATATTGTCTATATACATATACGCTAAAATAGAAGAAATAGAAACATATTAATGGGGGGCTAACATTGATTCTACACAAAGGAGATGTACTATTCCGTCAAGGCGAGGACGGTCCTTTATACTTTATAAAAACAGGCTTATTAAAAGTAGTTCGGCTAGAAGAAGACGGAACACCATTTTTATTCAACATTATCGTTCCAGGTGAAACGATACCTCATCATTCTTTAATTTCACCGAAAGAATATCACGGTACAGCTATCGCTTTAATAAAGACAGAAGTGGAACCGATCACTAGTAGTGAATGGTACGAGAGACTTCAAGCAAATCCCGAATCGTATGCCAACATCGCTATGCAATTGCAATCTAAATTAAGAATGATGCAACAACGAATTGATCAATTGACAACTGTCTCTCCGAAAGAACGTCTTCATCGTTTACAAGAATGGTTCACATTATATTTAGGTGACATTCCTATATATGAAATATTAACACAAACTGAAATTGGTCAACTGATAGGCATACGCCGTGAAACAGTTAACCGTTTATTACGAGAACAAATAAAAAACGAGGTAAAATAAATACCTCGTTTTTTTGTTTATTCTCATCTGTCTTATTGTAAGCTTGTTGCTGGGCCGAAAAATTCATAATGAATATGCTCTTGTTTCACACCTAAATCAGTTAGTGCAGCATTTATATGCTTCATAAATGCTACTGGACCACAGAAATAAAATTCTGCTTCAGTTGTCTGAATAATAGTTTTTAACCATTCGCTTTCAACGAAACCTTCTTTATCAAAGTTCTTCATTTCTAAATCTTTTTCAGTCGGTGCAGAATAACAAGTATATGCTTTAACTTGTTCATATTCATTTTCTACTGCCTTAACGTGTTCTTTCATTGCATGTGTATTACTATTTATTGCTGCATGAATAAAATATACATTACGTTTTGAATCTTGTTCAATTAACGTATTTAACATACTCATCATCGGTGTAATCCCTACTCCACCACTAATTAGTACAACTGGTAATGTTGAATCCATATTTAACACGAAATCTCCCGCTGGTGCACTTACTGGTAAAACATCTCCTTCTTTTACATGTTCATGTAAGTAATTAGACACTTTACCGTCTGGTGTATCTACACCTTTTTCTTTCTTTACACTAATACGATAATATTCTTTCCCAGGTGCATCGGATAAACTGTATTGACGATTATGTGTATATGTCTCACCTTCAATATTGATTTGAACCGTTACATATTGACCTGGGATGAATGAAGAAACTTTCCCTCCATCTTCAGGTTTCAAATAAAATGACGTAATAACATCGCTTTCCTTCACTTTTTTAACAATCACAAAGTTACGGAAGTCTTTCCATCCACCTTCTTTATGTGCAGCTTCTTCATACATCTCTGCTTCAATGCTAATAAATGCATCAGCAATGACACCATATGCTTCTCCCCATGCATTTAAAACTTCATCAGGTGCACCTGCGACCTCTTTAATGGCACGTAGTAAACATGTACCTACAATCGGATAATGCTCAGCTTTAATACCTAAACTTCTATGCTTATGACCAATTTGTTTTACAACTGGAATAATTGCTTCTAAATTATCAATGTACGTTGCAGCTGCATAAACAGCATTCGCTAACGCTTGTTGTTGTCTTCCCTTTTTCTGATTCGTATGGTTGAAAATATTCAATAACTCCGGATGTTCTGAAAATAAAATTTCATAAAATCTCGTTGTAATTTCAACGCCTTTTTCTTGTAATAATGGTACTGTTGACTTTACGATTTCAATTGTTTTTGCACTTAACATTGTATCCCACTCCTCTATTTCCTTAACTGTTTTTAGTTTAACTGAATCTTATAATGCAGATTGTGATTTTAATCACTATTAACACGTTGTTTTTGTGAATAATATATGAACATTGTACTTACAAAAGAAAATAAGCTAACTAGAATTCTAGCTAGCTTATTATTTTGTTTGTATAGCTTGTTCAATTACTTTTATATCTTTCCCCTCGCCAAACTCTGTATACCCCCAGATATTCGTTTCCCCCCTATATTTATTTACGATAATATCCAAGTCATGATATACACGGTGGGCATACACTACATACTCAATATTTTGAAGTTCCACACCTTTTTTTACAATTTCATAGCTTCTATTTACATCGCGTTTTATTTTTTCATTCTTTATTTCCGTATGTATATTTTTTAAAGATGGTTCTTGTTGTTGAAACCATTGCTTAAATTGATTCCAATCCCCGTCTGTATAATTCTCTGCTTTACCGTAATTTAAGAAATTATTATAGCTTTCATGTCTCATTCGAATAAAATCTAGCACTTTTGTCTCTTCTTGCACATCTTCTACTTGAGCTATTGTATTTACCTCAGCAGGCTTATTCGCATAATGTAACAGCACTTTCATAAGACTATAACTCGCGATGATCATTACGATAATAATCCCGAATACACGTAGCAATTTCTTCATATACAGAACTCCTTCTCTACTAAAGATATTATAATGTATGGCTATACTTGTAACATTCTCTCGTAGAAATATACTTCCTGTATAAATTCTTCCTATCATTTCGACAATATTTTTCTATACATTTCTCGTTGGCAAATGTTCTTGTAAAACAATATATCCTTCATAAGCTGTGTAACCGAGTATAGCCATTAATCCGATATAACAAGCAAATACTGTCCATTTCGTTTTCGCATCCACTTTATAATAGTTTTCTTGTTGTTCTTTTTCTATTTTCCATTTATTTAATTTTCTTTCTGACGCTTCAAATGCTTCCCTTATGTGAATTGTATACTCATCTTTTTCATCTTCATATGGAACATAATCTAACGGTTCGAACTTCGGTAAAAGATACTCTAACACTTCCATTTTTTGAAGTTCACCTATTTGTAACTCTTTTTCCCGTTCTCTTTGTCTTAATGCATTCATCTCATGATGCATCATGTATATAGTCCGATGTACAGCACCCGTTTCTTTTAATTCCTCTTCAATCCTAGCAACATATTCTTTCATCCCATCAATTTTATGCCCTAATTCCTTAATCGGCTCATCTCTCTTTATCACTCTATATAATTCCATACAACCGATAATAACAATAAATCCTCCCAAAATACTTTTAAAGTAAATTGAATAGCCAAGTAATAAAATAAGGCCTGCTCCCCAAATTTTAGTGCTGACAACTGAAATAATTCGCCCACCATCTAGCGGCGAAACGGGAATTAAATTAAAGAAATTAATCATACTTCCAAGCAAAATAACAAGCGCCCAAAATGGTTCTTTCGTCATTATGTAAAGCGGTATCGCAGGTAAATATGACAGAAGCCCGAAAAGCGGACCCATATAGGCAATGTAAGCTTCATCTTTTGCATTTTTCGGCATCTCTTTCATTCCAATAAGAGCCCCCATAAATGGGATAAAGATTGCTGGCGATGTTGGAATCCCTTTTCTTTTCGCAGCCCATAAATGGCCCATTTCATGAACAAACAACAAATAAATGAGCGCCACCCCAAATTTCCAACCATATAGAACTGCGTATGCGCCAAGGGATAGAAACATACTAAATACCGTTGAAAACTTTGCTAATTTAAAAATTGCAAATACCCACTTTAACTTAGACAGTAAAAATAATCCTATGGCAACAATAATTCCCCATAATCCTTTTTTATTATTTTTCATCTCTCTCCTTTAACCCCCTGTAACGAGTCATACAAGCTCATCAAAAATTATTCTCCTCTTTATTATGACATATTTTTTTCTATTGTTAGAAATAATGTTTATTTAATCCATTTTTAGCCAAAAATATAAATAAAGGAGGTATATACGAATGAATTTACAATCTCTCATAATAAGTGTTTTATCATTTTTAGCTTCAACTCTTATTTTTTATACAGTGAGCTATGTATTATTATTAGATTGGTTGCCAAATCACTTACTTATCACTCTTATCATTCTTTCCGCTCTTATGATTTCATTTCTTATTACACGAAAATCAATGAATGAGCCATCTGCAAAAGCAAAATAATAGAGAGGGTGTTCTTCTCCCCTCTCTATTATCATTTCCTAGGAAAGGCTATATAGAATTTACAATTCAGTTACAGCCAATAAGGGCCTTACCCCAAAATTCAGTTGAAACAAAGAAGTTAAGTGAGAGTCAACGCCGAATTGGCAAAGACTATTAATCAATGAGAAATGAGCAGCCTCCGCCGATTAAATTCTCACTTTATCTTTGGAAATTCATTTTTTCACCATACTCTTTAACGATTTGAATTATATTTTGAAACACACCTATTTTTTCTTTTTCACTGTTTAATATTTTTAAATCATACTTTTCGTAATATGTTTCTAATGATTTTAATTGTGATTCTGAAGCGCCTTTTACCTGCACAGTAGCATGCAATTCATATTGCTTATACCCTTCCTTTACTTTTTCACCTAAAATCATTTCACTCTCTTTTGCTCCAATTAATTTTTGAACTTTTTCTGGGAAAGTGAGTTGCAAATAATATTCTTGTTCCTTCACTAACTTGTTGTATAGTGATTGTGAAATCGTATACCGTACCATATAATTCACGTTTTGATCGCCTGCTTTAATATGAAACGCGGTAATCTGCAAATCTTTTTTTGTTACCTCCGTTAAAGGACCTACCTGCATCTCTTCTTCTTTTTGTTCTGAAACATTTGGAAATATAGCCAAAAGCTTTTCCGTATCTTTTTCATTCAACATATACATAACTTTCTTATATTGCACCCATCCTCGTCTATCTTCTCCCCTTAACCATGCATAATAAGTTTCTTTTTTCCCCTCTCTACTAATTTGTATTTCATATTCAGGTTCACCGAAGCTTCCGGTTATTTCTTGTTTCTCAGCTTTATCCAAAATGTCTATTACTAACTTCGCTTCTGATTCCTGCAACTTTTTCTCTTTATGTTTTTTTTGTATAACGGTTACCCCTATTGTTTCTTTCACTTCATTCACCGTCTCTTCTACTTTTTTTGTTTCTTGTTTTTGCTCAGCTTGACCACAAGCTGCTAGTAACATAACAAATAACAACAATACATATTTCCCTTTCAAATTAATCCTCCTTTTACGATAAGAAATTCTTATAATCTTCATACATAAAACAAAAACGTGACATCCTATTAAATAAGTTATACTAATCATTGAAAGGAGGTCTTTATCATGTCCATTAATTTTCATGATGCAAATAATAAATACACATACGCAACAAGAAACGCTCATATTTCTTGGGCTGAAATGGTAAAAAACATTACAGACATACAAAACAAGCAAATAATTGATATTGGCTGCGGTGGCGGGATTTATACGAAAGAACTTGCTCTTATGGGAGCCAAAAATGTTGTGGGACTTGATTTTTCAAAAGAAATATTACAAGCTGCAAAAGAAAATTGCAACAATTTCCCAAATATTTCTTTCATCCACGGTGATGCACATAATATCCCATACCCTAACGAAACATTCGACATAGTTATTTCGCGCGCAGTTATTCATCATTTACAAGACATTCCTACATTTTTATGTGAAGCTTCTCGTATATTAAATAAAAACGGTGTACTTATTTTACAAGATCGAACGATTGAAGATTGTACAGTTCCAGGAAGTCCCGAACACATTCGTGGATATTTTTTCTCTATATTTCCAAAACTCATTGAAATAGAGTCAAAAAGACGTCCAAAAACCAACACGATACAGAAAGAATTACAAAAACATTCTCTTCACGTGCTTCCCACACAAACACAATGGGAAGTACGAAAAATACATGATTCTGTAGAAGCATTGCTACAAGATTTATCTCCTCGAACAGGTCGATCCATTCTATATGAGTTAACAGATGATGAACTTTCTCAACTTCTACAACATATACAGACCACATTACAAAACGTCTCTCCTATTATTGAAAGAGATCGATGGACAATTTGGAGCGCCATGAAGTTGTAAGGAAGGAAGCCTCACAAAATAATGTGAGGCTTCCTTTCTTTCATAATCTAATTTTGCAACACTCTTGATATCCTCCACTTCTGGCCTGTGCACTTCCACACTTCGGACATACTAAATATCTAGACTGATTTGTCAACAAACTACCTTTTTGAAAGAGTAAAACTTCTGCTTGTTTAAACGAACGCGAATAATATAACCACATAAAACCAATTATAGCAATAATGCCAAATAATACTCCCATCGCAAGCATTTCAGTCACCTCTTTTGGTTTGTTCTTTCCAGCAAGTGGATTGTTGTAATATTCTCTGTAAATTCAAATAATCCCTTCTTTACTCCTATAAATATCAACTTTCTCTATAAATTTTACAATTCTCCACAAATTTTTACTCCCATTTTACAATTCATTATTCCTTTTGCAACAACGAATATTACTTTCGATATTTCCGTATATAAATATATCTTTCAAAAAACATATTGACTTTCTAAAAAAAACATGCAACAATACTGTCAGAATACTTGAATAAAAATTCATTGACGAGAACGAGTACGTTATAGAACTGTTCCCCAGAGAGTTGGCGATTTGCTGAAAGCCAACGTTCAGTGCGTAACCGAAAATCATCTCCGAGAAGTAGAACCGAATGTTACAGTAAGTTCTTACCGGCCGTCCCCCGTTACAAGGAACACGTATCATGTTGTACGTTGCAAAGCCGTATACATATAGATTTATTTCTACATGTGTAAATTAGGGTGGTATCGCGGGTAAATATAACTCGTCCCTTTCTTTAGGGACGAGTTTTTTGTGTTCTTACAAATGAATTTAAAAAAGGAGGAAAAACAATGAACACTGTATCAAAAAAACATATTTTTTTCACGGGTCTTATGCTATTTTCTTTATTTTTTGGGGCAGGTAATTTAATTTTCCCTCCCATGCTTGGCCAAAACGCAGGTGAAAACTTTTGGCCCGCAATGATTGGATTTTTACTAACAGGAGTTGGCTTACCACTACTTACTGTTATCGCAATTTCTCTATCAGGAAATGGAATGCAGCAACTTGCAAGTCATGTTCATCCATTATTCGGAATTTTCTTTACGGTAGTTGTATACATTGCCATCGGTCCATCCATGGGCATCCCACGTGTTGCAAATGTTGCTTATGAAATGGGTGTTAGTTCTTTCTTACCAGAAACAATCCGCTCTAGCAGCCTAGTGCTATTTGTATATACAATCATATTCTTTACTATCGTATTTTGGCTGAGTTTAAATCCATCTAAACTTGTCGATCGTATTGGAAATATATTAACACCTATTTTATTACTCTCAATTTTCTTATTGTTTGTTAAAAGTGTCTTTACACCACTTGGACAATCAGGACCAGCTATGCAAGAGTATCAAACTTCTCCAATCTTCAAAGGCTTTATGGAAGGGTACTTAACAATGGACACCATTTCAGCACTTGCATTTGGAATTATCGTTGTAAATGCAATTCGCTCTAAAGGTGTGAATGATCGTAAGTCCATTGCCATCGCCACAGCAAAAGCAGGGCTTATTGCCGCTACAGGACTCGTACTTGTATATGGTGCACTCGGCTGGCTTGGGACAACTAGTGTCTCTCTCGGATATGCAAAAAATGGTGGACAGCTACTTACTGTTATCGTACAACAATTATTCGGCCCATACGGTTTGCTCCTATTATCTCTTATCGTTACACTCGCTTGTTTAACGACATGCGTTGGACTCGTATCTGCGTGCAGCCAATATTTTTCAACATTATTGACTACATTTTCATACAAAACGTTCGCGAGTATCATTTGCGCATTAGGATTATTAGTTGCCAACTTAGGTTTAACAAAAATTATCGCAATCTCTGTTCCAATTCTACTTGTTGTATATCCAATTGCGATTGTACTCGTACTACTATCGTTACTTCATAAATACTTCGGTGGATATCGCTCTGTTTATGTAGGTGCTTTAATCGGAGCAGCAGTTGTGAGCGTATTTGATGGATTAAAACAAGGCGGTATTCCAGTCTCGTTTATCACGTCCAACTTTGAATTTATTCCTTTATATAATGAAGGAATAGGCTGGCTATTACCAGCATTAGCCGGAGCACTTATCGGATTTACTATCGCTAAACTAAGCGGTGCTAAAAAAGTTCCCTTAATAACCGACGCAAAAGCATCCTAAAAAACTCCCGAAAGGGAGTTTTTTTACATTTGATAAGCAGTATGATTAAAACTACTTATTTTATACGCTTTCGTATAATATTCAATATTCGTATCAACTGTTTCTACCTTAACAACATCATAGCAGTCTTCTTGCTTTACTAAAAATAAATAGTATTCCTCTGTTGCCTCAATAATCGCAATTTTATCTGTTTCAACATTATATTGTTCACAAAGCGCTTGTAATGCGTTCACATAATCCCCTAATTTTTTAGACTTATCCATTCCGAATATAGTTTGAACTAACATATACATTCTCCCCTTTGTATGTACTGTTAACAACTTAATGATAACGCTTACATTTATTAGCGTCAATAAAAAGATTTGATGCAAACTAATAATCAATGGGGATAGTCCCCCACTGATTAAAGTTGCACTTTATCATTTCGTTAATTGATGTCTAAATGCATAAATAACCGCCTGTGTCCGGTCACTTACATTTAGTTTATTTAATATATTACTCACATGTGTCTTTACTGTTTTGAGGGCAATAAACAATTCATCTGCAATCTCTTGATTACTTTTCCCCTCTGCAATTAATAACAAAATTTCAGACTCTCTTTCTGTTAACTCCTCATGCAAAGGTTGCTCTTTCTTTTGACGCATACGGGACATCATTTTCCCGGTAACTTTCGGCTCTAATACCGTTTCTCCATCATAAGTAGCTCGTACAGCGTCCGCTATATCACTTGCTCTTGATGTTTTTAATAAATAACTAGTCGCCCCAGCCTCAATAACAGGATACAATTTTTCGTCATCTAAAAAGCTTGTTACAACTACAATTTTTGCTTCTGGCCATTCTTGAATAATAGCACGTGTTGCTTCGACACCATCCATCTCATCCATAACAAGGTCCATTAAAATAATATCCGGTCTTAATTGCAGTGCTAATTCTGATCCTTTTTTTCCATTTTCAGCTTCCCCGACCACTTCAATATCTGGTTGTGTAGATAAATATGCCGATACACCCATACGAACCATTTCATGATCATCGACAAGCAATACTTTTATCATACTTCTCCCCCTCTCTCAAGCATAATTGGTACTTTCACTTCTATTTGTGTACCTTTGGCCGGGAAACTCAGTACCTTGAGTGTCCCACCAATTTCATGAACACGCTCTTGCATCGATCTTAAGCCATAGGAACCGGCTTTATTAACGCCTACTTCAAACCCAACACCGTCATCAATGATTTTTAAAATCGCATATTGATCAATTTTTCGAAGGCGCACTTCTGTTTTCTTTGCCTTCGCGTGTCGCAACGTATTTGATAGCGCTTCTTGCACAATACGGAATAAATGATCTTCTACACCTTTTTTTAATTCTATTGGCTCAATAAGCCATTCAATTTTCATATGTTGTTTTCGCGATAATTCCGTTAATAATTCCTCTATACCTTCTGTCAGTTTCTTACCTTCCAATTGTACAGGACGTAAATGAAGGAGCAATGCTCTCATTTCTGATTGAGCATTTACAACCATATTTTCAACAAGTTGTAATTGTTTTTTTGTCACATCTGGAAATTCAGTTATTTGTTCATTAATCGCTGACATCATCATCGACATTGCGAAAAGCTGCTGACTTACTGAATCATGCAACTCCCTTGCTAAGCGATGCCTTTCTTGAGAAATCGCTTCTTGTCTCATCTCTTCATTCCAATGAGCTCGTTCATTCGTTACTTTTTGAAAGAGTCCAGCTTGCTCCTCTAATCGACGAGCCAGAACGATTACTTTTCGCTCCACTTCATGAAATTCATCATCCGCAGTAAACGAAACATCACTCGGAAAATTCCCTCGCTCTACTTCAAATAGAAAAGTATTTAATCCTTGTATACGCTGCTCTATATAGTAACCGATTGCATATCCTACAATTCCCCCGATAAGTAAACTTGTAGTCATAATAAACAAGCCAATTGGAACAGAAGCGATGGATTCCTTCCATAATAAATCATACACTTGTTGCTCGCTTTTCCATACATATACAATTGTACAAATGAGTGCGATACTAACAGAGGACAACATAGAATAACGAATATACATCCACGAAATATTTTTTTGTTTCTTCATTATACTTTCCTCACTTCCGTGTCGCCTACGACAAGCGAAGAAATAATTTTAATACGACGAGGAGCCTCTTTATACTGCTCTGTTCTAAATGTAACATTGCGGTTAAACCCTGTCTCTTCATGACCTGGCAAGAGCACACGGCCGACAATAACAGAGTGATTTAAAGAAAGTTCAATATCATATGGCACATATAAACGAATATTACCAACGACACCTCGAATAACAATTACTGTTTCTCCTTCTGGAATCATAGCAGTTGTTAAATCTATTTCCACATCACAAGCACCATATTGAACATTAATATCCTCAAGTTCATAAATATGATCCATCATTCGTACATTGCCTACAAACATATTTTTCAAATATGGTTCTGTACGATATATTTGCTTCTCTTCGTCTATAATCCCTTTTTCTTTAATTTCAACCTTCATTGCTTTTTGCTGATGTCCTTGTTGAATCAATTGATAACCAATTAAAGCTAAACAAGCAAATACGACAAGAACAAATGCTGCTGATGAAAATAAGAAAAATAAAAATACGATACCACCAACAAATAAAAATACATTCCCCCGTACATAACGATTCTTTTTACGATAATGCCTTCCAAACATAAGCATAATAAATGCAAAAATGAGACCACCTGGTTCAAAATGTCCAAGTATCATATCAAGAAAAAGACCGAACCCAAATATGATGAGGAGCATCCCCATTAATTGTGTCTTTGAAAAATGTTTCTTCACTTCAGCTCCCCCCTTCTTGTCACATATACATAGAAGAAAAGGCATTGCTTTCCAACACCTTTTCTCCTATCACTATATCATAAGCCTGTTTTATAATATACTACTATTATTTTGTTAACTCTTTCGTTAACGATACATCATTCTTTTCTTTCATTTCACGCTCAAGTTTTGCAATTTTCATATCAAATGTGTCACGCTCATGCCCTTCATTCATACGAGTTTCTAAGTCACGAATGTGATCTTCAATTTCTTCAAATCGTAAGAACGGATTATTTTCATCCATTTTATGCATCGCAGTATTCATCCGACGATTTGCATGTGCCATATTTTCACGTGCCATTAGTTCCATACGCTTTGCGTGCATTTCTTTTAATTTATTTTTCATTTCGGAAAGACGACGCTCTAACTCATCAATTTGCTCTACAACACCTGCATACATTTCTTCTAATCGAGTTACTTGCCCTTCATAATAAGCTACCTCTTCTAACGCACGTTCGTGCAATTGTAATTCGCCTGCTTCTTGAGCAACGATAGCTTGCTTTGATCTTTTATTAACGAAATAACGTGCTTGCTCAAGCTCACGAGCGAAGTTAGATTTTAATGTTTTATGACGCTCAATTAACTTCTCAATTTTTGTTATTTCACGCTCACTATCACGTAAATATTGGTTTAACATCGCAATTGGATTTTTTCTTTCCTTCTCATCTAACACGTTATGAAAATCAGCTAAAATTGCATCGCGTACACGTCCGAATAAAGATTGTTTCATTATAAATCTTCCTCTCTTCTACTTTAATTATAATTTGATTTATTGTTTTAGTTTTTCATTAATTTGTTCCACTCATCTTCAAAGTTGCTATATGGTTTAGAACTTTCTGGAGCAGATTCAACAACTACATCTTTTTCTTTTTTCCACTCACGGTATCCGTAGTATAAAACCACTAAAGCAGCGATACCGATTAATGCTGGTGAATGAGAAAGTGCAATGGATAAACCGATTAAACCAACAATACCCCAAGCTAACTTTCCAAAAAATGATTTAGCTCGCACAAATGATTTATAGCTCCAATATACAACTCCTGCTCCGATTGCGAATCCTACAATACCAGCAAGACTACCAAGAGCAATTAAAGCCAAAATACCGGCTGCGATAAACGCTAGAAATTGTTTCATCTTGTGCTTGCCTCCCTTCGATTTGATACTCTTATCTTAACTATTTTTTCATCTTTCCATAACGAGCTTAAGAACCGTTTTTAACTCAGACTTAAGACCGAGTCATATTCAGCCCTTTACGCAAAAAAACGTGCAGAGTCTATTCTCTGCACGTTTTTTAATTACTAACGTTCATATTAGATTAAGCTGTTTTATGATACTTTTTTTTCTCAGCTACTTTCGAAAACCTTGGAAACCCAATTAAAATAGAAACAATCCCACATACTCCAACTAAAATTGGATAAAATGCATATGGTAACAATTCAACCGGAGATAACGCTGCAAATCCTGCTGCCGTTAACATTTGGGCACCGTACGGGATCAACCCTTGCACACAACATGAGAAAAGATCTAATACACTCGCTGATTTACGAGGATCTATTTCATATTGATCCGCAATATTTTTTGCAAGCGGGCCTGTAAAAATAATCGAAATCGTATTATTTGCTGTACACATATTCGTCATACTCACTAAACCAGCAATACCAAATTCCGCTCCTTTTTTCGAACGAATATTACGTGTTAATACATTCATTAAATATTGAATACCACCATTATATTGGATTAATTCAACCATACCGCCAATTAATATAGCAAGTAATACTAACTCCATCATACCGCCCATTCCAGTCGTTACACTTTTAAAGAAACTTTCTAACGTGTAACTTCCATCTATAAGACCGATAACACCAGATAGTACAGTTCCACCAGTTAATACGATAAGTACATTCCAGCCAAGTAGAGCTGTAATAAGTACTCCTGCGTACGGTAAAATCTTTATCCAATCAAAGCTATGCGCTTTAACCTGCGTATCACTTCCTGAAGTAACTATTACTAATAGTACAATTGTAATAATAGCCGCTGGTAATACAATTAAAAAGTTCGTTTTAAACTTATCTTTCATTTCTGTTCCTTGTGAACGAACAGCTGCGATTGTTGTATCTGAAATAAATGATAAATTATCACCAAACATCGCTCCGCCAACAACAGTAGCCATCGTAAGCGCAATTGAGATATCAGTTTGACCACTAATACCTACAGCAATTGGTGCTAACGCTGCAATTGTTCCCATTGAAGTCCCCATAGCTAATGAAATAAATGCACCAATAACAAAGATTCCAGCTACGATAAATCCTGGCGGTAAAATAGTTAACGCTAAATTAACAGTTGAATCTACCCCGCCCATTCCTTTAGCAGTTTCAGAAAATGCACCAGCAAGCACAAAAATTAATACCATAATCATAATATCTGGATTTCCTGCACCTTTAGCGAACCGCTCTACTTTCACATTAAAACTTTCTTTACGATTCATCACTAAAGCAACTCCTACAGCAATTGAAATCGCTACAAGTATCGGCAATTTATAGAAATCACCTGTAATAATTCCAGAACCAATAAATAGCGCCAAAAATATCCCAAGTGGTAATAAAGCTAAACCATTTCCTCTCGTTTCTTTCAAAGTACCATCTCTCCCTAGTTTCAACCTTTTTCTAATGAATAACAAAAGACCTCTTCCGATGAGAAGAGGTCTTATACATCTATAAGAAACACTCTTCTCATCTTTCAAGCACACGCTTGCTGGATTTGGCACAGCACTCTGAAATCGAGTCCGCTGCCGAGGCATCGTAGGGCCAGTCCCTCCGCCTCTCTTTATAAGAAGGTTTCATATTTATTTTTTAATAATAATTTCTTCCCTAACTTTACTCGCTTACAAAACAAAAGTCAATTATTTTTTGTATAGATTTTTTTGGTAATTATACAAAAATTTGAATACAACAATCATTTTAACTTTTCGATTTCTTCTTCCAATATTGAAATCCAATAAAATTCACTATTTTTTATTGCTGCTAATATCCATTTCGTAGTGTACCAAGCTAACTCATACTCTTCCTTCGTGACATCGCCACTTTTATAAGCATCCTCTAGCTCTTCTTCATCTAATATATACACCTTACCGCTGGGTAATAATACTACATCTAAATATAAATCATCAAAATACGGTAAACCACGATCGTCTATTTCATATTCTTTCGTCACATCAATATAATATTGCACTAAATTGTGCCTATCATCTAACATAGCTGTAATCGCAAAGTTCTTTCCATTAATGAAATATTGAACCCACGTATACCCATCACTTGCAATACAAATTTCTTTACCATCATATTCTTTACAACTAGGCTCTCTCACTTTTTTTATATCCAGTATTCCGAGCATTCCCTCTTCCACTTGCTTAACCGTATAACTCTTTTCTATTAGTCTCTTCCACGAAGCACCGTCACCATATTTACGTTTCATTATGTCTGCTCCTCTTCTATATACAGAAAAGCTCCCACATATTATGTGAGAGCTTGTTCATATTATAATTAAGCAGCTTGACCCTTTTCAGAAATCTCTTTTAAATAAGCTTGTCCTTTTTCAGCGTCATATTGACCTTCCCACTTAGACATAACTACAGCTGCTAAAGAGTTTCCTACAACGTTAACTGCTGTACGAGCCATATCTAAAATACGGTCAATACCAGCAATGAACGCTAAACCTTCAGGTGGAATACCTACTGTACCAAGTGTCGCTAATAATACAACGAATGATACGCCCGGTACACCTGCGATACCTTTTGATGTAACCATTAATACAAGTAATAATGTAATTTGTTGTGTAATAGATAAATCAATACCGTACATTTGTGCCAAGAAAATCGCCGCAATTGCTTGATATAAAGTTGATCCATCTAAGTTAAATGAATAACCTGTCGGAATAACGAAAGATGTAATTGCTTTCGGACAACCGAATTTCTCCATTTTCTCCATGATTTTCGGTAAAACTGTTTCTGAGCTTGCTGTAGAATACGCTAAGATCAGCTCGTCTTTTAAAATCTTAAAGAATTGGAAAATGTTAATTCCAAATATTTTCGCTGTAAGTCCTAAGACAACTACGACGAAGAAGATCATTGCTCCATATACGACAATTAGTAATTTCCCTAATGGAATTAATGAAGCAAGACCAAATGTAGAAACTGTAACACCAATTAGTGCAAACACACCAAATGGTGCAAATTTCATAACTTGGTTTGTTACATAAAACATTGCGTCAGCTACACCTTGGAAAAATTGAAGAACTGGTCTTCCTCTTTCACCAATTGCTGCTACACCTAAACCAAATAGTACAGAGAAGAAGATAATAGCAAGCATATCTCCGTCAGCTAATGACTTCATAATGTTCGTTGGAACAATATTTACAAATGTATCTGCAAATGAATGACTTTGTACTTGCTCTGTTGTATGTGTATATTTTGAAATATCTGTCTTTGTTAACTGCTCCATATTCACGCCTTTTCCTGGTTGGAAAATATTCGCTATTAATAGACCAACAATAATTGCAATTGTTGTAATAATTTCAAAGTAAATAATTGTTTTTCCGCCTAGTCGACCTAGTTTTTTAACATCGCCAACACCAGCAACCCCAACAACAATACTTGCTACAACAATCGGTACAACGATCATTTTAATTAATCGGATGAAAATATCACCAATTGGTTGTAAATAACTCACTACAGCCGGATTGCCAAAGAAAATCGCCCCAACTGCAATACCAAGTGCAAGTCCTATTAATATTTGCCATGCAAGTCCTATTCTTTTCATATTTGTTGTAACCCCCTCTTCGATGTGTCACTCTATCTCTCATTCTATCTCTATAAAACTAAGAAATTAAGAGTATTACATATTATTCGACAATTCACTACATTTTGTCCCTGTTAAAAATCATAAATCAAAATTTAAAATCTGACAACAAAATAACTTTGCTCGAACACAAATAATTTTCTTGACAAAAAATAAACTCATGTCAGAAAACCTCACATGAGAACGATTCCTTACTAGTATTTCATTGGCTTTCTAAGTAATATTTCACCCCATAAAAACTCTTACTTCCCTCCTGTATTTTACAAATAAATCAAAAATTTACCTTTGTTACACATATAAATAAAATGTAAGTACTATGACAATTAAAGTTGAAAAATGATAAATTCCGACAAAACTTAGCAATTTTATAAAGTTTTCTTTACATTATGATTACAACGATAGACACCCTTCTTCTTATGATATATAACATTCATAGGGAAAGGAGTCAGACAACAATGAAAAAGAAATTTGCAGCGTTTAGTGTTTTAGCAGCAGGAACGATTTTTGCTTCCCCGTTACTTTCACCCGTATACGCTGAAACGAATCAAGATAAATTAACTAACATTCAATCTGAATTAGAAGGCAAACAAAGTGACTTACAAAATAAATCAGTCGAGAAAGAACAAATAGAAAAAGAAATTCAAGAATTACAGAAGAAAATCGATGAATTAACTACTTCTATTAATAAAAACGAGGCTGAATTAAACGATACAAAAAAAGAAATTAGCAAAACACAACAAGTAATTACTGACAAAAAGAAACATATAGAACAATTACAAACAAACATAGATACACGTCAGGAAGTTATTAAACAACGATTACAATCTATGCAAGAAAAACCGCGTACAAATATCATTACAGAAGTATTAACAAACTCTACAAACATTGCTGATCTTGTTGATAATATGTACTCCGTAAGTTTAATATTAAACAACGATACAGATATTGTAAAAAAACAAACATCTGATCAAAATGCTGTAACTACAGAAAAAGAAGCTGTTGAGAAAAAAGAACAACAACTGAAAGAATCTGAGCAAAAACTAGAACAAAAACAGCAAGAATTACAAAATAACCAACAACAGCAACAAACTCTTATTAACGATCTACATACGAAAGTAGCAAAAGTAGATTCAGAGATTGAAGGATTAGAAGAATCCAAAGGGATTTTAGAAAATCAACGTCAAGCTGTTCAAAAAGCAATTGAAGAAGAAAAACGTGCCGAAGAAGCTCGTAAAGCGGAAGAAGCTCGCCAGGCAGAAGAGGCTCGCAAACAACAAGCTACTAAATCTGCTCAAGCAACTCAAGCAGCTCCAACACCACATGATACAAATATCGGTGGCTTTATCAAACCAGCAGCTGGATCAAAAACATCCGGATTCGGTGTACGTTCTTTAGATAACCATAAAGGAATTGACATCGCTGCTTCGGGAACGGTTCCAATTATCGCTGCTGCAGATGGCGTTGTTATTCGCTCAGAATTATCATCTAGTTACGGAAACGTAGTGTACTTATCTCACCGTATAAACGGAAAAACATATACGACAGTATATGCTCATATGAATAGCCGTTCCGTGTCGAATGGACAAACTGTAAAACAAGGCGATCAGCTTGGATTTATGGGGAATACGGGCCAATCATACGGACAACATTTACACTTCGAACTTCATCTTGGAGAATGGAATGTCGGCAAGACAAACGCAGTTGACCCATCTACTTATATCGGATTATAAAAAACCTCGGTGCCTACCGAGGTTTTTTATTTACACTTCACACAATATAGGCATTCTACATAAACTATAACTAAATGCCTATAGTTTACGAGGTGATCCATATGAATACGCAATTACAACAAAAAATAGAAGAAGCTAGAACGACATATATCGGCCGGATATTTACATTTGGCGGCTCAGTTTTATTTTTAATCGGTTCATTCCTCGCAGTCACCACAGCCTATAAAGCGTATAATCGGCTATTACATTCATCAACATAAAAAAGACGGTAGATCCCCGTCTTTTTTATGCAAACATTTTAAATATACCTATCGCATTTAAAAATACAATTATTACAGTTACCGGAATGACATAACGAAGTAAGAAGAACCAAATGTTAAATAACGTTTTCCCTTTCGTTTCCGTCACTTCTAATTCTTTCATCAACAATTCTTTACTCATTTTATTTGGTACAAATAATGAAATAGCTAGTACTCCTAACGGCAGCAATACGTTACTTACTGAAAAGTCGACTAAATCAAAAAATGTTTTCCCGAATATTTTCACGTCACTCATTATTCCAAATGATAACGCTGATGGAATACCGACTGCAAAAATAAGAATACCAATTAATAATGATGCTGACGGACGCTTCTTCTCATTACCTTTCGCAACAGATGCTACTACAATTTCAAGCATTGAAATTGCTGATGTTAAAGTCGCAAAGAAGAATAAAATTAAAAACATAATAAAGAAAAATTGACCAAATGGTATTTTTGCAAATACTGCTGGAAGGACGATAAACAGTAATCCCGGTCCTTCAGTCGGTTTAACTCCTAATGCGAAAATCGCTGGGAAAATTGCTAATCCTGCAAGTACTGTAACAAAAACAGTTAAACTTACAATAGATGTTGCTGATTTCGCTAAATGTTCTTCTTTCTTTAAATACGAACTATACGTTACCATTACCGAGGCACCTACAGTTAGCGAGAAGAAAGATTGTCCCATCGCATATAAAATCGTATCTGCTGTAAGCTTTGAAAAATCTGGCTTTAAGAAGAACTCTACTCCAGCAAAAGCACCATCGAGTGTTAACGCACGAACAATAATCGCTATAAATAAAATAAATAATAGCGGCATCATGTACTTACTTGCCTTTTCTATACCTTTCTCTACACCTTTACTTACCACAAAAATTGTACAAAGCATAAAGATAAATTGTGCTCCAATCGCACTTAACGGATTTGAAATCGTTTCACCAAACAATTGTCCATAATCAGCTACTCCATTCCAGAAACTGCCTGTCACACTATAATATAAATAAAGTAAAATCCATCCACCTACAACACTATAAAAAGATAGTACACTAAAACAAGTAACAACTCCCATACGACCAATCCAAGGATATAATTTGCTATTTGGCACTAATACTTTATAAGCTGTAACCGCCTCTTTTTGCGTGCTACGTCCAATAACAAACTCCGCTATTAGAAGAGGCATACCTATAAATAAAGTTAATAGTAAAAATACAAGGAAGAATGCTCCTCCCCCGCCATTACCTGCAACATATGGAAATTTCCATATCGCACCAAGACCTACTGCGGCTCCGGCTGCTGCGAGTACAAAGCCTATTTTCGACGTCCATTGCTGTGTTTCTTTCATCATAAATTCTCCTTTTCTGAATATTTAAACTTTTGTTAATTATACACTTTCATTTCATACTCGCACACCTCCTTTAGAAAATAAAAAAGTCCTCTACACGCAAATATGCATGTAGAGGACGATATATGTAATGTAAATACCGTGGTACCACCTCAATTGGATTGATAAATCCCACTTGTTCAAGTACAGGAATAATTCCGATACTCTATCCTTTTAACGGCGGAACCCGGGTTGCCTACTACAATGTTCAACATACCTCTCGCAAGCCCATTCTGTATAATTTATCGTACCGGGCTCCCACCTAACCCCAGCTCTCTGAACGCATCAAATATACGTACTCTTCTTGCTCATCGATTTCATCTATTGAAGTTACTTGTGATTATAAATTATATTTTTATATTTGTAAAGCGCACTTTATCTTTTATTATTTTAAAACCTTTTCCTCTAATTCTCGCAAAAAACTTTCTCTTTTCCCCTCGTTTTGCATATATACTGATTTCAACACTTCCTGGAGCAATATATTTCGTTCCCTCTTTTCTAACTGTAAATCTTTTAACTTCACCCTTACTTCATATAAAAAATCTAAATACGATTCATATGTCTCATCATATTTATTTGCAATCTCATCTCGAATTTTTTTTGCGAGCTTCGGGCTCGCTCCCCCAGTAGAAACTGCTATATTAAGCAAACCACGATGAATCGCTGCCGGAAAATGAACATTACCACTTTCCGGATTTGTAATAACATTTACTAATTGATTCTCCGCGGCATCTTCAGCAACTTGTTCATTTAATATTGAATCACTACTCGCTGCAACAACTAAAAAAGCACTTTTAATATCACTTTTTTCATATTCTCTTTGATACCAACGAATTTTCTTTTCTTCCACAAGTTTTACTAAATTCGCATCTAATTCTGGACTGATTACAACTATATCTGCACCTTGTTTGAGTAAAGGAATAATTTTAAATCCTGCAACTTTTCCCCCACCAATAACAACAACACGTTTCTCATTAACTCGCACTGTAAGTGGATACATACTGATCTCCCTTCAATAACTCCGTCGTTTTCTGAATTAACATATCTTGAAACGCTTCATTCTTCCCTAAATATGGACTGATTTTTATCTCTTCCAATTCATATTGGCGCACTTCTTTCTCAATATGTTTCATAAGTAAACCTGTAAATAACAAGTAAGGCAGTACAACGATGTTCTTTTCTTTTCGTTCTACAACTTCCTTTAACTTCTCCTCAAATTTTGGCTCTGCAGCCGCTAAATAACAAACTTCTACTTTTTTAACCTTCTCTTCCGTTTGAAATAAAGAGGCAATCCAGTTTATATCTCTTAATACTTCAGGATCACTGCTCCCTCTTGCAACGAGAAGTAACGTCACTTCATTTTTATCTTCCTGTTCGATGCCACTTCCGCTATACACCGATTTAACAAGTGTTTCTGACACACCAAACGGATTACCATAAGTCACTTTAACATTCGGATATTGATTCTTGAGCTTTACCAATTCAAACGGGATATCTTTTTTTACATGACCTGCCGCTAATAAAAAAACTGGAATAACAATAACCTCTGTAGCACCACGCTTCAAACATATACGGAACCCTTCATCAATATTTGGATTCGCTAACTCTAAAAAACAAACTTCTTGAATATTCGCTTCTATACGACTCATACACGATGTAATAAATTGAATCGCCTCTTCTTTTGCTGTCTTCAAACGACTTCCATGACATATATATAAGACGGCTTTCATTTTACAACACTCCACTTACTTGATAAGCATTTTCCGTTTGCTTCTCAAACCAATGAATTTTTTCTCTAAAACGGACAACTTCTCCAATTACAATCATGCTCGGATTTTGAATTTGCTCTTTTTTCGCAACATCTACAATTGTCCCTAACGTTCCAACAACTGTGCGCTGCATAGACGTCGTCCCCTGCTCAATAATAGCAGCTGGCGTACTTTTATCTTTTCCATGCTTCATCAGTTGTTCGCATATGTAGGATAAATTACTAACCCCCATATATACAGCTAACGTCTCTACACCTTTCGCTAAATTTTCCCATTTCACTTCTTCTTTAGCACCTTCTTTCCTATGCCCAGTCACAATAGCAAAACTTGCACTTGCATCACGGTGCGTCACTGGAATACCAGCATAAGCAGGTGCAGCTATTCCAGACGAAATGCCTGGGACGATTTCAAATGGTACACCTTGCTTTGCTAATGCTTCCGCTTCTTCTCCTCCTCTACCAAATACAAATGGATCACCGCCCTTAAGCCTCGTTACAACTTTTCCTTTTTTCGCATATTTAATAAGAAATGTGTTAATTGTCTCTTGCTTCATCGTGTGATAATTCGGGAGTTTCCCGCAATAAATTAAATCCGCTTCAGGCTTTGCATATGAAAGCAATTCTTTATTCACGAGACGGTCATATAAAATAACATCTGCCTTCTCAATACATTTCAATCCTTTAACAGTAATTAAATCCGGATCGCCAGGACCCGCTCCAACTATATACACCTTCCCCATCATCTCTCCTCATTTCTTCTATTAAAATGAAACTTCCATTCGTATATAAGAATGGAAGTTTTTATTTTTTCGTATTACTGATCTCTACTCATGAATAACAAATGCCGCACCTTTTCGAATCTTCTTTTTTTCAAATAAGGAGATTTCCTTTACTTCTGGCAACGGTAAAAAATGCTTTTCAAGCTCAATCTCCGCAAGCTTAAATGCCTGCTCTTCACTTTGAGCAACAACAACAATCGGAACGATATTATTCGCTAACACAGCTTCAAATCGATATAATTCCATATTGCCCCTCCTAAGACGCTATTACTTCTTCTAACACGTTATTTAAAGCTATTTGCAATGTATCTACACCGATACGTCCGACAAAATCATAAAATGTTTCGGCAGGTAACTTATTCTCTTTAAAATAACTTATAAATGATGCGAGTACATCCGGTAAATCCTCGCCATCTATTTTCCCTTTTAACTTTTGATTATAGGCACCGCCATCTAACAACGTTCCACCTACATATATTTCAAATGCTTCAACAATCCCTTTTTCCTTCGTTTTCATTTTTACCCCTTGTAATCCGATGTCAGCAATTTGACGTTGACCACATGAATTTGGGCATCCTACCATATGAATTCGAACTGGAACATCAAGTGCAATTTCTGTATCTAAGTATTCTGCAATTTTCCGTAATCTTTCTTTCGTTTCTACTAGAGCAAGATTGCAATATTCAATACCAGTACATGAAACCGCATGACCAATAAATGATTTCGGACTTGCAGATATCGCTTCAAACAACGGTTCACTTAATAAACCCGTTACATTTTCTGGTGGAACATTCGGAATGATGAAGTTTTGTGAGTTACACGTACGAATTTGTCCATTTCCATACTGCTTTGCAATTCTTGCAATCTCAAACATTTCTTTTGCATGTAAACGACCTACCGGCACATTAAAACCGACATATTTTAATCCATCTTGTTTTTGATCTTGAACACCATAAAAATAGCCTGCATTCCATCCTTTAAGTGCACTTTCTCCTTTACTTTGCAATGGTCCTGTATACTCTATTAGTTTCTCTTTAAATTTCTCTGCTCCCCAGTCTGCAACAAGAAATTTCAAACGAGCTAAATGACGTTTCTCGCGATATCCAAAATCACGGAATATAGTAGCAATCCCAATTGCTACCGCCTTCACTTCTTCTGGTAAAACGAACACATCTAATTCATCAGCTAAATATGGACGGGCTGATAATCCACCGCCTACTTTTATATGAAAACCAACTTTTTTCTCACCGTCTATTTCTTTCGTAGCAGGTGTAAATGCAACACAGTTAATCTCTGCGTTTGCCGAGTTATAAACGTTAGAACTAATAGACATTTTAAATTTACGTGGTAAGTTAGAAAACTCTTCATTATGTTGGAAATAGTCATATACCTCCTTCACAATATGCGTTGTATCAAACAGTTCATTCGCATCAATTCCTGCAAGTGGATTACCTGTAATATTACGTGTTATATCACCACACGCCCCTGCTGAAGATAACCCAACTCTTGCTAATCTTTTAAAAATATCTGGCATTTGCTGAATTTCTAACCAGTGAAACTGAATCGCCTGTCTTGTCGTAATATCTATTACATCACGTCCATAATCCTCAGCGATAGAAGCAAGCACTTCCGCCTGCGCATTTGTAATAATCCCTGAAGGAATATTTACACGCATCATAAAATAGCCAGCTTCTTTCGGTCTTTGCAAATACAATCCTGCCCATTTAAATGCGTCCCACTCTTCTTTCGGAATAGATTCGAATCCATTTTCCGCATAGTAAGGAATATCATTAAAAATTTCCAAACCATCTTTTGCTAATTTATTTTTCTCAGTCTGATTTAATTTTTCATTATTAGCCCATACTTTTTCATAACTCATTTTTAAATCCCCCTATATAAAGTGAAACTTTAATCAACCCTCACCAATCGGGCATTTACAGCCTGCTCCAGCCGAATTTTGAGGTGGGCGTTTTACTTCCCAGCAAACAACGGGACAAAACTACGCTCTTGTAAGTACTTCACGATTTGTTCTGCACATTCTTCAATAGAATACTTGTGCGTTTCTACAATTAATTCCGCTCGATCTGGTTCCTCATACGGTGAATCAATACCTGTAAAATCTTTAATATCACCTTGTCTCGCTTTTTTGTATAACCCTTTTGGATCACGTTTTTCACACTCTTCAATTGGACATTTTACAAACACTTCTATAAACTCATCTGCCGCTAATAGATCCCTAACTTGTTTGCGATCTACTCGAAATGGTGAAATAAATGCTGTAAGGACAACTGTTCCTTGATCTACAAATAACTTTGCCACTTCGCCAATACGTCTTATATTTTCCATGCGATCACTTTCAGAAAATCCTAAGTCTTTATTTAAACCGTGGCGAATGTTATCCCCATCCAGCACATAATTTCCAATATTCTTTTCAAACAGTTTACGAGCGACCGCATTCGCTACTGTAGATTTACCCGAAGCTGATAAACCAGTAAACCAAATTACAAAACTGTGATGTCCATTCTTCACTCTTCTATCATCTTTTGAAACCGAAGCTATATGCCAAGTAATATTCGTATCCATCTCGTTCTCTCCCTATTCTGTTACTACTTCTTTTTTTAAACCTTTAATTAGCACTTCTACTACTTCTTTACGACTAAATGTACTTGGCGGAATCTCACCGTTTCTTAATAATTCTCTTACTTTCGTACCCGATAAAATAACATGATCTTCTTTTCCGTGCGGACATGTTTTCGTTGAAGCCATCGCTTCACATTTCGTGCAGTAAAAACTATGTTCAAAGAATAGTGGTGTAATGCCTAACTCTTCTATCGTAAAATTCGTGAAGATTTCTTGCGCTTCGTATGTTCCGTAATAATCTCCTACTCCGGCATGATCACGCCCTACAATAAAGTGTGTACATCCAAAATTCTTTCTTACTAACGCATGAAATATAGCTTCCCTTGGTCCTGCGTAACGCATTGCAGCAGGAAATACACTTAAAAAGACACGATTTTTCGGATAATAGTTTTGAAGGAGTACTTCATAGCTTTCCATTCTTACATCAGCAGGAATATCATCCGATTTCGTTTCTCCAACGAGTGGATTTAAAAAGAGACCATCTACAATTTCAAGAGCAGATTTTTGAATATACTCATGGGCACGATGTACCGGGTTTCTCGTTTGAAATCCGACTACTGTTTTCCACCCACGTTTTTTAAATTCTTCTCTCGTTTCAATTGGGTCTAAACGATAAGAAGGAAATTGATTATTTTCAAAGCGTTTTGTTAGAATAATAGTTCCTCCAACGTAAACGTTTGGCCGTTCATATAACTTTTTCACTCCTGGATGAACCTCATCCGTTGTTTTATATACAAGTAACGCTTCTTTTTCTTTATCTGGTACGAAAATATCTTCTATTTGAATAACACCATATATATTTCCATTGTTGACAAGCTTTACTTCCTCTCCAGTCTTCAGGCTTTCTGCGACTTCTTCTGTTACCGGTAATGTAATCGGTATACTCCACACACTACCATTTGCTAAACGAAGCGTTTCTACGACTGAATCATAATCTTCCTTCCCTAAAAAACCAGTAAGCGGGCTATATCCACCTGTCGCCAATAGTTCTAAATCACTTAAAGCAATATTGTCTAATTTAATTTCTTTTTCAATTTGTGATACCTCATATGTCTCATCTATACGGTTTACTAATTCGTTTACTGTGCTCATTTTCTATATCCCCTCTTAGCTTTATTTCAAGATTCATCTTATTGATAATGAAGACCACATTCGGTTTTCATTTTCCCAGCCCATCTACCATCTCTTGAATCGCCACCATCCCCTACAGGTAAAGTACATTTCTCACACCCAATACTTGGATAGCCAACATCATGCAACGGGTTATACGGCAGGCTATGTTTGTATACATATCGCCAAACTTCTTTCCACGTCCAATGAATGAGTGGACAAACTTTAATAGATTGAAAACGATGATCTTGATTTATAAACTTTGTATGCTTACGTGTTTCTGATTGTTCCCTTCTTAAGCCCGATATCCATGCTTTTTCCACGACTAATGATTTTTCTAAAGGTAAAATTTTTCTAATCTTACAACAAAGATTCGGATTGCTCTCCCACAGTTTTTCACCATGCAACTTCGCCTGTTCATCAAGTGTAAGTTCTGGCTGTTTTTCTATAATATTCAATGAAGGAAATCGTTCCCTCACTCTTTGAATTAATTCATACGTTTCTTGAAAATGAACATTTGTATCTAAAAATACAACTTTAGCAGATGGATTTACTTGGTTTATAAGGTGCAGCAATACCATACCTTCCACCCCAAAGCTACATGCATAGACGATTTCATCTTTATACTCTTCATAAGCCCAATTTAATACTGATAACGCGCCTTTTGTTTCATCTTCTTCCGAAAATGAAACAACATTTTCTTCCCACGTTTCATACGTCAACATGTTTTTTCCCCCTGTAAAAGCAAAAAGACGGTTTTAACCTAATGAAAATAGGTTAAAACCGCCTCTAGTTTTTCTAGTCAGCGCTTTTCACTTTAAACGTACTTTTTCACTTTTCTCTAACTGAATTACTTTTCCATCTTGCACAACAATTGTAATTGAACCATATTTCATATCAGCAAGCATCGCTTCAATCTTCTCGGATACTTCATCAAAATGTTCCCGTACACTCACGCGAACAGCCCCCCTTTTTATTCATAAAAAAAATCTTTCCCATTTCGAAAAGACTGTTCGGTAATATATTTTACCTTATCTTTCAAAATGGATTCCATTTTGCTGGATTTAGCACCTTGCTTTCTATAAGCAGGTTGCCGAGCTTCTTCGGGCCAGTTCCCTCCGCTTCTCTTGATAAGCTTTGTATTTGTATTTTATCACAATTCTGATTTTTTTCAATCCTAGTTTTCCGATATATTTTAATTATTTTATTTTACAAAAAAGGAATTGCCCCTCCGAACAACTCCTTTTCTATTTAGACAAGCTCTTTAATACGTATGCGATCGTTCCCAATAATATTTTCATATGTTTCGCGTTCCACAACTACTTGCGATGTTCCGCCTTTTGCAAAGACCACGGCTGGTCTTCGAATCCGATTGTAATTATTCGCCATCGAATACCCGTAGGCTCCTGTACAGGAAACTGCTAGTAAATCAGCAGAAGCGACTTTTGGTAAATGAATATCCCAAATCAACATATCTCCACTCTCACAGCATTTCCCAGCAATCGAAACGAGTTCCTCATTCTCATCATTCCCTCGATTCGCTAACATTGCTTCATAACGCGCACTATATAAAGCAGGTCTTAAATTATCTGTCATTCCACCATCGACTGATACATATTTCCGAATACCAGGAATATCTTTCACAGATCCAACTGTATAAATTGTTGTCCCAGCATCACCTACAATGCTACGGCCTGGTTCAATCCATATTTCTGGCAATGGATATTCACATACAGTAAATTGTTCTCTCACTGCACTTGTTACAGCTCGCACATATGTCTCAAGAGTTAATGGTGTATCCGACTCTGTGTAGCGTATTCCAAATCCCCCGCCTACATTTAACACTTTTACTACATAGTTTGTTTGCTCTCTCACTTCTTCTAAAAATTGGCGAAGAACTTCAATTGCTCGAACAAAACCAGCTGTTTCAAATATTTGCGATCCGATATGTGAATGAATCCCTAGCACATTATAATTTGATTTTTGTAAAGCAAATCCAATTGCCTGCATCGCTTGACCGTTTGAAACGCCAAATCCAAATTTCGAATCATCTTGGCCTGTTGTAATATATTCATGTGTGTGCGCCTCTACTCCAGGTGTTACACGAATTAATATGTTCACAAATTTTCCATGTTGCATCGCTAAATCGTGTAAAATTTCTAATTCAAAGAAATTATCTACGACAAAACAACCAATATTCGCCTGAAGAGCCATCACTATCTCTTCTTCTGTTTTATTATTTCCATGAAAATGAATACGTGATGCTGGAAATCCAGCTTGGAGCGCAGTATATAATTCTCCCCCAGAAACAACGTCTAATGACATATTCTCTTCACGAGCTACTCGGCACATCTCCATGCACAAGAACGCCTTGCTTGCATATGCTACTTGATAAGAGAAACCACTTTCTTTAAAAGCACGATGAAACGCTCGGCATTTTCCTCGAATAGACTCTTCATCGTATACATAAAGTGGTGTTCCGTATTGCTTTGCTAGCTGCGTCGTATCGCACCCTCCAATTTCTAAGTGTCCTTGCCCATTAATTCGGCTTGTGCCGTGTAAATACATTTAAATTCCTCCCTTATTTCCTCTAAAACTCATAACCCCAATCTTCTATTCATTGCAGCACGCTTTTAGATAGACAAAAAACGCGCGGAACAATGTTCACACGCGTTTCTTATTAGGAAAAATATATATTGAAAAAATAAACGAGTTGTTATCTCCTCAAAATAAGAAACCGCATCAACATCTCCAAATAGCTCTCCATAAAATAAATCTTATGACAGTACTACATTTATTCAATGTAGTCCCAATATATGAATAAGATGGTTATTCTTATATTTCGGCAATAGTCCCTTTCAACCTATGATCACAGATTCCATTAAATCTCCCATAGCTTACTCTTTCCTATCGCGGCCTCTACCTTTGAGAGTAGATGAGGTAAGTCTATTTAATTTTCAAACATCTAATTGTTGCTATTAACAATACCAAAGGACCATTTTATTTGTCAAACAATTTTTTATATTGTTTTTTTACAGTTTAATTTTGTATCGTTTGGTAAGCGCTTTACTGAAATCTTTGTCACTTCCCATTCGCCTTCTTCGTTATTAAATGTAATCGTTACCTTCTCAAATGGTGGAGCAATTTTCCCAGCAACACGTTCATACTTTGTCACTTCAATACTTGCTTGAAATAAATATGTACCGCTATACACTTTTTTTAAACTAATAATTTTAGGACATTGATAAGGTTTCAAACTTCCATATTGTTTTTCAATTGCTTTATTTATTTTTGGAAATAAAACAGAATAAAGTGCATCTTCCATAAGAGGTGCATCATATTGAGCTACCGACACACTCGGTGAAGTAAAAAGTATAACACTACTGCATGCTATAAAATATAATAATTTTCGCATTATAACCTCCGTATATCACGCGATTCTTTCTACGTACGATAATTATCATACATAGAAATTCTGTTTTATTGTCTCCCACCAATCTTTTTCTACTCGATTATTATAAAAAAGCCCACAACCCCCTTTTATTTTCGTATAATGATACTCATAGTATAATAATCATAATAACAAAGGACTGTTCGTATATATAAAAGGAGTCGTTAAGCAAACTGACTCACAAGAACTGTCATGCTTTTTAGGAGAGGAGTATATTATGCTACAACATCTGTTTCCAAAACTGCGATTTGCACTCGTTGCAGTCGTTTTACTATGGATTAAAACATATATTGTGTACAAGCTAGCATTTGATATTAAAATTGATAATTTCTTTGAAGAATTCATGCTTTTTATTAATCCACTAGCTGCGTTACTTTTATTTTTCGGCTTAGCTTTACTTGCATCTAAGCACCGAAACCGAATTATAATTGGAATCAGTTTTATACTGTCATTTATTTTATTTGGAAACGCAATGTTTTATGGGTTCTATAACGATTTCGTTACTTTCCCGGTTTTATTCCAAACAAACAATATGGCTGATTTAGGGACAAGTATAAAAGAACTCTTTACGTACAAAACATTACTTTTATTTGCAGATGCAATTATTTTAATGTTTATTTCGCGTAAATTCCCATCATTTGGCGACAAAACACCACTTTCCCGCTCAGAGAAGCGAACTTTCTTTAGCGGTGTAACAGCTTTATTAGCACTACAAATTGTTGTATCAGTTATTTATAAACCACAAATGTTCTCACGCTCATTTGACCGTCAAACTGTTGTGAAAAATTTAGGTTTATACACATATCATCTATTTGATATTACACTTCAATCCAAGTCTTCAGCTGAGCGTGTATTTGCAAGTGGCGATGGATTTTCTGAAATTAAGAACTATACAGACTCAAAAGACAAGCAAGTTGATAAAAACTTATTTGGAGCTGCAAAAGGTAAAAATGTAATTTTAATTTCAATGGAATCTACACAAAGCTTTGTTATTAATAAAAAAATAAATGGAAAAGAAATTACACCATTTTTAAATGAATTTATTAAGGATAGCTTCTATTTCGATAACTTCTATCATCAAACTGGACAAGGTAAAACTTCTGATGCTGAATTTATCGTTGAAAACTCACTTTACCCACTAGATCGTGGTTCTGTATTCTTTACTCATGCAACAAATGAATACACAGCTACACCAGAACAATTAAAGAAATACGGATATTCTTCCGCCGTCTTCCATTCAAACGATAAAACGTTTTGGAATCGGGATGTAATGTATCCTACACTTGGATATGATCGTTACTTTAATTTAAATGATTACGTAGGAACGGAACAAATGTCTGTCGGTTGGGGATTAAAAGATAAAGAGTTCTTTGAACAATCTATTCCAAAGTTAAAATCTTTACCGCAACCGTTCTATACAAAATTTATTACATTAACAAATCATTTTCCGTTTCTTCTAAATCCGGAAGACCAATATGTTGATGAATTCAACTCAGAAAGTGGTGTTGTAAACCGCTACTTCCCAACTGTTCGTTACACAGATGAAGCTCTTAAATTATTTATTAAACAATTAAAAGAAGAAGGACTGTATGATAATTCCGTTATTGTCATTTATGGTGATCATTATGGTATTTCCGAAAACCATAACGCAGCTATGGCACAGTTCCTAGGAAAAGATACTATTACACCATTCGATTCTATGCAATTACAACGCGTTCCTCTTATTATTCATGTGCCTGGTCAAGAAGGAAAAGTTGTTTCTAAAGTATCTGGTCAAATTGATATTAAACCAACGCTCCTTCATTTACTTGGTATTAAAACAAATAAATCCGTTGAATTTGGAACTGACTTATTTATTAAAGAAAAAGACCCGCTTATGGTAATGCGTGATGGTAGCTTTGTTTCTGAAGAGTATGTTTATACAAAAAATATGTGCTACAAAAGAAGTACGGGTGAAGAAGCTGACATGACGCTATGTCAGCCGTATGTTGAAAAAGCAAAAACAGAATTAAAACTCTCCGATAAATTAATTTATGGAGATTTATTACGTTTCGATCCTAATAATCGATATAAAACCGGAACGATGACAACGAAATTTGAATAGTAAAGGAAGCAACTTTATACAAGTTGCTTCCTCTTTTTATTTTCACTTAATTTATTCCTCATCCTTCTATGAAATCTTTCACAAATTGGTAATTTCTTTCGTATGAGGAATAAATTTATGGTATGATAAAATAAGTAAACTTTCATACACTAATTAAGAATTTATTACAGAAAGCAAGGGATCAGATTTTGTATAGAGCAGCTATTCCAAACTTATTTACGCTCGGAAATTTATATAGCGGATTTTTATCAATCGGCTATGCATCTTTAGGATATTATAAATCAGCTGCTATTTTAGTACTTATCGGGATGATGTTAGATAGTCTTGATGGTCGTGTTGCTCGTTTATTACGTGTTGATTCACAAATGGGAAAAGAGCTCGACTCGCTTGCAGATGTCGTAACATTTGGTGCAGCACCTGCTGTTTTAATGTATTACACATCTTTCTCAAACTACGGAATCATCGGATTATACATAGCGGGATTATTCCCTCTTTTCGGGGCATATCGTTTAGCACGATTTAATGTAACACCATCTTCTACTTCAATGAAATATTTCACTGGAGTACCGATTACAGCAGCGGGAGGGCTTGTTGCTTTCTTAACATTATTTTCACATACCATTCCAAAAATCGTTCTTATTACCGTATTTGTAACGTTCGCATTTTTAATGGTGAGCCGCATTCGTATCCCAAGTTTAAAAGATGTACCAATTCCACGATATAGCATCATTATTACACTATTTTTAGTTGGAATCATTATTACAATGTATCAAACAGGATTTGGCAATTTTTCTGTTTTCTTATTCATTGCCATTCCACTATATATTTTGTACATGTTATCTCAATTCATTAGACAAAGACCGTCTAAAAAAGCGAATAAAGAAAAATAAGAAACCTTCCGAGTCCGGAAGGTTTCTTTTTATTTTGTGACTAATACCTTTTGATTTACAGGTGTTACTGGCTCTTCGCCGTTTAATACAGCTAAAATATTTTTGACAGCCATTTCAGCCATCGCATCACGAGTTTCAAACGTTGCATTCCCTACGTGTGGAGCAAGCACTACATTCTTTAATTCTTTTAGCTCTTCTGTAATTTTCGGTTCAAATTCAAACACATCAAGAGCTGCCCCTTCAATTTCATTCGTTTTTAATGCATGAGCAAGTGCCGCTTCATTCATAATTGGTCCACGTGAAGCATTTACAATATACGCTGTTTTCTTCATCATTTTAAACTGCTCTTCATCAATCATATGATGTAATTTTGGATTATAAGCACAGTTAATTGTAATAAAATCTGCTGTTTGTAATAATTCTTCCAACGTCACATACGTTGCTCCCAGTTCACTTTCAGCTTCAAGCTTACGATTTGGCCCTGTATATAAAACACCCATTCCAAATGCTCTCGCACGTTTTGCAACAGCCTTCCCGATTTCTCCAAGACCAATAATTCCAATTATCTTACCGTGGACTTCTCGTCCTAAGAAAAATAACGGTGCCCATCCGTTAAATCCAGTCGTACGACATAACGTATCCCCTTCAGGAATTCTACGCGCCGCTGCTAAAAGAAGTGCAAATGTTAATTCTGCAGTCGCTTCCGTTGATACTTTCGGTGTATTCGTTACTGCAATTCCTTTTTCCCCAGCATACGTGTAATCAATATTGTCGTAACCAGCACCATAGTTTGCAACAATCTTTAAATGAGGCGCTGCATCAATAACTTCTTTTGGCACCTTTGTTGAAAGTAAACTTAACAATGCATCTTTATCTTTTACACGCTCTGTTAATTCATCTATAGAAATTAACTCCTCTTTATCGTACATTTCTACATCATGATCTTTTAATAGTTCTAATCCAATTTCTGGAATTTTTCCCGCTACTAATATTTTTGCCACTACTAACACCTCTTCTATAGAAAATAAGATATCTCTTATATTTCATTGTAAGAAATCCATATATAAAAACCAAGGAATTTGATTATAGTTTTGAAAATCGACACTTTTCCATAAAAAAAGAGGAGATACAACTCTCCCCTCTTCTTACGCTTTTTCCTGCGATTCTTTTCCGAGCTTCACATCAATAGTTCCTTCTGCAACCGTATCGCTAATTTGCTCCTCAATAACCGATTGAGATGCAGCATTCGTTTCAGACGTATAAGCTTGTTGCTGTGCAACTTGTACATTTTGTTTATTTTGTTGTTTCGCCATTTCTTACCCTCCTTTTCATTCTTTCTTATTTTGAACAAAAAGGACGGTTTTCATCAAAAAATCGCGTTTCATTTTAAATTTGTTACTTCTTCTTCAAGCAACCTCATTACTCTTGCTCGCTTCGTAAATGTTGCGACCTGAGTAACACCGTGAGCTCGTAATGTTTGTACATTTTCTTGTACATAATTCCCTAAATCATTTGGATAATGGGCATCCGAAGAAATCGTAATTGGAACACCATACTTAGCTAATACTTGTAAATATAGTGGACTTGGGCACATCTCACGAACAGGGTAACGATAGTACAGTCCTGCATTTATTTCTGTTGCCGTATTCGTTTCTACTAACGCACAGGCAATTTCCTTATAATAAGAAAGCTGTTCATTCTCATCCAATCGATAATTAAATACTTTTATATTATCAAGATGAGCGATAATATCAAATAACTCTGTATGAATCGCACTCTCAACTGTTTTAAAAAACGTATCGTATAATGTGCGTAGGTCATGCACCTCAAAATATTCTTTCGTATCCGGATTATCAAATCCCCAGCCATTTAGAAAATGAACGGAACCAATTACATAATCAAAGTCTCCTAGCGCTAATAATTCTTTTAACTCTCCTTCACAATCAAGAAAATAATCCGCTTCAATTCCAAGTTTAAGTGTGACACCTCTTTTACTCCATCGTTCTTTCGCTTCTTCAATTGCCTTTGTAAAATCATACAGTGAAACTACCCTTACTTGATCTAACCATTCCTTCTGTATACGACCAAGCTTAGAATCACTAATATCTACATATTTTTCATAATATCCTTGCGCTTCATGAAAACGATATAGATGATCAACAATTCCCACTTCTTTTATTCCTTTTCGCACAGCTTCTTCTAAATAGAGATCCATCCATTCTTTTGTAAATGGCCCTTCCTTCACACGCTTTTGCAAACGCTCTTGTGTTTTCATAAGCCAATCAATAGAATGCCTTTCTTGAAGCGGTTCATAACATTCCAACGCTTCATTTATTTTAGCAAGCCATCTTATTGAATACGGTCCTTCTTCTAAGTGAAGATGATAATCTACTTTCATATACATTCCCCCTTATAATGTATCTATTTCCCTTCTATCCCCAACTCTCGAAAGCTTTCCATTTCGTTCTTTCACCTCTCGCATGACATCTTCCAATGCAATATTTTTTTCAGCCAATAAAACGAAACAGTGATAAAATACATCAACCATTTCTTTCACTACTTCTTCTTTATCATTATTTTTACATGCGATAATTACTTCAGCGCACTCTTCACCAATTTTCTTTAAAATTTTATCTTCTCCTTTTGAAAATAAATAATTTGTATACGATTCAGGAAGTGGGCTTTCCTTTCGTTCTTCAATTGTTTTATACAGCAACTTAAAGGCATTTTCCATATGTATCCCCCCTATATAATTTGATAGTGAAAGCATGTCTTCTCCCCCGTATGACAAGCAGGCCCTACTTGTTTCACATTCACAACAATTGAATCTTGATCACAATCTAAGTATAGAGATTGCACATATTGAACATTCCCTGATGTTTCTCCCTTATTCCATAACGACTGCCTCGAACGAGAATAAAACCATGTTCTTTTCGTCTCTAACGTTTTTTCATATGCGTCTTCATTCATATAAGCTAGCATTAAAACTTCTTTCGTACCTTCTTCGATGACAATTGCTGGTATTAATCCTTTTGAAAAATTAGGTTTCATAACCGCACCTCAACATTTGCATCTCTTAATTTTCGCTTTACACTCTGCACTGTCGCCTCACCATAATGAAATATGGATGCCGCTAACGCTGCATCAACCGTTGTCTTTTGAAAAACTTCTATAATGTGATCCGTATGACCACAGCCCCCTGATGCGATGACTGGAATGGAAACACTTTTTGAAATCTCTTCTGTTAAACGAAGATCATATCCACTTTTCGTTCCATCTGCATCCATACTCGTTAACAAAATTTCACCCGCCCCGAGCTTAACAACACGCTTCGCCCATTCTATAGCATCCATTTCTGTGTCAACTCTTCCACCGTTGACGTATACGTTCCATTTATCTTCCGCTACTTTTCTAGCGTCAATTGCAACGACAATACATTGTGATCCAAAGTGTTCTGCCCCTTCTTCGATTAGCTTCGGGTTTCGCACTGCCGCTGAGTTTATTGAAACTTTGTCTGCTCCAGCTCTTAGTAAATTGTACATATCTTTCACACTTGAAATCCCCCCGCCAACCGTAAGAGGAATAAATACTTTTGCTGCTGTTTTTTCTACAACATCTATAATCGTTTTTCTTCCTTCATGGGTCGCCGTAATATCTAAAAATACGATTTCATCTGCCCCTGCCTCGTTATATGCTTCAGCTATTTCAACCGGATCACCGACATCTTGTAATCCTATAAAATTTACACCTTTTACGACTCGCCCTTCTTTCACATCTAGACATGGAATAATTCGTTTCGCTAACATAACTTCGTTACCTGTAATACTTCTTCTAAATCAATCTTTTTCTCGTAAAGCGCCTTTCCAATTATTACACCATATATATTCATATCATTTAACTTTTTCACATCTTGAATAGATGCCACTCCTCCAGAGGCAATGAGACGAATGCCCACACTTTTTTGAAGTAACGTCAATTGTTCAAAATTTGGCCCTGCAAGCGTCCCGTCTTTCGAAATGTCTGTAAACACAATCGTTTGAACACCTAAACTTTCCATTTGTTTCGCTAAAATAATATAAGAAATTTCAGACAAATCAAGCCAACCTCTCGTTGCTACGAAACCATTTTTCGCATCAATTCCAACAATGATTTTCTCTTTATATAGATGAACTGCTTCCTCTAAAAATGACTTATCATAAAGAGCCGCTGTTCCTAAAATCACTTTTTCTACACCTACTGACAATAACTTCTCCACCGCTTTAAGTGAACGAATTCCTCCTCCCACTTGCACAGGAATACGTACCGCCTTGCAGATTTTTTCAATGACGAGAAAATTTAGCGACTCGCCAGCAATTGCACCGTCTAAATCAACAATGTGTAGTATTTCCGCTCCAAGCTTTTCAAATATGATCGCCTGCGCTACCGGATCTTCATTCATCACCGTTTCTTTACTAAACTCTCCTTGATAAAGTCTAACGCATCGCCCTTCCTTTAAATCGATAGCCGGGAAGATTTCCATGCTTCTACCACCCCTTGAAAATTTTTTAATATTTGCATGCCAATTTCACCACTTTTTTCTGGATGAAACTGTGCACCAAATACATTTCCTTTCGCTACAAACCCTGGTACTTGCATTCCATAATCACTTACTCCGCATACAATTTCATCTGGACAATCCGCGTAATATGAATGAACATAATACACGAAAGAACCATCTACTAATCCATTCCAAAGCGGAAATTCT
This sequence comes from Bacillus sp. AFS012607, assembly GCF_002558005.1. NCBI lineage: Bacteria > Bacillati > Bacillota > Bacilli > Caryophanales > Bacillaceae > Bacillus > Bacillus sp. AFS012607. The sequence goes on from NZ_NTVM01000013.1 coordinate 394,333, forward strand.
CTTTCCTTCCTTAATTCATTCCATCCCATATGAGGAATTTTATACGAAACTTTTAACTTACGAATTTCCCCTGGTAGTAAACCTAACCCACTACAACCTTTTAGTTCCTCACTTCGTTCAAATAAAAGCTGCATGCCCAAACATATACCGAGGAGTGGTTTTCCTATATCACAAACTTCTTTTAGTACACACACTAAATCTCTTTCTTCTAATACTTCCATCGCTTTCGGAAATGCACCTACTCCCGGTAAAATCACGCCATCGCTTCTCAATATCTCTTCTTTATCACTCGTTACAATGTGCTCTGCCCCAATATATTTTAATGCTTGCTCTACACTACGAATATTCCCCATTCCATAATCTATAATGGCAATCAATTACAACATCCCTTTCGTTGAATTTACACCAGTAATGTTGGCATTTTTTTCGACCGCTTCTCTAAGCGCTCTACCAAAAGCTTTAAATAATGCTTCAATTTTGTGATGTGTATTACTTCCATATAGAACGCGCGCATGTAATGTAATATTGGCAGCATGTGCAACTGCTCTAAAAAATTCTTCCGTCAATTCTGTATCAAAATCCCCGAGCTTCGGATTTGTTAATTCCCCTTGAAATACACAATATGAGCGTCCACTTATATCAATTGCGACAAATCCTAAAGATTCATCCATCGGTACATACGCTGAACCGTAACGATTAATTCTCTCTTTATTTTGCAATGCTTCTTTCAAGCAATTTCCGAGTACAATTCCAACATCTTCAACGGTGTGATGTGCATCGACAAATACATCACCTTCTGCCTCAACTTGCAATCCAAATCTTCCATGTCTAGCAAATAAAGTCAGCATATGATCGAAAAAACCAATCCCCGTTTGAATAGATACATTCGTACTTTCATCAAGCTGCAAACTTAATTTAATTTTTGTTTCTGTCGTCTGACGTACTTGACTGGACTGACGCATTATTTTTCCTCCTCAAACCTTATTTGGATTGCTCTCGCATGTGCATGTAACCCTTCTTTATTTGCAAGCTCTACAATATGATGCTGTACATTTTTTAATGCTTCCTCCGTATAAGAAATAAAACTTGATTTTTTCACGAAATCATCGACTGATAACGGAGAAAAAAATCTTGCCGTTCCGCTCGTTGGTAATACATGATTCGGTCCCGCCAAATAATCCCCGAGCGGTTCAGGTGCATATGGCCCAAGGAAAATAGAGCCTGCATGTTTCACATAATCTAGAGCATTCATCGGTTCTTTTATATGTAACTCTAAATGTTCTGGAGCAATTTCATTTGATAACTTTAGTGCCTCCTCTAAAGAAGGAACGATAAAGATGGCTCCATTTCTATTTATTGATTCACGTGCAATTTCACTTCTTGGTAACATTTCTAACTGTCTTTCTACCTCTTTTTCTACTTCTTTAGCTAGTTCCATATTCGTTGTAATACAAATTGCCGTTGCTCTCTCATCATGCTCTGCTTGCGATAATAAATCCGCTGCGATATATTTTGCATTACCTGTTTCATCCGCGACAACTACAATTTCTGATGGACCAGCAATCATATCGATATTTACTATTCCGTATACTTCTCGTTTCGCTAGAGCGACGTACAAATTTCCCGGTCCAACTATTTTATCCACTTTCGGAATCGATTCCGTCCCGTATGCTAAAGCCGCAATTGCTTGCGCGCCACCTATCGTATAAATTTCATCTACCCCCGCAAGATTTGCAGCAGCTAATATATGAGGATCAATTCCTTCTTTCCTCGGCGGTGTTACCATTACAATCTTTTTCACACCTGCGAGTTTCGCCGGCAATACATTCATTAATACTGAAGAAGGATATGAGGCTGTCCCACCCGGTACATATACACCTATATTTTCTAATGGCCGAATGAGCTGTCCTCTAATTATGCCTTTACTTTCACAATCGAATATTGAGTACTTCTTTTGCTTTTCGTGATACGAAACAATGTTTTTCTTCGCCTCTTTTAAAGCTTCTAAAAATGAATTCTCTACAAGCATACTCGCTTGCTGTATTTCTTCTTCACTTACACAAAAATCTTTCATCTCTACACCATCAAACTTTTTTGTATAGAAAGATAAAGCCTCATCTTTCCCTTCCCTTACATTTCTAATGATTTCTCTTACACTTCTTTGAACAGTTTCTTCTATTATATTAGCGTTTTCTCTTAGCACTTTTATTTTAGATAATGCCTCCTTAAAGTCTTCATAAATGATTTCCATTTTAAGTCCTCCTATTTCCCTGATAAGATTTCTTGCTCCATCATATTTACAATACTGAATATTTCGTCTTTTTTAGTTTTTAAGGCCGCCTTATTTACAATCATCCGAGCCGATATAGAGTGCATTTCCTCAAATACAATAAGTCCATTCTCTTGTAATGTTTTTCCTGTTTCAACAATATCTACAATTGCATCTGCCAATCCAAGAAGAGGAGCGATTTCTACAGAACCTTCTATTTTAATAATTTCTACGTCCTCTCCCTTATCATGAAAATAAGTAGAAGTAATATGTGGGTATTTCGTAGCAATTCTTTTCTTCCGGTAACTTTTCGGATTATACGTAGGAATAGAAGCAACACAAAACTTACAAATCCCTACTCCTAAATCCAGCATTTCATAAATATCTTTCTCGTTTTCCATTAAAATATCTTTTCCAACGATCCCAATATCAGCTACCCCATGTTCTACATAAGTAGCAACATCAACCGCTTTTACTAAAATAAATGAAACATTTGTATTTTTACTTTGAAATACAAGCTTCCGACCTTTATTTTTGAGTTCCGAACAATCAATTCCAATCTGCTCAAAGAGTGGAATTACATGTTTTTCTAATCTTCCTTTCGTTAACGCAATTTGAATGTTACGCATGAAGTCTCTCCTTCTTTCTGGACTACCCATTTCTCATTCCACACATATTCCACTAAGTATTCATTCTTTGCCTCAACGACCGTTCCTATTTTATTTTTTCTTGCAAATTGAAAGGTATCGCTTAAATTAGAGAATAGAGATAACCAGGCATTTTTCCCGTCCTTTCGAAGTAAATTTCGTAACCTTTCTGCTTCTGCTAATCTATTTAACTCATAATGAATCACAATATCAATTTGATTTCGTTCATATGGTTCTTGCTGCTCTTGTAGCGCCTTCACAATTTGATTTACTTGCACCGCGAGTCCAACAGCCGGCAGCGTTTCTCCAAAATTCCCAATTAGCTCATCATATCTTCCGCCACTAACGATTTCTTCTCCAATTTCATATATATATCCTTTGAAAATAACACCCGTATAGTAATCTAAGTGTTGAATCATGCCTAAATCAATTGATATGTAAGAACCATATCCTAACGTTTCCATTGTTTCATACATTTCTTTTACTCTTGCAATTGCCATTTTCATTTCATTACTTGAAGCAAGCTTTTCTGCTTCCTCAATAACTTCTAAATTTCCAAATAGCCTCGGTAATTTCTCAAGTAATCTTACTGTCTCATCGCATCGATCTAATTTCTTTTCTCCGATGAAATTTGAGAGGGCAGCATAATTTTTACTTTCTATATACGTTCTAAGTACCCTTTCTTCTTCATCATGGATGGAGAGCTTTTTTACAATACATTTATATAACTGTACTTGCCCAATCTCAATTGTAAAAGATTGCACATTCAACTTTTGAAGTGCTTGAATGACACTTATTACGCATTCAATTTCAGCTCTTACATTATCAATCCCGATAACTTCAATACCACTTTGTACGATTTCATTATATTTTCCAGAATGGGATTCATTTGCTCGAAATACATTCCCGCTATACGTCACTTTAAGTGGCGTATCCCATCTCTGTGTTCCAATAACTCTCGCTAAAGGAATTGTCATATCTGGACGTAAAACGATAATCCTTCCCTTTTCATCAAAAAATTTATACATCTTCTCTTCATCTATCGGTCTATTTTGAAATGCAAAAACATCATAAAATTCAATTGTAGGTGTTCTTATTTCCTCATAACCTCTCTCTAAAAAAGTAAGCCTTAATTTTTGCTCCACTTCTTCAATTAATGTACATTCTTCGAATAAATAATCTCTCGTTCCATTCGGGTTTGCCCGCTTCCATTTTGTCATCTAAATTTTCACACCTTTCCCCTTCTAATGTATGCCGATTTCATTCACCTAAGCCGAAAATAAAAAGAGCCTTGTAGACAAAATACCTACAAGGCTCTTCAATAGAGTGTAGGTACAACGGGAATACCCCTTGTACCTACACGTTTTCACGCTAGGTTCAAGGGTTTCATGTATGATGATGTAGTTGTGTAAGCATTGTAATAGATCGCACGATATTCATAATACTTACTCCCTTTCTCCTCTGATTTTCACATAGTATATAACAGTTAATTTTGAATGTAAATACATTTTTAATATTCCGTCACTTTTTTAATATAAAGCCACTTTTCTTTCATACTCTTTTATTTCTTGTTCATATTGCATTGTAATACTAATTTCATCTAAACCATTTAATAACTTCTCTTTCCACATTTTCTCGATTGTAAAATGGAATCTATGCGTATTCGTTGTAATTACTTCATTTTCTAAATCAACTGTGATTTGTTCCCTCGCATCTGTTTTAGCAAGTTGTTCACGCATATCTTTATCCATTACAATCGGTAACATGCCATTCTTCATACAATTCATATAAAAGATATCGGCAAATCCTCCAGCGATAATAACGCGGAAACCATAATCAGCAAGCGCCCATGGAGCATGTTCTCTTGACGAGCCACATCCAAAATTATCACCTGTAATTAATATGCTGGCTCCTTTTCTTTCTTGTGCATTAAGAGGAAAATTAGGGTTTTCTTGGCGATTATTATCATATCGCCACTCATCAAATAAAAACTTCCCAAACCCAGTTCTTTCAATTCTCTTTAAATATTGCTTCGGAATAATTTGATCTGTATCAATGTTATCATTCATCAGTACTGCGGCAGTACCTTTATGAATACGAAATGGCTCCATCATAACTCTCCTTTCTAATATCAACAAAATGACCATATAACGCAGCCGCAGCCGCCATTGCCGGGCTAACTAAATGCGTTCGTGCTCCCTTTCCTTGTCTTCCTTCAAAATTGCGATTTGACGTAGAGGCACAATGTTCTCCTTCAGGCACTTGATCTGGATTCATACCTAGACACATTGAGCATCCGGGCTCTCTCCATTCAAATCCAGCTTCTTCAAATATGCGATGTAATCCTTTATGCATCGCTGCTTCTCTTACCCTTTGAGATCCGGGTACAACAAGTGCTCGCACACCTTCTTTTACTTTCTTACCTTTCACGACAGATGCAGCAATTTCTAAGTCAGAAAGCCTAGAATTTGTACAAGATCCAATGAAAACATGTTGAACTGGAATGTCATACGTACTTTGTCCGGGACTCAATCCCATATAAGAAAACGCTCTTTCGTCATTTGCATCATACTTTTCTGGCAATTTCTCATCAATCCGAACACCCATACTAGGATTTGTTCCCCACGTAACGTACGGCGCTAAATCCGTAACATCTACTGAAATATGTAAATCATAAACTGCATCTAAATCTGTATAAAGTTCTGACCATTTTTTCTTAATAGATTCATAGTCTTTCGGCGCATATTTACGCCCTTTTACGTAAGCAACCGTTTTTTCATCTGGTGCAATAATACCAGCCTTTGCTCCCCCTTCAATTGCCATATTGCAAAGCGTCATCCTCTCTTCCATATCCATAGCATGAATGGTCTCTCCGTAAAACTCCATTACGTAACCTGTTCCAACTGCTACTCCGTACTTTGAAAGGAGATGTAAAATAATATCTTTCGCATAAACACCTTGCGGTAACTTTCCTTTTAACTCAATGCCCATCGCTTTCGGCTTTCGTTGCCATAACGTTTGCGTTGCCAATACATGTTCCACTTCACTCGTACCAATACCAAACGCTAGTGCACCAAAAGCACCGTGTGTTGCTGTATGACTATCACCACAAACAATCGTTTTTCCTGGCTGTGTGAGTCCAAGTTCTGGTCCTATAACATGAACGATCCCTTGCTCTTCATCTCCGATATCCGCTAATGGCACCTGAAATTGTTTACAATTTTCCCGAAGTGTATCTAGTTGCTGCTTCGCAATACGATCGGTAATATTCCAAACATCTTTCGTTGGAATATTATGATCCATCGTTGCAAATGTTAAATCTGGTCTGCGGACTCTTCGATTTGTAAGCCGCAAGCCTTCAAAGGCTTGCGGTGACGTTACTTCATGAACAAGATGTAGATCGATATATAATAAATCCAATCCATTTTCATTAGTCGCAACTACATGTCTTTCCCAAAGCTTATCTAGTAACCTTTTCCCCATTATTTTCCTCTCCCTACTAACGCTTGCTCTTCCATTTCTTGAATAACTGCCTTTGTAAATGAAATTGTCGTTTCAGTCCCCCCGATATCTGCTGTACATTTTCCTGATTTAAGGACTGCAGAAACTGCTTCTTCAATTGCATATCCTTCCCTCGTTAATCCGAACGATTGCCCAAGCATCATTGCAACAGAACGCATCATCGCAATTGGATTCGCCTTATTTTTCCCCGCAATATCCGGCGCTGATCCGTGAATAGGCTCGTATAATGAAGGCCCCTTTTCAGCGTGACTTGCTGATGGAAGCATTCCTAATGATCCAGCTAATACTGAAGCCTCATCACTTAAAATATCACCAAATAAATTTTCCGTTACAATAACGTCAAATCTTCCTGGATTTCGAATTAATTCCATAGCCGCTGCATCTACTAAAATGTGTTCTACTTCCACATTTGGGTAGCGAAGTGCTACTTCTTCTGTCACAGTTCTCCATAGTTTACTAGACTCTAAAACATTCGCTTTATCAATAGATGTTACTTTTTTCTTCCGCTTATTCGCTAATTGAAAAGCATACGAAACGATACGTTCAATTTCATGGCGATGATACGTAAGTGTATCTGTCGCCACTTCTTCCGTTCGCTCTTTCGGATAAGAAAAATAAATTCCGCCTGTTAATTCACGAACGACAACGAAATCAATTTCATCCGCATTTTTTAATGGTGATAAATGTGCAGTTGCACTTTCTACCGTTACAGGGCGAACATTCGCAAATACACCGAGTCCTTTTCTTAATGCTAATAATCCTTTCTCAGGCCTTTCTTTCGCACTATCCCACCTTGGTCCACCTACTGCTCCAAGTAAAACCGCATCACTCGCTAAACAGGCGGCAAGTGTTCGCTGTGGTAATGGTTGCCCAGTTAAATCGATAGCAACACCACCAAAGTACTCATCTTGCAAATGAAAATGATGTCCATATAGCCTTTCTACCATATGCAATACTTCCTTCGCACTTTCCATAACTTCTGGACCGACACCATCACCAGCTAAACAAACGATACGTTTTTCCATTTTTAACACTCCTTTTAACTGAATTTTCAGAACTTTAATTTGATAGGTGAGGAAAACTTCTCTCACCTATCAAATATTTATTTCACAAGCGCTATAAGAGATTTTAATTTCCCTGCTGCATGGACATAAGCTCTCGCCGACGCTTCCAATACGTCTTGCGCAACTCCGAAACCTGATATTTGGTGACTACCTTCTTTTAATTCAACATGAACGTGAGCAAGTGCATCTTGACCTTGTGTAATAGATTGTATGCGATAATCTGCCAATTCACATTCTAGTCCTAAAATTCTTTGAATCGCATTGTATATCGCTTCAATACTACCAGAACCAGTGGCTGCATCTTCATATACATTTCCTTCCTCATCCTTCAGCACAACTGTTGCGCATTGTGTACTATTTGATACGAAATGCACTTGTAATTGCGTAATGTTATATTGCTGGGCTGCAAATGCTGCTTCACCAAGCATAAGTGCGCGTAAATCTTCCTCAGTAATTTCCTTTTTACGATCAGCCAATTTTTTAAACGCTTCGAATACCGCATCTCGCTCTTCATTTGTAAATTCATAACCAAGCTCTTTCATTTTTTCCGTAAACGCATGACGGCCAGAATGTTTCCCAAGTACAAAGAGATTTTGAGATTCTCCTATAAGCGCTGGTTCGATAATTTCATAAGTTGTTACTTCTTTTAGAACCCCATCTTGGTGGATGCCTGATTCATGAGCAAATGCATTCGCTCCAACGATTGCTTTATTTTTCGGTACAACCATACCCGTTAACCTGCTTACTAATGTACTCGTCGCCTTAATCTCTTTTAAAGTCATAGAAGGTTCTGCTTTATAAAAATCTTTTCTAATATGAAGAGCAACCGCAACTTCTTCTAACGCTGCATTCCCTGCTCTTTCTCCAATGCCATTAATCGTTCCTTCTACTTGCAATGCTCCGCCTTCAACCGCAGCTAACGAATTTGCTACTGCCATACCAAGATCATCGTGACAGTGACAAGAAAAAATCGCTTTTTCATATGATGGAACGGATTCTTGTAAGTATTTGAAAAGAGAATAATATTCTTCTGGATTCGTATATCCAACTGTATCCGGAATATTAATTACATTCGCTCCTGCGCGAATCGCAGTTTCTACTGCTTCAGCTAAAAATGCTCTCGATGTTCTTGTCGCATCTTCTGCAGAAAATTGTACTGTCGGAAATAATGATTTTCCAAGCGTAACCGAACGATGAATACTATTTAACACGTCTTCTTTTGACATACAAAGTTTATATTTCATATGAATATCACTCGTAGCTAGAAATACGTGTAGACGAGGAGATACAGCACCTTTCACTGCTTCATATGCTCTTCGAATGTCACTTTCTTTCGCTCTAGCTAAACTCATAACCGTAGCATTTTGAATTGTATTCGCGATGCGTTTTACTGATTGGAAGTCACCTTCGGAAGCTGCCGCGAATCCAGCTTCCATTACATGAATACCAAGCCTCTCTAATTGCCTAGCAATTTGTAATTTCTCTTGTTCATTTAAATTTACTCCTGGTGATTGTTCGCCATCACGAAGCGTTGTATCCATGAACAAAATCTGCTTCATATTATTTAATCCCTACCTTTACTCGCGGCTGTACGAAAGGCATCATTTCACGTAATTTACGTCCAACTACTTCAATTTCATGTTCATTCTCTTTCTCATTTGTCGCGTGGAAATTTGGTCTTCCTGCTTTATGCTCTGCAATCCAGCCTCTTGCAAATGTACCATCTTGAATTTCTGCTAATACTGCCCCCATCGCTTTCTTCGTATCTTCAGTAACAACGCGTGGTCCTGATACGAAGTCTCCCCACTGCGCTGTATCTGAAACTGAATATCTCATATTTTCAAGTCCACCTTCATACATAAGGTCAACGATTAGCTTCAGTTCATGTAAACATTCAAAATATGCAAGTTCAGGCTGGTATCCCGCATCAACTAACGTTTCAAACCCTGCTTTTACAAGTGCAGTCACTCCGCCGCAGAGTACAGCTTGCTCTCCAAATAAATCTGTTTCTGTTTCTTCTTTAAACGTCGTTTCTAATACACCAGCTCTCGTTGCTCCAATTCCGTCAGCATAAGAAAGTGCTTTTTCAGTCGCAACTCCTGTTGCATCTTGATATACGGCAAATAGTGCAGGAACAGCCCCGCCCTCGGCGAACGTACGGCGTACGAGATGCCCCGGTCCTTTTGGCGCTACTAGAAATACATCTACATTAGCTGGTGGTTTTACTTGATCAAAGTGAACATTAAATCCATGTGCGAACACGAGAGAATTTCCGGCTTGTAAATTTGGTTCAATTTCAGCTTTATATACTTCTGGTTGTAATTCATCAGGCAGTAGAATCATTACTACATCAGCTTTTTCCGCTGCTTCTGCTACTGTATATACAGAAAATCCATCTTCATTCGCTTTATCCCAAGACTTACCTTTTCTTAAACCTACTACTACATCAAATCCGTTATCACGTAAATTTTGCGCATGCGCATGACCTTGCGAGCCATATCCGATGATTGCTACTTTCTTTTCCTTTAATACATTTACTGTTACATCTTTCTCATAATAAACTTTTGCCATTTTCATTTCCCCCTATATTTAAATGATTATTGAATTAACATAACTTGCTTATCTTGTTTTTTCATACTACGTGTAAATGCTGTTACACCTGTTCTCGCAATTTCTTTCAAACCGTATGGTCTAAGTAATTCAATTAACGCTTCCACTTTATCTTGTGTACCTGTTACTTGCACAACTATGGAATCCTTCCCAACATCTATTACAGCGGCTCGAAACGGTTCAATTAAACTATATAATTCCGCCCTTGCTACAGAAGTTGCTACTTTAATAAGAGCAAGCTCTCTAGCAATCATCGCTTCTTCTGTAATATCTGATACTTTCAGAACATCGATTTGCTTATGAAGTTGTTTAATTAACTGCTCAACTTGCTGTTCACTTTCCACATGCACAACTATCGTCATTCGCGATATATCTGATGATTCCGTATGACCTACTGAAATACTTTCAATATTAAAATGTCTTCGTGTCATAACCCCTGTAATTCGGTTTAACACACCACTTTGATTTCGAACTGTCGCTGTAACAATTCTCTTCACCTTTTTTCCACTCCTTCCATTTGGTGAACGCCTTTCCCGGGCGCAACCATCGGCATAACTTTCTCAGATTGAAGTACACGGCAATCAATTAAGACTGGTTCTTTTAATTCAATCGCATGCTTCAACTGCTTCTTTGCAAGAAGTGGATCATCAATACGAACAGCTTTTATACCATACGCATTCGCAAGAGCGACGAAATCTGGTTGACACGACAATAAGGAATGTGAATATCTTTGATTATAAAATTCGTCTTGCCATTGCCTTACCATTCCTAAAGCTTCATTATTTAAAATAAATACTTTAACAGGTAAAGAATGTTCTTTTAATACACTTAATTCTTGTAGAGTCATTTGAAACCCAGCGTCACCAACAATTGCAATGACTAGTTCTTCAGGCTTTGCGATTTGCGCACCAATTGCTGCTGGAAAGCCGAATCCCATCGTTCCCAATCCGCCAGAAGTTACCCATTTATCTGGATTTTTCAGCGGATAATATTGCGCTGCCCACATTTGATGTTGCCCAACGTCTGTTGTTACAATCGCTTCTCCTTTCGTGATTTCATATAGCATATCAATTGCGTATTGAGGTTTAATACTTTCAGAGTTTCGTTTATAAGAGAATGGATACTGTTCTTTTCTACTCTTTAATAAAGAGATCCATTCATGATGATTTCCTTTCCTTCCTTCTAGTTGAAGTAATACTTCCAATGCCCGCTTAGCACTTGCAACAATAGGAATTTCAGTCGACACATTTTTTCCGATTTCTGCTGGATCGATATCGATATGCGCGACAGTCGCTCCTTTAGCAAAATAAGCTAAATTTCCAGTAAGCCGATCATCAAATCTCGCGCCTACATTAATGAGTAAGTCGCATTCATATAACGCCATATTGGCTGTGTAAGAACCATGCATTCCCCCCATCCCTAGAAAAAGTTCATCATCTGGCGGAAAGCCACCAAGACCAAGTAATGTATGCACAACAGGAATTTCATATTTACGCGCAAAACTTGTTAACTCTTTTGATGCTTTCGCATGCAATACACCTGCTCCAGCTAAAATTAACGGCTTGTTTGCAGCACTAATTGCTTGTAATAATTTGTTTATTTGGAGTAAATTCGGTTCATAATTTGGGTTGTATCCTGGTAAATCCATTTGCACATCATTACATCGTTCTCCTTGCTCTACTACCATATCTTTCGGAAGATCGATCACGACTGGGCCTGGTCTTCCTGTTTTAGCAATATGAAATGCTTCTTTAATAATTCGAGGTAAATCTGAAGCCTTTCGCACTTGATAGTTATGTTTTGTCACCGGCATTGTAAGCCCCATAATATCCGCTTCTTGGAAAGCATCACTTCCAATTAACGTTGTTGCTACTTGCCCTGTAAATACAACAAGTGGTAATGAATCAATCATCGCATCTGCTAGACCAGTAATCACATTTGTAGCACCTGGACCACTCGTTGCAATGACAACCCCTGGATTACCAGTAATTCTGGCATACCCTTCAGCAGCGTGAATTGCTCCTTGCTCATGCCTTGTTAAAATATGAGGAATTTCACAATCATACAGTGCATCATAGAGAGGTAAAACAGCACCACCAGGATAACCGAAAATCACTTCTACTCCTTCCTTTTCTAGCGCTTCTAACAATAGCTGTGCACCAGTTGCCAGTTTCTCTTCCGTTTTTGAAGACATTGTTCTTATAAGCCCCCTTTTTGAAAACCTTTATCAATAAAAAAAATCCTACGTCCACACTCCAGCTATGTGCTGAAGGGACGAAAGATTTCGCGGTACCACCCTTCTTTGCAAGAATACTCTTGCCTCAGTGACCCATAAATGGATCTAGCTAATAACGGAGCTACCGTCTAAGCCTAGACAAATGCTTCAGCTTAGCACTCAAGGGCGATGTTCGTCGACGTGAACCATCGGTTTTCAGCAACCACCGACTCTCTGTGAGGCTTCACAATCAACTACTCCTCCCTCTCAACGCTTTCTTATGTTATAAAAAGTTGTTATCCAACTTTATTTTCTTCGTAAATTTTCTCTCCATCTTCTATAACTAACTTTCGGAATTCTTCCAATAAACGATTCGTATGTGGACCCGTTTGCCCTAAACCAATCGTTCTACCATCTACTGTCGTAACAGCAATAACTTCAGCAGCTGTTCCTGTTAAAAACACTTCATCAGCTACATATACATCATGTCTTGTAAATAACTCTTCTCTTACGTCATATCCAAGTTTTTCGCCGATTTCTAAAATGGCGTTTCGTGTAATACCTTCTAACGCTCCAGCAGAACTTGGTGGTGTAATTAATTTATTTCCTTTAACAATAAACACGTTATCTCCTGATCCTTCAGCTACATATCCTTGATCATTTAACATAAGTGCTTCTTGTACTCCAGCTAATTTCGCTTCAATACGAACTAAAATATTGTTTAAGTAATTTAAAGATTTTACTTGAGGGGATAAAACATCGGGACGATTTCGGCGCGTTGCAACTGTTACAACTGGAATCCCTTTCTCATAATATTCTTGTGGGAATAAAGATAATTGTTCTGCAATTACTACTACATTCGGCTTCTTACATGAATCGGGATCCAATCCAAGATTTCCTGCTCCTCTTGATACAACAAGGCGAATGTATCCATTAGATAATTTATTTTGTCGAATCGTCTCAACAACAATATTCGTTACTTCATCTAATGAATATGGAATTTCTAAAAGGATTGATTTTGCTGATTCATACAACCGGACAAGATGCTCTCTCAAACGGAAAACATTACCGCTATAAACTCTAATTCCTTCAAATACTCCATCGCCATATAAATAGCCATGATCATATACCGAAACTTTTGCTTCATCTTTCGGAACAAATTCTCCATTTAAGAAAATCCATTGCTCATTCACTGGAAGTGCCTCCTATGTTCTATGAATTTTTTATTGTTTCCTAGTTTACTCTCCTTTTTAAATAAATCAAGTAAATTTTTAGAAAATTTATAATCTTTAATCGTACGTACATCTTTAATTATATTGATTTAACAACATTGTTAACGTTTACAAAAAGTCTGAAAATTTTTTTCGCCAATTTTCACTAAAAAAATATTTGTTTAAAAGAAGGATTTTCATCAATTAATACGAATCTATTGTATTCAATAAACGGACGTCCGATTTTATAAATCCGGGAATATATAACGAATTTTGCTGAAAAAGGGGGAAAATAACAAAAATAGCGCTGTCTAAAAATAACATTCATATTTTTCATTTCGTAATCATAATCCTATTTTTAAAAAACAATTTGTCAAAATGAAGGAGGAAATAAATATGGCATTTGTACAAATTAAAGGAACGAGACAAGAGGTAGTAGAAATGTTGCAATTATTTGATCTAATGGACACGAAAGGTTTTTGTAAATTCGATAATTACGTAGAGGTAGAACCAAACACGCAAGAACATAATCATTTTATTGCTTCAATCGACATCCATTCAAATACTTCTTCTGCACAAGATACATTAAACGATCAATTCGTTAGTCAAATGCTTACTGGCGTATATAACGACTAAACAAAGATTTACTTCCTACCGTCTTTTCATAAATATATGCAGTGAACTTGAGCATACTAGCAATTAGATGGTAGGAGGTGAGAATTATGGCTAGAATTGGCGTTGAAAACTCATTAACAGACGTTCAACAAGCTCTTCAGCAACAAGGTCATGAAGTTGTTACACTTAACTCAGAACAGGATGCACAAGGGTGTGATTGTTGCGTTGTAACTGGGCAAGATTCTAATGTGATGGGCATTGCAGATGCATCAATTAAAGGATCAGTCATTACAGCTCACGGTTTAACAACGGATGAAATTTGTCAACAAGTTGAAATTCGCACTTAAAAAAAGAAAGAGGACTCCTTTTGAAAAGGAGTCCTCTTTTTTATATTCACCTAACGGGAAAGTAACATATACTGGATGAAAGCCCTACCTCTCTCTCATCATTACGGTTCCACTGACCGCTCCTTGATTCACTAGTATACCTATAAAGCTTACACTTATAATTTATAGGGTTTGTTCACAAAAGTTGTTGGTAAGACTACCCGATCTTTCGCAAACTTTTCGTATTACATTTATAAGATTTATTTACTTTATACTAGCTGTAACCGAGACACGAATTAAAATTTTAACATCAATAAAATAACTTGTCAACATTTTTTGTAAATTAAAAACAGACAGTAACGGTTTGTCTGTTTTAGAATGGAGCTTTTTCTTTTATTACATATACAACAAAACCGCTTACTAACATACATAAACCAACTACTAAGTTTTTGATATTAATCATAAATTCCTCTCCCTTATTCCACACATCATATATATTTACAGTTCAATTATTCCGATCATCCTAAAGCGCACTTTTTCTAATATATCATAATTCCTAAAAAATGCAAGTTCACTTTTGGCGACCATTTACAAATTTATCTACAGTGCTTGGTACCGTATTTAAAGCCTTTTCAATTAAATGTGTACTACTATTGAGGTGTAATACTTGCACACCGTTAGAACCGACTACTAAAAAAGCAACTGGGCTAATAGAAACCCCAGCCCCGCTTCCTCCTCCAAATGGATGCCCTTGCTTTTTCTCTTTATGCTGATTTTGCCCACCGTTATGTTTTTCAGTAATGAAATCCCCTTTAAAATCACTTCCACCAGCTCCAAAACCAAAAGCCACCTGAGATACTGTTAATACTACATTTCCGTCAGCTGTTGAGACCGGGCTCCCAACAATTGTATTTACATCTACCATCTCTTTTAAATTTGTCATTGCCGTTTTCATTAAATTTTCAATTGGATGTTCCATTATGTATTGCACCCTTTCCTCATTATTCCTTTTTATACTTTCCAAAATAGAGGAAGTCATACTAACTTTTCCTATTTCAAGAAAACATTTTCCTCCTTTTAAAAGATACTACTCCCTGTACATGCTCCGGTATAGTGAAACTTTAATCAGTAGGATGTGTACGTAGCTCGACTCCCACAAATAGCAGGATAAAAAAGAAAAAGAGATACATACTACTATTGAACCTTGTTATGAAAGGAGTCATGACTTTGACTGAGAAATTTGATGATTATAAAAGAAGAGATAGAATAGATAGTGATTATAGTGACTATAAAGAAGAGTACGCCGCTGAGGTTGCACCACAACGCATTGATTATGATTACGATGATAAAGACGATAAAGATGTTGTAAAATCATCCGCCGCTGGATCAACTGCTGGTTTTATCGCTCTTGCGCTATCTATCTTATCGCTATTTACATTCCCAACACTATTTGGTCTTGTTTCTGTTTTACTCGGTATTTACGCTTATAATCGCGGAGCTACTGTAACTGGCGGTATCGCTGCAGTTGTCGGTGGGATTGCTGCACTTATCGCAATTTTATTCCGAGTAGCACTTATTGGTTTATTGTTCTCCCTGTTCTAAAAAAGAAAAAGGTATCTCGCTTAACGCGGGATACCTTATCCTGTAAACACATCTTCCGATGGATATTTTATTTTTTGTTTTGCTGGTCGCGCTAAAGAAAACACAAGTGTTAACGGTCCAATTAATCCGCAAAACATAACAAACATAATAATACATTTTCCGAATGCCGAGAGCTTTGCAGTAATTCCCATCGTTAATCCGACTGTGCCAAACGCTGATATTGTCTCAAATAATAATTGAATAAAGCTGAAGTTTTCTGTAAGCATTAATATAAATACCGCTGTAAAAATAAGTATTTGACTGGCAACAGCAATCGCTAAGGCCCTCGTTACTGTCGACATTTTAATTGTACGCTGAAATAAAACAATTTCTTCCTTTTTTCTAAAGAAAGAAAGGACAGATGTAATTAAGATAACAAACGTTGTTAATTTAATTCCTCCACCTGTTGATACACTTCCTGCACCAATAAACATTAAAATCATCGTAAATAATATAGATGATTCTTCCATACCTCCATAGTCAATCGTATTAAATCCAGCTGTCCGCGGGGTAATACCTTGAAAGAAGGAAGCCCATAGTTTTTCATTTAAAGATAAATTCCCTAACGTCTTCACATTATTATATTCCAATACAAAAATTACAATCATTGCTATAACATTTAACACTACTGTTCCAATAATCATTATTTTTGAGTGAAGTGATAATTTTCGAAAACTGCGACTATACCATATATCAATTAATACGGTAAAACCGAGTCCACCTATTACAATTAAAGAGCAAATCCCAATATTAATAATGGGATCCCCTACATATCTTGTTAAATTATCTGGCCATAAAGCAAATCCTGCATTATTATAAGATGCAATTACATGAAAAATACTATAGTATAAACCTTTTCCAAAACCAAACTCTGGAATAAAGCGAAACGATAAAAAGATGACCCCAATAAGCTCAATACAAATCGAAAATATAAAGACACGCTTTACTAATTTTACAAGACCACCTATATTTGTTTGATTAAATGCTTCTCCAATTAATAAACGATGGCGTAATCCGATTTTTTTGCCTAATACCCAAACAATTAAAATGGCAATTGTCATAAGACCTAGACCACCTGTTTGAATTAAAAACATAATAACAATTTCGCCAAACATCGTAAATGTACTTGCTGTATCCACTACTCCCAAACCAGTTACGGTCGCTGCTGACGTTGCTGTAAAGAAAGCATCTACCCAACTAATATGTGCTTTCGTTGCGAATGGTAACTTTAATAACAAACCGCCAACCACAATTAAGCAGAAAAAACCTAATGCTAATATTTGTGGTGGGTTTAATCGTATAAGACGATTATACAGCCCTTGTTTTTTTGTTACTTCCATATCACTAACTCCCTTATTAAAGTGAAGCTTTCCCCTCATAAATAAAAAGCTTTTAAAAAGCCCTTAAACAATTGGGACAAACCTTATATTCTTATAATATAGTTGAGCATAATCCTTTTTTTCATAGATTACAACTTTTATTTATATTCAGATTCCTTTTTGTTTTATGCTGGAAAACTATATATCCTAGCTCAATATTGCTAGCAATAACAATTTCATATGTACTATTTTTCAAATCCCCATATCTTTCACTCTATGTTCACATAGAGGTCACATCCACCTTTTATAGTATATGTATCGAAGCTGTTCCTCCCTAATTTTTAAGACATTCCCCAGTGTCTTTGAATAGCTTCCATCCCTAATTAAATTGACATAAATTGTCCCCTTCCTTGACCATCTTATAAATGATGGTCTTATTTTTTTGTCTTTCTATCTTTTCTTTAAAACTCCCTCTCTCTTTCAC